>JAEWCY010000248.1 GCA_023390395.1 Pseudomonadota bacterium | reverse complement strand
TCAGCACCCCTTCATGGCCTGTCTAGCCATCGTAATCCTGACTGAGGAACAAGGCTGCACGATTGTGCCGATTGCGATCGCCTGCCTGGAAAAATAGGCAAAAATGCCCTTTTTCAACGCGCTGCTAAACTATGCACATCCCTCATCACAATAAGACCCACGCCAACCAAGTTTCTTGGACGACGTGGGCCTATCTGCGCAAGATTCCTGAAAAACTAGCTGGCTAGACTTTTTCCAGCACGATTTTTCCAACTTCAGGAGCAGAGAACTTGAAGCTCTCCCCTTCCTTGAAGCCGTAGCTCTTCAGCAGGGCTGCGCTCAGGTGGATTCCGTTCTTCCCAAACTTCGGTGCACCAGCGACAGCGCGCTCCTCCATGCCAACGACCTTATAAAATTCCTCGTCCAGCTGGATCAGCTTGGCCACGTAGGTTTTCAGCTGCGGTTTCTTAATCTCGAAAGCATCCATGATCTGTTGGGCGTTTTTGCCATCTTTTATCAGATCACGAAGCTTCACCGCATCAAATTTCGATTTTGCACGGGGCATAGTTTTCTCTCCTTCGTTTTCGGTGTCGATTATTCAAGACAAATCCTATCTCAAAGACAAAGGATGTCAACAAAAGTCGCGTGAAAGCTGATTAATCATTTTTAACGGCAAAAGCTGCGTTACCTTCGAACAGGATAAAAAGAGAGGCAGGTCAAAAACGCTGGGAAACGCGTATTTGAAATAGCTGCGCTCTTACAGCCTGATAGTCGCCCCCCTGCCCTACCCTCCACCAGGACCAGGAACAGGGCTGTTTCAGCGATATTGGGAGTGATCGGGACTGCAAATTCGCAGGACCCTGCGAGTCGGTGTCTCCTTCGAGCACCTTCCTGGCCAGTTCGTCACGGTCGATCAGCACGAAAACCTCCTGGGACTTTCGCCCATTAGTGGAGGTTTACACAGTTTTCGTTACAGGCCCTCTGCGGTGGTATTTTCGATTTGCGGCCCGCAACAAAAGAGATGAGCCCCGGCCAACCTCGGGGCCTGGGGAAAAGCACCGACGAAATATGTTATTTTCTGTTCATCATAATATACTAAATTTATTAAATATATTTATAATTCTCGCTTTGTTAATTTTTTGTTGCACATTTTTTCAAGATATTGTAACAAATTTTCACAGCCAGAGTGCCGGCTCTTTGGCTTTGTTCATCAATGCGCATACCAAAAATGATGGCCCTCGACTTCTGGGGTTTCGGTATTTAATTGAGCGCCATCGCAAGCAGGGAGGAGATATGGATCGAAAGTGTCTCTTATCGTCACTGCTTCTATCTTGGAGGCCAGCATGAGTACGCAGCAAGCCGTGGCTTCCACAAAGCAAACGTTCTTGTCGGTCCGTTGGCGGATAGCGATACTGCTGTTGCTGAGTTACGTCGTCTGGTACATGGACAGGACCAACATCTCCATCGTCGGGCCTGTCATGATGAAGGAGTTCGGCTGGACGGCGACGGACTTCGGCCTCGTGCAGTCTGCGTTCTTTGTGGGCTACTCCCTTACGCAGATCCCCGGCGGCTGGCTTGCCGACCGTTTCGGCGGATCCAAGGTCATCATTTTCGGCACCCTCTGGTGGTCGGCCTTCGTCTTTTTGACGCCCTTTGCCGCCACCATCACGAGCATGTGCATCGTGCGCGCCCTGATGGGTCTCGGGGAAGGGGTCAACGCGCCGACGCATACCTCGCTCACCGCCCGGTGGATGCCGCGATCGGAAGCGGGCATGGCCCAGGCCGTGTACTACATTGGCATGCCCGTGGGAATCATGATCACCATGCCCACCGCCGTCTGGTTGACCGAGCATCACGGTTGGCAGTCGAGCTTCTACGTGTTCGCCGTCGTCGGCATCATCTGGGTGGCCGCCTGGCACTGGTACGGTTGCGACAAGCCCCGACAACACAAGAAGATCACGGATGAGGAACTTGCGGTCATCGAGGCGGATCAGGACGATCCTTCGATCATGGATCAACCCACGGAGTGGAAGCCGATCCTCAAGAGTTCTTCCGTGTGGGGTTTGACCGTCGCCTACTTCTTCCACAATTACCTGTGGTATCTCTTCATGACCTGGCTTCCCGGATACCTTGTCATGGAGCGGGGGCTCAGCCTGCTCAAAAGCGGTCTCTACACGGTCATCCCCTATCTGGTCGCCTGTTTCTCCATGCCGCTGGGCGGCTGGCTGTCCGATCGGCTGTCCGAAAAATACGGTCCCACCGTGGGACGCCGTCTGCCCATCGTCGTCGGCATGGGCGGCTGCGGGCTGTTCCTGGCCCTGGCCGCCGACACGCCCACGGCCGAACGGGCCATCACCTACATTGCCGCCTCCGTGGGTTTTCTCACCCTGAACTACGGGGCGTTCTGGTCGACGCCCATCAACCTCTCGTCCAAGGACGCGGGCGTCATCAGCGGCATGATGAACACCAGCGGCAATATCGCGGGCATTTTGGCCCCCACGATCACCGGCGTGATCGTGACGCTTTCCGGCGGGAAGTTCGAAAAAGCGCTCTACTTCACGGCCTCCCTGGCCGTTGTCGGGATACTGGCGCTGTTGACCATCGGCCGCGTGGAACCCATCCGTTTCGTGAAGACGAAAACATCACTCCAACAACAGTGAGGTATATGGAATGAGTCTCTATGCAAAGCTTGTTGATTGCGAGAGGAGAAATCGCCCGGTCCGCGTGGGTCTCATCGGCGCGGGAAAGTTCGGGGCCATGTTCCTTGCCCAAATCCCCAACACCCCCGGCATGGACCTCGTCGGCATCGCGGATTTCTCCCCGGCCAACGCCCGGGCCAGCCTGCAGCGCGTGGGCTGGAAGGCCGAAGCCTATGGGGCGACGTCTTTTGAGGATGCCCTGAAAAATCGCACCACCTTCATTACGGAGAGTTGGGAAGCCCTGGTGAAGCGGCCCGAAATCGACGTCATCGTCGAGTGTACGGGCAACCCCGTGGCCGCCGTGGAACATTGTCTGGGCGCTTTCAAGGAAGGCAAGCACATCGTCAACGTCACCGTCGAGGCCGACGCCTTCTGCGGCGCCCTCCTCGGCCAGCGCGCAAAGGAAGCGGGCGTGCAGTACAGCCTGGCCTTCGGCGACCAGCCCGCCCTGATCTGCGATTGGGTGGACTGGGCGCGCGGCTGCGGTTTCCCTGTCGTGGCGGCGGGACGCGGCCACAAGTGGCTGCCGCGCTTCTCCCAGTCCACGCCCGAAACCGTGTGGAACGACTGGGGCCTGACCGCGGAACAGGCCAAGATCGGCGGCCTCAATCCCAAGATGTTCAATTCGTTCCTGGACGGCTCCAAGCCGGCCATCGAATCCACCGCCGTGGCCAACGCCTGCAACCTGGAATCCCCGGAAAACGGGCTGGGTTTTCCGCCTTCGTCCATGGACGACCTGCCTTCGGTCATGCGGCCCAAAAGCGACGGCGGGGCGCTTGAGAAAAAGGGGCTCGTGGAAGTCGCCTCCTGCCTGTTCCCCGACGGCTCGCCCGTGCCCAACGACATCCGCAACGGCGTCTGGGTCGTGGTGGAAGGGGACACGAAATATATTCGCCGCTGCTTCAAGGAATACGGCGTCAAGACGGACGATACGGGCAAATACTGCGCGGTGTTCCGCCGCTGGCACCTGATCGGGCTGGAAGTGGGCATCTCCGTCGCCTCCGTCGCCTTGCGCAACGAGCCGACCGGCAGCCCCGTCTGCTTCAACGCCGACGTCGTCGCCACGGCCAAGCGCGCCCTCAAGCCCGGCGAGATCCTCGACGGCGAAGGCGGCTACACGGTATACGGCAACATCCAGCCGGCCAGGAAATCCGTCGCGGCCCGATGCCTGCCCCTCGGGCTGGCGCACAATCTCAAGCTCGTCAAGCCCGTGGCGCAGGGAGAGGCCGTCACCTGGAATCACGTCGAGGCGGACACGACCTTGCCTGCCTACAAGATCCGCCAGGAAATGGAAGAACTCTTCTTCGGGAAAAAATAAACCCGGCAGGATCGCGGCCTCCCTTTGCCCAAGGCAAGGGAGGCCGCGACACAGGGGGAGTGCCATGCCGTATTTCGCCGCCAACCTGAGTATGATGTACCAGGAAGTTCCGTTCCTGGAGCGTTTCGCCCTCGCGGCCGCCGACGGCTTCGTCGGCGTCGAATACCTGTTCCCCTACGAGTACGACGCGCACGAGCTCAAGGCGCTGCTGGACGCCAACGGGCTGCGTCAGGCGCTTTTCAACGCGCCTCCCGGCGATTGGGCACAGGGGGAGCGGGGCATCGCCTCGCTGCCCGGCCGTGAGGCGGAGTTCGCCCGCGCCATGGAAAAGGCGCTGGAATACGCGGCCGTCCTGGAATGCCGAACGGTTCACGTCATGGCGGGCAATGCCGTGCCCCTGTTGCTGCCTGCGCGGCAGCGGGCCGTCTTCGCGGCCAATCTGCGGCGGGCCGCCGCCATGGCCGGACAGGCGGGCGTGACCATCGTCATCGAGCCCATCAACCACAGGAACATGCCCCTGTATTTCCTTGAACGCCAGGACGAAGCTCAGGCCCTCGTCGCGGAATTGGCCAGCCCCGACCTGGCCGTGCAATTCGACATCTACCATTGCCAGATCACGGAAGGCGACGTGTGCACGAGACTGCGGCGCGATATGCCGCACATCGGCCATGTCCAGATCGCCGGGGTCCCGGACAGGCATGAACCGGACAAGGGCGAAGTCAACTACGACTGGCTGTTTCGCGAGCTCGACGCCCTCGGCTACGCGGGCTGGGTCGGTTGCGAGTACCTTCCGGAAGGCGCCACGAGCGCCGGCCTTGGCTGGTTTGAGCCCTGGCGCGGCAGCCAGCGACGGCCCCGGTAGACGCCGCGAGCAATGGCTGGGGTGTGCCGGGCAGACGAGCGTCTCAGAAATACACAAAATTGTTTTTCTTGATGTGAAAAAAAGTTATCCCTGCGGAGCGCGGTTACGTAGGGCCTAAACGGTGCCCTCACGGGCGACCTGGAGATGATATGTATCTAGGTGTTATCGCAGATGATTTTACCGGAGGGACGGACATCGCCGGGTTCATTGTTCAAAGCGGTCTCTCCGTCACGCAATTCATCGGCGTTCCGGACGCGTCGTTCCCGGCGCGGCAGGCCGATGCCGCCGTCATCTCCTTGAAAAGCCGTTCCGCCCCTGTGGACGAGGCGGTCGGCGACTCCCTTGCCGCCTTGCGCTGGTTGCAGGCGCAGGGCTGCGAGCAGTTTTTTTTCAAATACTGCTCGACGTTCGACAGCACGGCCAAGGGCAATATCGGTCCCGTGACCGACGCGCTGCTCGATGCGCTGCAGGCAGACGTCACGGTCATGGTCCCGGCCCTTCCGGTCAATGGAAGAACCGTCTACATGGGGCATCTTTTTGTCGGCGGCGATCTGTTGAGCGAATCCGGCATGCGCCACCACCCGATCACGCCGATGCTGGACTCCAACCTGATGCGGCTCACCGAACGCCAGGCCCAAGGGAAAGCCGCCAACATTCCCTTTTCCGTGGTAGACGCGGGCCGCGACGCCCTTGGAGACGCATTGCGGGAGCTCAAGGACAGAGGAATCCGTTATGCGGTTCCCGACACCTTGACCGAAGAACATCTCGTCGCGCTCGGCGAGGCGGTTGCGGCGCTGCCCCTGGTCACTGGCGGATCGGGACTGGGCATGGGCGTGGCGCGCCGCATGCGCAAGCAATTCGCAATCACTGGGCATGACAGCACCGGCGCCGGCGCGCCTCCCGGCGGCCGGTGCGTGGTGCTTTCCGGGTCAGCCTCGGTCATGACCAATGCCCAGGTGGCGCGCTATAAAAAGCTTGCAGCGTCGCAGAAGGTCATGGAGCGGCGCTGCATGGTGGACGGGGAGAGCTATGCCGCCGAAATGGCCGACTGGGTAGGTTCCCTGGCTCCAAGCGCCAACGCCCCGCTTGTCTACGCGACAACGGGACCGGAAGAACTGTCCGACATTCAACAAAAATACGGCGCCGAAGCGTCCGGCCAGGCCCTGGAACGTTTCTTCGCACTCTTGGCGAAGAAGCTGGCCGAGAAGGGCGTGGACCACTTTATCGTTGCCGGGGGCGAGACTTCCGGTGCGGTGGTCAAGGCCCTGGGCGTCAAGGCCTTTCATATCGGCCCGCAGATCGCGCCGGGCGTGCCCTGGGTGCGCGCCGTGGACCGACCGATTTCTCTGGCGCTTAAATCCGGCAACTTTGGAAACGAAGATTTCTTCTCGATAGCGCAGGATTGTTTTCGATGATGGAATTCGATTGTCGTACACAGCTCGTGGAGCTTGGGGCTTCTCTGTTCATGCGGGGATACAGTGTCGGCGGCGCGGGGAACATTTCCATGCTCCTTCCAGACGACACGCTTCTGGTGACCCCGACAAACTCGTGCCTGGGCAGACTTTCCGCGCAAAAGCTCGCAGTAGTGGATAGGGCCGGCCGGCATATCAGCGGCGACGCACCAACCAAGGAATTGCCAATGCACTTGGCAGTATACAAAAGCAGACGGGAATGCATGGCCATTGTGCATTTGCACTCGACATACATTACCGCCTTGTCCTGTCTGGAGGACATCGACAGGCACAACGCCCTTCAGCCTTTCACACCGTATTATGTCATGCGCATCGGCAAACTGCCTGTCGTAAAATATTGCAAGCCAGGTTCCAAAGAACTCACTGCGGAAGCGGGAAAGGCGGCGGTTGTCGCAAATGCGTTTCTCCTTGCCAACCACGGTTCCGTCGTTTGCGGCACCTCGCTCGTCGATGCGGTCAACAACGCGGAAGAATTGGAAGAAACGGCCAAATTGTATTTTTTGCTCTTGTCTTCCAACCGCCCTATCCGGTATCTTACGGAAAATGAGATCGCCGGACTCGTCCGGTAAAGGTACGTGCATTTGATCCCCGCGCAACGCCAGCAAATCATCCTCAAAACCCTGGAACAACGAGAGGTTGTCAGCATCGCAGAGCTGACCGAGGCCCTCGCGGTTTCGCACATGACCATTCGGCGCGACATTGTGTCGCTGGAGCAAGCCGGCAAGGTGTTGCTTGTCTCCGGCGGCGTCCGACGGGTCGAGCAGATCGAGGCGGAGCCTTCGCGGAACGTCAAGGCCGCCTTGCAATCCACGGAAAAGGCCATGATTTCCCAGGCAGCCGGGGCGATCGTCCCGTCGGGGGCCACAGTGTATCTTGACGCGGGCACGACTTGTCTCGCCATTGCGGTACAATTGGCGCCTCGGGGCGATCTTACCGTGCTGACAAACGACTTCGTCATTGTCTCCTATCTGATAGAGAATTCGCAGTGTGCGTTGTACCACACGGGTGGCCACGTGATTCGGCAGAATGAATCCTGCGATGGCGAAAGTGCCGCGCGGTTTATCGCTTCGGTCAATATCGATATCGGTTTTATCTCCGCATCGTCGTGGGACATGCATTATATTTCCACTCCCACAGAATCAAAAGTGCCTGTCAAGCAAGCCGTTGTGGCTGCTTCCGTCAAAAAAATCCTGGTCAGCGACGCGACAAAATATGGGAAGGCAGGCTTTTTCAAGGCCATTCCCTTGAAGAGCTTGGATGCCATCATCACGGACAGCAGCCTTGATCCGCGAGCGCTCAAAGCCATCCGTGCACTGGGGCTTGAGGTCATTGTCGCCGAAAGCGACATGTCGGCTTGATGTTCAACTGACCATGACGTTGAGCATCATGCCCTGGTCCTCGTGCTCCAGGTTGTGACAATGGAACAGGAAAATTTGTTTTTCTGGATAATTGGGGTTGCCGAAGTCAATGGACAAGGACACTGTTTCGCCCGGCCACACCAGCACAGTATCCTTGTAGCCTAGATCCGTGGCAAGGCGCCCCTGGGCATCCACTGCCCGAGTTCTGATTTGAGACGGGCTGCCCTGCCGTTCGAGCACTCGGTAGAAATAACCATGCAGATGCATGGGATGTGGCATACTCGCCTGCGTATTGGTGATGCGCCAGACCTCCGGTCCGCGTTGTTGCACGACGATGGGAGCATCTTCCATGGAGAAGGTTTGATCGTTGATCGTCCAGGTATCCATGCGGCGCAGGGCAAGGGTGATGGGGCGAACGAAGCCCGCGCCAGTTGGAGGTTGCGCGCCGGTGGACAATGTTTGGGGGAGTTGTCTGTCATAGGTCTGGGCGCGCTCCACCAGGAGCCGTAGGATCATGAAGGAACCGCCCTCACCCAAGGTGGATTCACCCTCTGCCTTGTGACCGCCAGCGTTATCGTGTCCCATACCCTCCATACCCGCCATGCCTTCCATATTCCCCATGTCCTCCATCTCCTTGTGCATGGGGTCGAAGGGTATATTCTGCAGGAAGACTTCTTGGCCCGGGGCGAGAGCCCGCAAATCCACGAGCACGTCTACCCGCTCGCCAGGAGCGAGAAAAACTTCGGAAAGCTGCTGCGGTGCAGGCAGGAAGCCTCCGTCGTTGCCGACAAGAAAAAATGGCAGGCGTGTCTTGCCGTGCAGGAAGGCCAGGTTGTAAATACGCGCGGTGGAGCCGTTGAGCAGGCGCAGCCGGTATAACCGCGTCGCCACCTTCATAGTCGGCTGCTGCGCTCCATTGGCAAGGACGCTTTTGCCCAAATAGCCCATGAGCAGATCATCCTTGGAAGGCGAGTAGTCGAGGCTCCCGTCCTTGGCGAACCGTTTGTCCTGAAGCAGGATTGGGATGTCCGTCTCGCCCAGGCGCAGGTCAAGCTCTTTGCTGAAGGCCTCCTCTTCGGCATCCGTAACGATGACAAAGGATGCCAACCCCAGATACGATTGCCTTGCTGTGAGGCCATGAGGATGGGGATGATACCAGTACGTTCCGGCCCGATTGGTTACGGGGAACTTGTAATCGTAGCTCCCGCCTGGCCCGACCGCGTAGGCTGGGTGGCCTGCCTGACGCCAGGGGCATTCGACGCCGTGCCAGTGGATGATGGTCGGTTCATCCAACCCATTGATGAGCGTGGCCTCGAAGTCTTGCCCCTTGTGTAGAACCAGTATGGGATTCAGGTAGTTCACGCCGTGTTGTGTGGCCTTGTAGGCCAGCATAGGCGCGCCGGTGGCCGGGAGAGCACCCGGGGCTTCCGCCGCTGTAAGGGTCAGCTTTCCCTCGGGGGTAAGAAATCCGAAAAGGCCGGACATGCCCGGAACGGGCAATGGAGCAGTGCCAGAGTTACCAGACGGGGCAGCGGAAAGCAGCGAAGGAAGGCCGAGGCCAGCACCTGCTGCAAGCATGGCCGTCTTAGCAGTGAGGGACAAGAACTCTCTACGGCTCTGGGACATTTGACACCTCCTATCGAGGGCGGAGGAAAGACGATTGATCAATATTGCCTTAAACTTCAGTGAGTTCTTCTCAAAAAAGAAGCAACGCACTCCTCCACTAGCATACCAGACCAGCGCTTAGTACGGAAGAGCGCCTCCCTCGCACCCCCAAAAAAATTCAAACCCCTGCCAAACAGGGAATCTCCCGAAAACACGGGAAATCCGGCAACCGGAAAACGCAGGATTCTGTGGATCGGGGGCGCTGGAAGAGACGTGAAAATCTGAAAACTTTATAAAAACAAGCGAGATCGGTTCGTCAGTGCAAAAAAGTGTCCTTCGGGATGGCAGAACTCTGCCATCGTCCGAGGGGAGAATCGTAAGAAAAATGTCAGGCATCCCCTGCTAGAAGGTCCGTATTGCGCGGTCCATGCCGTTGGCCCCGGCCTGCCGTCGTTGGCCGGGGCTTCGGCCGATGCGGCCCCATGGAAACCCTTTCGCAAGGAGCCTTCCCATGCCCCGTCGTCTGTTGCCGGCGATCTGCTCATTCTGGCTGGCCTACGCGCTCGTGCCGTGCCTGACCCTCCGTTGCGGCGCAGCAGCGCCCCCTCAGGCCGTCGCCGCCGAGGCCAAGGCTTTCGACATGCACGCCCCCTACGTCCGCTACCACTTCGCGGATCCGGACATGGATTTCACGTTCGGCTCGGTCGTCCTGGGCTCCATCAGCAACCAGGGCTGCGAAACGGGCGAGGCGTTCTACGTGGCGGCCAACATCAAGGACGGCGACGCCGCCAGCTGGCAGGAGCAATGGATCAAGATGGCCGAGCGAGTGGAGGCCCGGGGGCTCAAATCCCTGGCCGACGGGCACGCCGTCAGCGCCCGGGAGCAGCTCTTGCGAGCCTCGAACTACTACCGTTTCGGGCTCATGGCCATGCTGCCCGACGATCCCCGGCTGCGGACCACCGCCGCCAAGAGCCGCGAGGCCATGAAAAAGGCCGGAAAACTGTTCGAGCCGCCCCTGGAATACGTCGAGATCCCCTTCGAAGGCACGGTGCTGCCCGGCTATTTCCGCAAGGCCGCCCACGACGCCACGCCGCGCAAGACGCTCCTGATGCTCGGCGGCGGCGAGACCTTCGCCGAAGACCTCGTTTTTTACAGCATGCCCCAGGCCAACCAGCGCGGCTACAACTTCATGACCCTGGACATGCCCGGCCAGGGCCTTTTGCCCCTCGAAGGCAAGCCGTTTCGGCCGAAGATGTATCCGGCGGCGGCCGCGGCCGTGGACTCTCTCGTTTCCCGCCCGGAGGTCGATCCCGCTCGATTGGCCGTGTTCGGCATCTCCGGCGGCGGCGGATTCGCCCCCCAGGCCGCCCAGCACGATCCGCGCATCAAGGCCGTGGTCATGAACGCCTGCGTGGTGGACGCCCATCCCCTCTTCGCCAGCATGACTCCCGTGGTCACGGCCACGCCGGAGAAGGTCAAGACCTTCACCCCCTTTCACGCCAACACGGTCAAGCTCATCGCCTGGCGCTGGGGGCTTGCCCTGGACAACGTCCCGGGCCTGGTGGAAGCCAACAAGGACTTCAGCTTCGACCCGGCCAAGGTGACCGTGCCCGCCCTGTCCCTGGTCGGCGAGGGCGAATACCAGGGCGAGGAGACCCGCCGGCAGCAGGCGTTGTGCCTCGCCGGGCTGCCCAATCCCATCAAGGGGCTTGTGGTCACGCCGCTCAACGAGGGCGCTTCCAACCACTGCGTCATGGAAAACCGCAGCCTCGTGGGCCAGGTGGTGTTCGACTGGCTCGACGACGTGTTCAAGCCATAGCGGCGATGGCCCTGACGGCGGAAGAGGACCATCGCCCTGTTCCGGCCTCGGGCCCGAACAGCCGAGACATTCATTGCCCTCGACGCCATGACGTCCCTGGCTTACAAAAAAAGCGCCCTTTCATGTCCCGATACGAAGGCGCGCCGATGCCCTGTCCATGGCATCGGGAGAACGCCAACATCCGGCGCCATCATCCGGCGAGGGAATGCCGTGCAGATTAGGGCCAACAAATTCTTCCCGCCCCAGGTCGATACCCCCCAGTTTCTTTTCCGGGAACGGATCGTCGACGAACTGCTGCGCCGCTGCGGCTCCCGCAAACCGACCATCCTGCTCGAAGCCCAGGCCGGCCAGGGCAAAACCACTCTCGTCAAACAATTTCTCGACCGCATCGATTGTCCGTCCGTCTGGTACCAGGTCGGTCCAGAGGACGCGGATCCGGCCTTTTTTTTCGTCGCCTTCCAGGCCTGCATCGCCAATCTGCTGCCGCCTTCACCGCCGGCCGCCGGCGAACGCGAACTGCCCATGGGGGAGTTCGGTCTTTTCGATCTGCCCAAACACATCGACCCCGTCTTGAACGACCTCAAGGCGTCCCTGAAAAAAGACCTGTATATCGTCTTCGACGACCTGCATACGCTGCTTCCCCATGAAACCAGCCTGCTGATACTCAACTATCTGGTCGAAAACGCCCCGCCAAAGCTCCATTGCATCCTGTCCTCCCGTGAGCCGTTACCCCTCGACGCCTGGAAACCCTTTCCCGCCCACCGCGATCTGATCTGGATAGGCAACAAGGATCTGGCGCTGACGGCCAGTGAAATCACGGCGTTTTTTCATCAGGTCTTCACCCTGTCCCTGGCGCAGGACGACATTCGCCTCCTGGCGGCGAAAACGGACGGCTGGGTCATGGGGCTCGTGATGCTCGGGCTGCAGATGACGCAGCGGCGGCGGGGGGCGGTCCCCATCGGCTTGAGCGGGGCGGGGCACTCGGACATCCTCAACTATTTCCGCCAGCAGATCTTCGATCCCCTGGAGCCCCGACTGCGCGGCCCCATGCTGGTGCTTTCCCTGCTGGAAGACATCCCGACCGCGCTGGCCCGGATACTGACCCGGGAGCCGGAAATCGGCGCCGATCTGGCCAGGCTCGTGGCGCGAAACATCTTCATCCGCAATCTGGACCCGGAGAATACGCTCTACGGCTTGCACCATCTGTTCCGGCAGTTCCTGCGGGAAAAGGCCCATGCCGAACTGCGCCCAAAAACCATCCGGCAGACCTTCCGCCAGGCCGGCCAGTTTTTCGCCCAGGCGGGCAATACAGCCCTGGCCTTGCGCTACCTGCTGCAAGCCGGCGACTCCGAAGCCGCGGAATCGATCCTGCAACAAAGCGGCGCGGCCATGCTTTCCGCCAATCAAAGCGCGACCCTGGCCGCGATCCTGGGCGACATTCCGGAGGCGGACCTGGCTAGGTTGGGCTGGTGCGCGTTTTATCTGGCCCTGGCCCATATGGACATCGCCCCGGCCCGGGCCCTGCCCCTGCTCCACCAGGCCCTGGAAGCCTTCTGCTCCCGTCAGGACGCCCATGGCGAACTGCTTTGCCTGGCCCATATCATCTCCATCCACATCACCACCACGGGCCACTACCGGGAAGGCGAAGCACTGCTGGTCAAGGCGGAGCGGATATTCGCCGACGTCGCCACAGACCTCGACGCGACCACCACCGTCTTGCTCGCCCGCAGCTTGGCGATGGGGCGCTGCATCTTTTTGGCCGACACCGCCACCGCCACCCGGTACGCCAACCTGGCCCTGACGCTGGCCGGCAATGCGCAGCAGACCAATTTCAAGGCGGGGCTGCTCATGGTCATGGGCTATATCCAGATTTTCGCCGGGCACCTGTCCCAGGCCCGACTCTGGCTGGAGCAGGCCGCCGCCGCCGCCCGCAGTCCCGACGTCGGCACCTTCAACTGCCTGGCCATCCGGATGATGCTGTTCAATTATCTTTTCCACGACGGCGATTTTGAAAACTACGCCGACCAGAAAGGCCAGCTTTTCGCCGCCATGGGCCACACCCTCGTCTTCCAGTCCATCGCCGGCCCCTTCAGCTACATCTGGGACATGGACATCGCCATCAACAGGGGACAATTCGATACGGTCCAGGCCCTGGCCAGCCAGGCCTTGGCCCTGGCCCCCCCGCTGAGTCCCCACGTGCAAAGCCTGGTCATGGAGCTTCAAGCGGTGGCCCTGGCCCTGACGGACAATCCCGGCCTGGCCCTGGAGACAGCCGCCCAGGCCACCAGCCTGCGGGAACAAGCGGGCGGGCTGTATTTCGTTTCCCTCAACAGGATACTTGCCGGCCTGACCCAGGGCCTTTGCGGGAATCACGACCAGGCCCTGGCCCTGGTGACCGAAGGCATCGACCTCGCCCGACGGATGCCCACGGACTATCTCGAAGCCTGCGGTCTTTTCCACCGCAGCGCCATCCATCTTGCCCGGGGCGACGAGGCCCGGGCCGGCAAGGACCTGGAAACCTGCCTGGGCCTGATGCGCCGCAACAGTTACCTGCATATCTGGGCCTGGACGCCCCGGGCCATCGAGAAGGTCCTCGGATTCGCCGTGGCCCGGCGGATCGAACCGGATTACGCCCGGCTCCTGGCCGCCAAGCGGATCGCCGTCTCCCTGCTGGATGACGGCACGGCCCTCCCCCGTCTGGAGTTTCGCACCCTCGGCGGCTTTTCCATCGTCTTCCGCGGCGTTCCCATTCTGGAGGCCGAGTCGCTGACCCCGACGCAACGGGAGCTTTTCTGCCTGCTGCTGGCTTCCCCCGGCCTCAAGCTGGCCCAGGAGAGCGCCCAGCTGCATTTCTGGCCGGACAGCTCCCCGTCCGCAGCCAAGACCGCCTTCGACACCATGCTCTCGCGCCTGCGCAAAAACCTGACCGAGTCTCTGCCGGGAAACACGGCCAAACACTATCTGCGCCGCGAAAAAGGCATTCTCTGGCTGGAACATTGCCACGTCGACGCCCTGGAGTTTCAAGCCGCGGTCCATGCCGGCCTCAAGCATTCCCGCCTGCAGGAATACTGGCAGGCGGGCAACGCCTTCACCCGGGCCGAGGCGCTCTGGCAGGGAGAATTCGCGCCGAGAATCAGCGGCGAGGACGAGGTCCGGGCCTTTCGGCACAGTCTCATCCAAAGCCTTGTCAAGATGACCCTGGCCTGGTGCGAACAGCTGGCCGGGAGCAACAGATTGCAGTCCGCCCTCGACGTCGTCGAAAAGGCCCTGCGCGCCGCGCCCCTGAGCGACAGCCTCTGGGCGCTGCTCTATCGCCTCCAGGGGCGGCGCTCCGCCATCCTGGCCCGTCAGGTCCTCAAGCGTTTCGCCAAGCAGCTCCAGGCCGAGGACTACCCCGAACAGGAAATCGCCGAGCTGCTCTCCACCATCGCCGCGTCCCCGAACGCCTTGGCCTGAGCCAAGGCCCACGCCCTTTCCCTGCCGCCCGCTGGTCGTTTCCCACGCCTGACCGGGCGGGACTTTTTTTGGGGGACCGATCGTTTTTTTCGGGCCACCCTGTCCAATGTAAGGGAAATGTCAGCGGCGCATGCTAGCTTCGCTTCAACACTGCACCAGAGCAGCTGCTTCGATGCTAAAACTTACATTTTGGAGAACATTCCCACATAGAAGCATTTTCCACATTGTAATATATAGAATATTTGCATTTTTTGTGAGCATCTAAATAGTTATAATATCCTGAAGAATATTCCAATCCGTAAATAAAAAATTGTTCCACTCATGCAAATTCAAAATAATTGCCCAGCCACGATGTTGTCGCTTTATCATTAGAAACCACCGATTCTTGAGCATCGAAAACGGTACGAGCCGTAGCTGACAAGAGTACTTTACCAGACCAATCTATACGTTGCGACTGAATTCAGAATCACTGCGCGTTTTTTCGAAGATGTATAACTTTATACAGACAGCATGGTGAACGATACAACGGGATTGATGGCGCAGGCGGCATGAGTTCCGCTTCCAAAACCGCGACAGGTGCGCGTTGTTGCCGAGGACCCCTTGGAACAGATTGAGGGCTACGACATCATAGAAAAAATCGGCGAGGGGGGCATGGGGCAAGTCTACCATGCCCTGCATCGTCGGTTGGATCGTCAGGTAGCCATCAAGCGGCTGGCCCCGCAACTCTCCCACAACCAGGACATGCTCAAGCGCTTCCTCCAGGAAGCGCGCCTGCAGGCCCGGTTGCCCCACCCCAACGTGGTCAGCATCTTCGACCTCATCGAAAACGACCAGGGCGT
>JAEWCY010000176.1 GCA_023390395.1 Pseudomonadota bacterium | reverse complement strand
GTCTGGGGGGAAGGAACCCCTTTTTTCAAAAAGGGGTTCCTTCCCCCCAGATTCCACGTTTCTCCTTCCACATTATGCCTCATGTGTTCGAAGTCAGCGAGCTGACCAGGTCGGTCAGGGACGTCATCGAGTCCGAGTTCCCCTTCGTCTGGGTGCGCGGGCAGGTGGTGAATCTGTCGCGCCCGGGCTCGGGGCATTTGTATTTTTCGTTGCGCGACGCCGAGGCCTCGTTGGCCGTGGTCTGGTTTCGGGGCGCGCAGGGCGGCAAGGCGCTGGCCGGGGGCGGCAGGTACGATCCGCTGACGGGCGAGGTCTACGAGAAGTCGTTGGCCGAGGGGCTGGCCGACGGCATGGAGGTCATGGTCGCCGGCCGTTTGACGGTGTACGCGCCGCGCGGTTCCTACCAGCTGGTGGCCGAGCTGGTCCAGGAGGTCGGGGAAGGGCGGCTGTGGCAGGAGTTCGAGGCGCTCAAGAAGGACCTGGCCGCCAAGGGGTATTTCGAGCAGGGGCGCAAGCGGCCCTTGCCGCGCCATCCGACGAAGGTCGCGGTCATCACCGCGCCGACCGGCGCGGCCGTGCGCGACTTCATCCGCATCGGCCGCGAGCGGGGCCACGGCGCGGCGGTGCGGGTCTATCCCACCCTGGTGCAGGGCGAGGCCGCGCCCATGGGCATCGTGCGGGCCATGCTGCGCGCCGTGGCCGACGACTGGGCCGAGGTGGCGGTGCTCATCCGTGGCGGCGGCTCCCTGGAGGACTTGTGGGCCTTCAACACCGTCGAGGTGGCCAAGGCGATCTTCGCCTCGCCCTTGCCGGTGCTGACGGGCGTGGGCCACGAGGTCGACGTGACCATCGCCGACATGGTGGCCGACGTGCGGGCGGCCACGCCGAGCCACGCCGCCCAGCTCCTCTGGCCCGAGCGCGTGCAGCTCGCCCAGCGCCTGGACGACCTGGAAATGGCCATACGCCGGGGCGCGGCGCGGCTGCTTGCACAGCGCGAGCGCGAGCTGGCCGTGCTGGCCCGGGGGCTGGCCTGGCTTTCGCCGGCGAACCGGTTGCAGCGGCTGGAAGAGCGTTTCGCCGCTGCTGGCGAGCGCCTCTCGCGGGCCGGCGAGGCTTGGCTCGGCGCGCTGGGAGGGCGGGCGCAGCGGCTGGGCGAGCGGCTGGCCCGGCGGTTCGGGCCGCAGAGCCTGGAAGCGCGCGGACAGGAACTGTCGCGGCGGGCCGATGCGCTGGAGGCCGCCATGAAACTTTATGCAGCGGATCGCGACCACCGTCTGGAATTGGCGGCGGCACGCCTTTCCGGCCTTGACCCCAAAGCGCCCCTGGCCCGGGGCTACAGCCTGACGACCTTGCTGCGCACGGGAAAATTCCTGCGCAGGGAAGGGGATGCCCGTCCGGGCGACAAGCTCGACATCATGGTGTATGAAGGCCGCGTCCGGGCGACGGTGGAAGCCGCCGTCCCGGACGGCGGCGCAGGCGACGACGGAGAGCCCGCATGAGCAACGTCAAGGAAGAATCCTTCGAAAAGGCCCTGGAACGCCTGGAGCGCATCGCCGCGCGCCTGGAGACCGGGGACGTGCCCTTGGAGAAGGGCGTGGCGCTCTACAAGGAAGGCATGGGGCTGGTCGCCTCCTGCCGCAAGCGCCTGGAGGCCGCCCGTTTGGAGATTTCCCTCGCCGGCGAGGACGGGACGCTGGTCCCCTTCGACGTCGAGGACACGCGGCTTGCCGCGCGTGATACCGGGGAGGACGACGCGTGACGGTGAAGGAACGTCTGGCCGCCCAGGCGGCCGAGGTCGAGGTTTATCTGCGGGAGCGCTTCGGCGCGCGCATGCGCGAGCGCGGCGTGCCCGAGGGACTGCTTTTGGCCATGGAATATTCGCTGCTGGCCGGCGGCAAGCGCCTGCGGCCCTGCCTGTGCCTGAGCTTCGCCGAGCTTTTCGGCGCGGACCGGGCCCGGGTCATGCCCTTTGCCGCCGGGTTCGAGATCATCCACACCTATTCGCTGATCCACGACGACCTGCCGGCCATGGACGACGACGACCTGCGCCGGGGCCGGCCGTCCAACCACAAGGTCTACGGCGAGGCCGGAGCCATCCTGGCCGGCGATGCGCTTCTGACCGAGGCCTTCGGCTGCATGAGCCGGGCCTGGCCCGGCATCGAGGCCGACAAGGTGCTGCCCGCCCTGGCCGAGGCCGCCCGGGCCGCCGGCGCGGCCGGCATGGTCGGCGGCCAGGTGCTGGACATGGAATACACCGCCCGGCAGGGCCTGACCCTGGCCGAGCTGGCCCATATGCAGACGCTCAAGACCGGGGCGCTCATCACCGCCTCCTGCGTGTGCGGCGCGATCCTGGCCGGCGCGGGCGAGGACGGCGTGGCCCGGGCCAGGGAATACGGCGAGGCCGTGGGTGCGGCCTTCCAGATCGTGGACGACATCCTGGACGAGGTGGGCGACGCGGCCACGCTCGGCAAGCCCGTGGGCAGCGACCGCGAGCAGGGCAAGAACACTTACCCGAGCCTGGTGGGCCTTGACGAGAGCCGGCGGCTGGCCGAGGCGCGCGTGGACGCCGCCCTGGCCGCCATCGCCGCCTACGACGGGCCGGCGGCGGACTTTTTGCGGGAGCTTGCCCGCTACATCGTGGTCAGGGTTCAATAAACGCGCGACAGTAGGCCCCGCCGGGAAGACGGACATGACCGGAACGGCCGGTCGACGATCTTCCCCAATGGACAAGGAAAAAACAGATGACCGTACTTACGGACTCGGCGTTGCGCATACTGCCTCGCATCGGCCACCCCCGCGACGTGGCGGACCTGACCGCCGAGGAACGGACCGTCCTGGCCGAGGAGATCCGCCAAGTCATCATCGGCACGGTTTCCATGAACGGCGGCCACCTGGCCCCGTCGCTCGGCGTCGTGGAGCTCACCCTGGCGCTGCTGTCCGTCTTCGATCCCGGCCGGGACAAGCTGGTCTGGGACGTGGGCCATCAGGCCTATGCCTACAAGCTCCTCACCGGCCGCCAGCAGGAGTTCCACACCCTGCGCACCCTGGGCGGCGTCAGCGGCTTCCCGCGCCCGGCCGAGAGCCCCTTCGACCATTTCGGCGTGGGCCATTCGAGCACCTCCATTTCCGCCGCCCTGGGCATGGCCATGGCCCGGGACCTCAAGGGCGAGAAGCACGACGTGGTGGCCGTCATCGGCGACGGCTCCATGACGGCCGGCTTGGCCTACGAGGGCCTCAACCAGGCCGGCGGCTGGGGCGGCCGGCTCATCGTCGTTTTAAACGACAACGAGATGTCCATCTCGAAAAACGTGGGCGCGCTGTCGCTGTTTTTAAGCCGCAAGCTCAACCAGCGCTGGGTCAAACGCCTCAAAAAGGACATGGAGAGCTGGATCGGCTCCCTGCCCTACGGCGGCGACCTCATGGGCTACGTGCGCCGGGGCGAGGAGTCCTTCAAGAGCTTCTTCACGCCCGGCATGCTCTTCGAGGCCTTCCGCTTCAACTACCTGGGCCCCATCGACGGCCACGACACGGCCCGGCTGGTCGAGGTCTTCAAGGAAGTCAAGGAGATCGACGGGCCGGTGCTGGTCCACGTGCTGACCAAGAAAGGGCGCGGCTACGCCCCGGCCGAGAGCAACCCCACCTATTTCCACGGAGTGGGCTGTTTCGAGCCCGAGACCGGGCTCATGGAAAAGCCCGGCGCCTGCCCGCCGAGCTACACGCAGGTGTTCGGCCAGGCCCTGACCGCCCTGGCCAAGGACGACAAGCGGGTCATGGCCATCACCGCCGCCATGCCCGAGGGCACGGGCCTGGCCGAATTCGCCGCCAAGATGCCCGAGCGCTTCGTGGACGTGGGCATCTGCGAGCAGCACGCCGTGACCTTCGCCGCCGGACTGGCCATGGAGGGGTTTAGGCCCATGGTCGCGGTCTATTCCACCTTTCTCCAGCGCTCCTACGACCAGATCGTCCACGACGTGTGCCTGCAGAACCTGCCCGTGACCTTCTGCCTGGACCGGGCCGGCCTGGTCGGCGAGGACGGGGCCACCCACCACGGGGCCTTCGACCTGTCCTATCTGCGCCACATCCCCCATCTCGTGGTCATGGCCCCGGGCAGCGAGGCCGACCTGCCCGGCATGCTGGCCACGGCCCTGGCCCACGACGGCCCGTCGGCCATCCGCTATCCGCGCGGGGCCGGCGAGGGCCTGCCCGTGCCGGAAAAGCCCGAACCCCTGCCCCTTGGGCGCGGCGAACTGGTCCGCCCGGGCCGGGACGCCCTGGTGGTGGCCATCGGCAGCCGGGTCATGCCGGCCGTGGCCGCCGCCAACGAACTGGCCGCGGCCACGGGCAGGGAAGTGGCGGTCTTCAATGCCCGCTTCGTCAAGCCGCTTCCCCGCGAGCAGCTCCTGGAGCTGGCCGGGGCCTTCCCCCTGTGGCTGACGGCCGAGGAGAACGTGCTCGAAGGCGGCTTCGGCTCGGCCGTGCTGGAGATGCTCGAGGACGCCGGGGCGCTCGCCGGCCTCACCGTGCGTCGGCTGGGCCTGCCGGACGCCTTCGTCGAACACGGGGCCCAGAAGGCGCTTCGCGCCCTGTGCGGCATCGACAAGGACGGCATCCTCCGGGCCCTGACCGCACTGCTCGGCCTCTAGGCCCGGTTTTTGGCCGCAAAACGCCTTTTGCGCCCCTGGACGGTGCGCAAAAGAGCGGGTATGCTTTTTGTCTTGCGTCCCGGAACCCTGTCGTCACGTAAGGGGCCTTTTGCCCCGATTCCGGGTCACGCGCGGACACGCGGGCCGGGGAACGGATACATTTCGCCCGCGACAACCCAAGGAGACATGATGTCCACCATATCCCGTTTCATGGAAACCCATTTCCGTCACTTCAACGCCCGCGAGACCCTCGACGCCGCCAAGGCCTGGAACGACCTGCTCGGGCGCGGCGGCAAGATGTTCCTCACCATGGCCGGGGCCATGAGCACCTGCGAACTCGGCATCTCCCTGGCCGAGATGATCCGCCAGGACAAGGTCCACGCCATCAGCTGCACCGCCGCCAACCTTGAGGAGGACCTGTTCAACCTCTTCAATCACAACGAATACAAGATGGTGCCCGAGTACCGCGACCTCTCGCCCGAGGCCGAGAAGGAACTCTACGACGCCGGCTTCAACCGCGTCACCGACACCTGCATTCCCGAGGGCGTCCTGCGCCAGGTCCAGCGCCGCATCTCCAAGCTCTGGGCCGCCGCCGCCGAAAGCGGCACGCCGAAATTTCCCTACGAGTTCATGTACGAGCTCCTCGACCAGCCCGACATCGGCCAGTTCTTCCAGGTGCCCCGCGAGCATTCCTGGGTCCTGGCCGCCAAGGAGAAGGGACTTCCCATCTTCACCCCGGGCTTCGAGGACAGCACGCTCGGCAACATCTTCTGCGCCGAGATCATGATGGGCCACGTCAAGGGCCACGGCGCGGTGCGCCACGGCACCGAGCAGATGGAGCTGCTGGCCAAGTGGTATCAGGCCCAGGCCAAGGCCAAGGCTCCGGTGGGCTTTTTCCAGATCGGCGGCGGCATCGCCGCGGACTTCCCCATCTGCGTCGTGCCCATGCTCATCCAGGATCTGGATTTCGAGGACACGCCTTTCTGGGCCTACTTCGCCCAGATCGGCGACTCCACCACCTCCTACGGCTCCTACTCGGGCGCGGTGCCCAACGAGAAGATCACCTGGGGCAAGCTCGACGTGGACACGCCGCGCTTCATGATCAACTCCGACGCCTCCATCGTGGCCCCGCTCATCTTCGGCTACGTGCTGGGCTGGTAGAAGGGAAATAACGAAGGGAAAGGCTTGGCAGCAGGCGGGGTTGGGCGTAGCGTGAAATTGCGCACAAAGGTTATTCGGCCCGCGTGGGCTGGTTTTCGACGAGAGTCGTCCGCGAACCGCCAAACCCGGAGGATGCCATGAGCAACTTCACCGAAGCCGACCTTCCCGTGTCCATCGACCACGAGGAAATGGTGACCTTGGGCGACGGAACCACCATCCGTTTCGAAACCAACGCCGAAGCCAAGGACCTCTATGTGGGCGACGCCTTCACCCCGACCGCGCAGCTCTTCCCGGGGTGCGACCATTTTGTCGACGCCTGCGGCAAGCGCTTCAAGATCGTCTCGGAATTCGAGGATAAGATCACGGTTTCCCTGGAATAGTCCCTACCTGCAAAAATGAAGGCCGCAAGCGACGCTTGCGGCCTTTTTTGTTTCGAGCCATGGCGCAACCCTCGCGCCCCGGCGCGGGGCAGGCCTAGTCCCGGTCGTCGTCTTCCTCGTCGGCCAGGCGCAGATGGTCCAGGATCAGACCATAAAATCCAATGCCGTCGGTGGTTTCATGATGCCAGCCCAGGTGGTTGCCGCAGGTCGTGCACATGCCCATGCGCCACTCGCCGTCGCTGCCGCCGGAGAAATCCAGGGCGAAATGCCCAAGCGGCTGGCAACCCGGGGCCAGGGAGAACATGCCGATCTCCTGGTCCAGGCCGTGGGGGCCGGGCATGCGGTGGCGGTGGGACCCGGCCACGGCGATGCGCTGGCTGGCCCGGGTGACGTCCGCGCCGCACTGGGCGCAGACGAACCGGTCGCCGTGGGCCAGCTCCGTATTGGTCAACACGGGTTTTTCCCGCAATGCCAAGGCGTTTTCGGCATCGTCCCAAGCCAGGGCGATGGGTGGATTGGTCGTGATGAGCGTCAGATGTCTGTCCATGGGGTCCTCCCCGGCCGCTTTTTCCTGCGCCGCCGTCGGTCGGGCGGGACCGGCGGCGTGGCTGCGGCAGAATTTCCTACTTTTTTTGTCTTGTTTCAGGTAGCCATGATCCCGCCGTTGGCAAGGTCCTAGCAAGATTGGTGCCAGATGGTGGACGTTGCCGAGGGACGGGCAGGAAAGAAGGATGGGGATGAAAGTGTATCGGGCCGGCGTCGACGGCGCGCACCGTGGGGCGGCGAGGACCTCGCGGGCGCGATGTCGAGGCGCGTGGCGTAGCGGCAAGGACGTCGCGGGCGCGATGCTGAGGCGCGGGGGGAGAGCGCAACCGGCGCGTCGCGCGGCCATGGCGTCGCCGCGCGGCGCGGGGAAGCCGGGGAAAGGCTAGCGGGGCTCGCCCGCGGCGTCTTCCGGCAGGGCCTTGAGGCGGTCGAGGACCAGGCCGAAAAAGCCCAGCCCCTGGGACGACAGATAGTACCAGCCGAGGTGCGCGCCGCAGGTGGCGCAAAAGGCCGTCTGCCACAGGCCGTCGTCCTCGCCGGAGAAGTCGAGCTTGAAATGGCCGACGACCATGCAGCCCGGGGCCAGGGAGAAGCAGCCGATCTCCTCCTCCACGCCGTTGCCGGCCGGGAAGTAGTGGCGGTGGCGGCCGTTCACGGCGATGCGCAGCACGGCCTGGGTCACTTCGGTGTCGCAGGCGGCGCAGGCGATGCGGTCCGCGCCGGACAGCTCGGGGTTGTCGAAGACCGGGGCCGGTTTGTGTTCAAGGGTCAGGTCATCTGCCGAATTTCCAGAAAAAAGCTCGGTCAAGGCGTACACGGGAAGCTCCTTGGACCGGATGGTAAGGCTGCCGGCCCATTTTCCGTTTGCATTCGTGTCAAAAGATGCTATCTTGGATGGTTTCGTCAAGTTAAAAAAAGCGCAATCCCCCGGCCCGGAGTGGGGGACGGGATGTCCGCGCCTGCAACGAGCGGCAAAGTCTTGCGGAATCGTTAATGATCCAAGTCGACGCGCGGCAGCGGGCCAAAAAACAGGCGGTCGAGGATCAGGCCGTGAAACTCCCCGCCCGCGGCCCGGGCGTAGCGCCAGCCCAGGTGCCGGCCGCAGGCCGCGCAAAGGGCCACCTGCCAGGCCGTGCCGGGAAACCAGGTGAATTCGCCGCTTTGCGGCCCCGTGGCCAGGCAGCCCGGCGCGGCCGAGAAGCAACCGATCTCGAAGACCGCGCCGTAGGGGTTGGCGAAGACGTGGACATGGCTTCCGGCCACCGTGATGCGCCGGGCGGCGTCGGTGACGGCGTGCAGGCAGGCGGCGCAGCGGATGGGGGAGGGCGGTTCGCCTTCCCGCGCCCGGATCTTCGGCTCCGGCGCACCGAGCGGCCCGGGCGGCCCGTCCGCCGGCTTGCGGGCCAGGCGCTCCCCGGCAAAGGGGACGGGCGCGCCGCGATTTGCATTCCCCGCCGGGTGGTTATAGATTGCCCCACGGGCCGGCAGCCGGACGCGGCAGGCCGCCGCGAGACGCATCCCCCGGCCCGGCAAGTCCTCTCCCATGCGACAATACATCGGACACCTCGCCCCGACCGACCCCTTGCAAGCCTTTCTGCGCGACGCCGTCCTGCCCCAGCTCGCCGCCGTCGTCCGGGAGCCGCGCTTTCGCGTCTTTCGCGTCTCCGCCGTCAGCGACGTCTACCTCTACGAAGACAAATGGACCGGCTGCCGGGTGGTCGGCAAGTTCTACGCCCGGGCCCGGGGATTAAACGGCAGCAACGCCCCCCAGTCGGCCCAGAGCGAATACGACGGCCTGGCCTACCTGCGCGGCCTCGGCTTCGATTCTCCACCCGACTACGTCGCCCGGCCCCTGGGCGTCAACGCGGGTCTGGGCGACCTGCTCGTCACCGAACTGGTGGAAGGCGAGCAGCTCGACGCGGTCATCGAGGCGGGCCTTCGCGACGGGCGCTTCGAACGCCTCTACCGCAAGCTCGGCGGCCTGGCCCGGTTCCTGGCCAGGCTCCACAACCGCGCCGCCGGCCCGGAACGCGTGGACTTCTCCCCGACCCAGGGCTATTTCGACCGCGTCGTGACCCACCTGGCCGAGCACTGCGGCCTCGGGCAAAAGCGGGCCGACCGCCTGCGGGCCCTGGGCCACGCCTACGCCTCGGAGCCCGCCTACTGGCAGGACCTGCGCGTGCTGGTCCACGGCGACGCCACGCCCTCGAACTTTCTCTTCGGCCGGGCCCAGGACGTCTTCGCCATCGACCTCGAGCGCATGCACCGCGACGACCGCGTCTACGACGTCGGCCGGCTGTGCGGGGAGCTCAAGCACTGCTTCCTGCGCGCGACAGGCGACCCGGACCGGGCCGAGCCCTTCATCGGCCATTTCCTCTGGGAATACGCCGGCCATTTCCCGGACCGGGAGCCGACCTTCGCCGCCGTCACCGGCCGGCTGCCCTTCTACCTGGGCCTGACGCTCCTGCGCATCGCCCGAAACGTCTGGCTCGACGACGCCTACCGCCGAAGCCTCGTCCACGAGGCTAAGGTCGTCCTTTCCGGAGGCCTGTCATGAAGGTGCGCGGCATCGTCTTCGACCTCAACGGCACCCTGATCGACATCAACACCGACGAGGGCAACGAGCAGGTCTACCGCTCCATCAGCCACCTGCTCAAATACTACGGCATCCGCACCAGCCGGGGCGACGTGCGCGAGGGCTACTACCAGACCCTCAAGGAGCAGCGTCGCCGGGGAGGGGAGGAGTTTCCGGAGTTCGACGCCGTGGCCGTATGGCGCGAGTTCGTCGCCGGCCGGGCCGCCCGCAGCGGCGTGACCATCCCCAAGAACAAGCTGGCCGTGCTGCCCCATTTCCTGGCCGAGCTCTACCGGGGGATTTCGCTCAACCGCCTGGAACTCTACCCCGACGTGCGCGAGGTCCTGGACGAGCTGCGGCCGCGCTATCGCCTGGCCGCCCTCAGCGACGCCCAGTCCGCCTGGGCCGTGCCGGAAATGCGTCTGGCCGGCCTGGAGGACTACTTCTATCCCGTGGTCGTCTCCGGCGACTTCGGCTACCGCAAGCCGGACCAGCGGCTCTTCGCCACGACGCTTAAGCGCATGCACCTGCCGGCCGAGGAGGTGGTCTTCGTCGGCAACGACATGTACCGCGACATTTTCGGCGCGCGCCAGGCCGGCCTGCGCACGGTCTTTTTCGCCACCGGCCAGGGCCAGCAGGCCATGGACGGCGTCGAGGCCCATTACAACATCTACCGCTTCGCCGAACTGCGAAACGCCATCCGGTTTTTCGAGGACGAGTAGGGGAGGGGAGTGGGGGAGAACGCCTCCGGCGGGGGGGGGGGGGGGGGGGGGGGGGGGGGGGGGGGGGGGGGGGGGGGGGGGGGGGGGGGGGGGGGGGGGGGGGGGGGGGGGGGGGGGGGGGGGGGGGGGGGGGGGGGGGGGGGGGGGG
>JAEWCY010000149.1 GCA_023390395.1 Pseudomonadota bacterium | reverse complement strand
CTTCGAGGCCCATCCGGGCAAGGGCGTGGCGGCGCGGGTGGCCGGGCGCGAGGTGCTGGTCGGCACGGCGGCGCTTTTGGCCGAACAGGGCGTCTTCGCCGGCACGGCCGCCGACGCCGACGAGGCCCGGCTCGCCGACGAGGGCAAGTCGCCCGTGCGCGTGGCCGTGGACGGAACCTTCGCCGGGCTTCTCGCCGTGGCCGACACGCCCCGGCCCGAGGCGGCGGCCGTGGTCGCGGCGCTTGCCCGCGACGGCGTGGCCGTGGCCATGCTCACCGGCGACGACGCGCGCACGGCCAAGGCCGTGGCCCGCAGCCTCGGCGTCAAGGAAGTGATCGCCCGGGTGCTGCCCGAGCGCAAGGCCGAGGAGATCGGCCGGTTCATGCGCACGGGCCGCAAGGTGGCCATGGTCGGCGACGGCATCAACGACGCCCCGGCCCTGGCCGCCGCCGACCTCGGCATGGCCATGGGCTCGGGCATCGACGTGGCGGTCGAGTCCTGCGACGTGGTGCTCATGCGCAGCGACCTGCGCGGCGTGCCGGCGGCCCTGTCCCTGTCCCGGGCGGTCATCGCCAACATCAAGCAGAACCTCTTCTGGGCCTTCGCCTTCAACACCATCGGCATCCCGGTGGCCGCCGGCGTGCTGCACATCTTCGGCGGCCCGACCCTCAACCCCATGATCGCCGGCGCGGCCATGGCGCTGTCCTCCTTCACCGTGGTCACCAACGCCCTGCGCCTGCGCTTCTTTTCGCCGCGCCCCATCGCGTGAGGACGGCGCGGGGGCTAGCGCGCTTCGGGCGCGGCGTCGTAGAAGGAGAAGTGCCAGTCCCGCCGGTCGTCCTCGGCCAGGAGGTGCGGCAGGGCGTCCGTGACCGCCGCCGCGAAGGCCTCGGGCAGCACCGACCGCGCGCCCGCGGCCACGGCCTCCAGGAAGGAATCCGACGGCGCGGCCAGGGGAGGACAGCCCAGGGCGGCCATGTCCGCGCCGAAGACCGCGCCGAGTTCCCGCCCCGGCAACGCCTCGGCCAGCAGCGCGGCCAGGCCCCGACGCTGCGACTCCGGCCGGCCGGCCGCCCGCAGGAGCCCGTCCAGGGCGTGGGCCAAATATAAATAGTCGTAATAGGCGAAACGACGGTCCGCCACCTGGTGGCGCAGGATGCGCACCCGCATGGCCACGAGAAAGGCGTTGACCGCGCCGGTCTCGTCGCGGGCGGCGGCCTCGAGGTATTCCCCGCCCTGCCAGGTCCAGCCCCGGCGCACCATGGTGCGCCGGGACAGCCGGCGGACCTGCCTGGCCACCGGTTCCGGCAGCAGCCGCAGGGCCAGCCCGACCCGGCGCAGCTTGCCGCTGAAATAGACGTCCTCGTGCAGGCGCTGCCGGTATTCCCCGAAGCCGAACTTGCGCCAGACCTCGCGGCGCATGAGCCACAGCCCGGCCGGAAGGACCTTGGGGCTCTCCGGCCCGGCGAGCTGGAGGCTGAAGCGCAGGCACTGGTAGTCGGCGAGCAGGCCCAGGCCGGCGTCGTCGAGAATGGGCGTGGCCACGAGCCCCACCTCGGGCGCGGCGGCCACGGGCAGGCAGCGGGTGGCCCAGTCCGGGGGCAGGCGGATGTCGGCGTCGAGGGAAAGGAGGAACCGGCCGCCGCCGGCCTTGAGGCCGGCGATCTTGGCCATGGCCGGCCCCTGGTTGGCGTCCAGGCGCAGGACCCGGGCGGACGGCGCGCCGTCGGGCAAAACGAAGGGCGCGTCCGAGCCGTCGTCCACAACGATCACCTCCTTGGGGAGGAAATCCCAGTCGGCCATGGACGCCAGCAGTCCGGCCACCAAGTCGTGGTCGTTGTAGGTGTAGGTGACGACGGACAGGCCGTACCGTTGCTTGTTCATGTCGTTGCCCGGCAGGAGCGTCGTTGCGGCGGCTCGCCCAGCCTCGGCCGCAGGTACCACCCCGGCCGCAACCCGTAAAGCCGCCCAAACATGAACAAACATTTCATCATCTTGTAATTTTTCAACTTCCGAAAAACGTTGCCCCATCGACCGAGGTAGTCTACACAGGAATCTTCGGTTTCGTATCCGCCATCCGGCTCCGCTCGTAAACTGTCAGCGCTAAGGTGGTGCTATGCCTCGATTGTCTCGCTTCCTTTTGACCATGCTCTGCCTGAGCCTCCTCGCCACCGCCAGCCCCGGAACCGCCGGGGCCTACACCGTGCAAGCCGGCGACACGCCGCTCTCCATAGCCAAGAAGCACAACATCTCCGTCGACGACCTGCTTAGGGCCAACAAGGGCCTCAAGCCCAGCAAGATGAAGGTCGGCGACACCCTGACCATTCCCGGCGGCTCCTCGTCCAAGGCCGAACCGGCCAAGGACGCGAAAAAGGACAAGGTCGACAAGAAATCCGAGTCCGGCACGAGCTCCCGCAAGGAACGCGCCGCCGAGGACCGGGACCGCCGCCAGGAAAAGGAGGCCAAGTCCGCGCCGGCCAAGGGCGGCGGCCACTATACCGTCAAGAAGGGCGACACCCTGGGCGGCATCGCCAGCAAGCACGGCGTGTCCGTGGACGACCTGCTCAAGGCCAACAAGGGGCTCAACCCCAGCCGCATGGGCGTGGGCCAGGAGATCGCCCTGCCCGGCGGCCCGGCTCCCGCGGCCAAGGCCGAGCCGGCCGAGAAAGCCCAGACCAAGTCCCACAAGGCCGCTGAACCCGAAGCCCACACCACCACCACCTACACCGCCCACCGCAAGGACACGGTGGACTCGGTGGCCCGCAAGTTCCACGTCAGCCCCAAGGAGCTGGCCCGGCTCAATCCCGACATGGGCAAGAAGCTGCACTCCGGCCAGAAGCTGGTCGTGCCCCTGAGCAAGGGCAAGGCCGCGGCCGAGGAGCCCGAGGAGGCCGCGCCCGTGCGCCAGGCCCCGAGCCGGCAGGCTCCGGCCGTGGTCGAGGAGCCGGCGGCCCTGCCCGAGAAGCCCTCCCGGGCCAAGGCCACGCCCGAGGCCACGCCCTCCCTGCCGGAAAGCCGCGACACCGCCGACGCCGAGGCCGCCTTCGAGAAGGGCATCGAGTTCGGCAAGCAGAACAAGTTCCAGAAGGCCGTGGAGAGCTTCGACAAGGCCATCAAGCTCAACCCCAACCGGGCCGACTACTTCGCCAGCCGGGGCCACGCCAACTACTACCTCAAGCAGTACCCCAAGGCCATCGACGACTACACCAAGGCCATCGAGAAAAACCCCAACTTCGCCCTGGCCTACTCCATGCGGGGACTTAGCCGCACCCGGACCGAAAAGTACCAGCAGGCCATCGAGGACTTCAACAAGGCCATCAGCTTCGGCCCCAACGAGGCCGACTACTACAAGGGGCGCGGATTTACCTACCTGCACCTCAAGCAGTACGGCCCCATGTGCCAGGACTACCAGAAGGCCTGCACGCTGGGCGACTGCGAACTCCTCGACAGCGCCAAGAAGGAAAAGCTCTGCCAGTAGGCGAAGCGATCCCCGAGACGCGAAAAGCCCGGCTCCGGCCGGGCTTTTTCATTGGCGCGGGGGAACCGGGCGTGTCGTCCGGGGCGCTTCCGCTCAGGACAGATCGGGCCGCTCGTGCCGGGACCACCCGGCCGTTGTCAGGCCGCATCTGGTCGGGCAGGCCGGCCCGGGGGTCAGCTCCCCTGGTAGAGCTCGAGCAGTCCCGGCGGCGGGTCGATGACCACGAGGCGCGCCTCGAGGTCGATCTCGGGCACGAGTTCCTCGGCGGCGGGAAAGAGGATCTCGCTGCCGGCGGCGTCGCGGATGACCCACAGCTCCGCGCCGCCGGCGTCGCGCACGTCCTCGAGGACGCCGAGGTCCGGATCGGATGGCGCGGCCCCGGCCAGGCGCACGCGCAGGCCGAGCAGTTCGTGGAGGAAGACTTCGTCGGGATCGGGCGGAGCCAGACGCGAGGACGGCAGGCACACGGCCAGGCCGCGCAGGGCCTCGGCGGCGTTGCGGTCCGGCACGCCGTCGAAGCTGACGAGCAGGCGCTCCTTGTGGACGCGCACGGCGCGCACCGCGTAGTCGCGGCCGCGCCCCGGGGTCTGGGGCGGCGACAGGCGCACCACGGCCCCCCGCTCGAAATACGAGGGGGAGTCGGCATGGCTGTCGATGCAGACTTCCCCCCGGATGCCGTGGGCACGGACCACACCGCCCACGATGATGTATTTTTCCCCGGCCATGGCTGGGATGCGGAAAGGCGCGCCGGTCGGGCGCGCCGGCCCGGCTATTCGAGGATTTCCAGCACCGAGCGCTTGCGCGCCTTGGTCGAAGCCGCTCCGAGGATGGTGCGCATGGCCCGGGCGGTACGGCCCTGTTTGCCGATGACCTTGCCGAGGTCCTCCTTGGCCACCTTGAGCTCGATGACCGAGGTCTGCTCGCCCTCAATCTCGGACACGTGCACTTGATCCGGGTTGTCCACCAAGGATTTGGCCATGTACTCGATCAAGTCCTTCAACATACGTACCTCCTGAGGGAACCGTAAGAACAAGCGAAGGACTTCCGCCTCCGTTTCCGGATTGCCCCCGGGCCGTACCCGGGGACGAACGCGGCGACGTCGCGGCTTTCGGCCCGGACCTCTCCTTCCAACGCGGTGTCGGCCGTGGCCTTAGACGCCAGCCTTCTGCAGCAGGGCGCGCACGGTATCCGAGGGCTTGGCGCCGCGCTCAAGCCAGAACCGCACTTTCTCACTATCCACTTTTATTTCCGCCGGGTCAACCATGGGGTTGTAATGCCCGAGGTATTCCAGGGCCCGGCCGTCACGGCGGGTGGCCGAGTCCATGGCGACGATGCGGTAAAACGGGCGCTTCTTGGAACCCATGCGGGTCAGACGCAGTTTCATGGCCATGACGTATCTCCCTTTATTGCGATGCGTGATCGTTTGTTGTGGAAAGCCCGCGCCTTGCGGCTAGCGTTTTTTCCGTTTCTTCCGCTGTTCCTTCTTCTTCTTGGCGGCGGCCTTGGCCGAGGCCCGGGCGGCCTTCACCGCCTCGGGATCGAGCGGCATGCCGCCTCCGGGCATCTCGCCCATGCCGCCCATGCCGGGAGGCATCTGGGGCATGCCGCCGGGCATGCCGCCGGGCAGCTTCATGCCGGGGGGCATCTTGGGCATGCTCGGCATGCCCTTTCCGCCCATCATGCGCTGCATCATCTTTTGCATCTGCGTGAAATTTTTGAGCAGCTGGCTGACTTCCAGGACCGTCGTGCCGGAGCCCCTGGCGATGCGCTCCTTGCGGCTCGTGTTGATGAGCTTGGGCGCGACCCGTTCGGCCTTGGTCATGGAATTGATGATGGCCTCGACCCGGGCCATCTCCTTTTCCGGCATCTGCGCCTCGCCGAGCTGCTTGCTGACCTGGGACATGCCCGGGATCATCTTGAGCAGGCCCTCGATGGAGCCGAGCTTTTTTATGCGGCGCATCTGGGTGCGGAAGTCGTCCAGGGTGAACTGCGCCTTGCGCAGCTTCTTCTCCATGGCCGCCGCTTCGTCGGCGTCCACGTCGGCCTGCGCCTTCTCGATGAGCGTGAGGATGTCGCCCATGCCGAGGATGCGCGAGGCGGCCCGGTCGGGATGGAAAATCTCGAGGTCGGCGACCTTTTCGCCCACGCCCACGAGCTTGATGGCCTTGCCCGTGACCTGGCGCACGGACAGGGCCGCGCCGCCCCGGGCGTCGCCGTCCATCTTGGTGAGCACCACGCCCGTGACGTCGAGGCGGTCGTTGAAGGCCGCGGCCACGGTCACGGCGTCCTGGCCGGTCATGGCGTCGGCCACGAAGAGGATCTCGCCGGGGCGGGTCTTCTCCTTGATGGCGGCCAGCTCGTCCATGAGCGTCTCGTCGATGTGCAGCCGGCCGGCGGTGTCGAGGAGCACCACGTCGTGGCCGGTGCGCCGGGCCTCTTCCAGGGCGTTCGCGCAGATGTCCACCGGGTTCATGTCCGGGGTGGACGGATAGGCTTCGATGTCGAGCTGGCTGGCGAGCTTGTGGAGCTGGTCGATGGCCGCCGGGCGGTAGACGTCGGCCGGGACGAGGTAGGGCTTGCGCTTGAATTCGCGGCGCAGCTTGAGCGCCAGCTTGGCGCAGGTGGTGGTCTTGCCCGAGCCCTGCAGGCCCACGACCATGATCACGGCCGGCGAGGCCGAGAGGTCGAGCCCCTGCGCCTGGCCGCCGAGCAGTTCCACGAGCTCGTCGTGGACGATCTTGACCACCTGCTGGCCCGGGGTCAGGCTCTTGAGGACGTCCTGGCCCATGGCCCGCTCGCGGACGCGGTCGACGAAGTCCTTGACGACCTTGAAGTTGACGTCGGCCTCAAGCAGCGCCAGCCGGACCTCGCGCAAGGCCGCCTGGACGTTCTCCTCGGTCAGACGGGCGTGGCCTCTGATCTTGCGGAAGACGTCTTCGAGTCTGTCGGTCAGGTTGTCGAACATGGTCCCGGGGTACCTCTGTAAAGGGCAAAGTTTGACTACTTAACCGCCAACTGTCCAGGCGTCAAGCAAGAGGCCGTTCCCTGGCCGGGAGCGGGAAAAAAAGGCCCCGTCCGGCGAGCGGGCGGGGCCTTGGCGTCGATAATCGCCGGCAGCGCGGGACTACCAGCTGTTGCGGCGGGAGCCGCCGCCGTAACCACCGCCGCCGCCGGAGCGGGGCTGACGCTCCTGCGCCTCGTTGACGCGCAGGTCGCGGCCGCCGAAAGCCTTGCCGTTGAGGGCTTCCATGGCGGCGTCGGCGCCTTCGGCAGTCATCTCCACAAAGCCGAAACCGCGCAGGCGGCCGGTCTCGCGGTCAATGATCAGGTTGACCGACTCGACGTCGCCGTAGGCGGCGAACAGGTCGCGGATTTCGTCTTCGTTGGTGGAGAAGGGAAGGTTGCCGACATAGAGTTTCTTGGACATCTGCTAGAGCTCCAGGCTGTTATTTGGCTAATTCTTCAAGGTCGCGGGAGCTTGGCAAACGCAAAGATCCTCGGAGACGGTGACAAAGACTTAGCCGGGGTGTTGGATGGGCGGGAGTTAAACCCCCCGCCCGGGTCTGTCAACAGGTATTTGTCCACGCCTATCGGCCCAGGGCCCGGGCGAAGCCCGCCTCGGACCGGTCGATGACCGCCTCGTCCACGCAAAAGGCCAGCCGGAAATGGCCGGGCAGGCCGAAGCCCCGCCCCGGCACGGCCAGCACGCGCTCGGCCGCCAGGCGCTCGACGAAGGCCACCTCGTCCGGGTCCGGCGACTTGGGGAAGAAATAAAACGCCCCGCGCGGCATGAAGAACTCGTACCCGGCCTTGGTGAGCACCCGGGCCATGGCCGCCCGACGCCGGGCGTAGACCTCCCGGTCCACCTCCTGGCCCAGGGCGCGCAGCAAAAGCGCCTGGCCCACGGCCGGCGCGTTGACGAAGCCCATGATGCGGTTGGCGAAGACCATGCCGGCCACGAGCTTCTCCCGGCCGGGCATGTCCGGCGAGACCACCACGTAGCCCACCCGTTCGCCGGGCAGGGACAGGTTCTTCGAAAAGGAGCCGATGACCAGGGAATAGGGATACAGCGGCAAGACCGAGGGCACGGTCGCGCCGTCGTAGGCCAGGAAGCGGTAGGGCTCGTCGGCCAGAAGGTAGATGGGCCGCTCCCGGCCGGCGCTCGCGCGCGCGAGCATGGCCGAAAGCTCCCGCAGGCGCTCCTCGGAATAGACCTGCCCCGTGGGGTTGTTGGGGGAATTGATCATGACCACCATGGTGCGCTCGGAAATCGCCGCCTCCATGGCCGCCACGTCCAGGTCGAAGTCGCCGGGCCGGGTCGGCACGGCCTTGAGGGTCGCGCCGTGGTTGGCGGCGTAGAAGCCGTACTCCACGAAATAGGGCGAGGGGCAGAGCACTTCGTCGCCGGGAGTGAGCACGGCGCGGAAAAAGACGTTGATGCCGCCGGCCGCGCCGCAGGTGAGCAGCAGGTCGCCCGGGGAGACGGCCGCGCCCTGCTCCTTGGACAGGTGCGCGGCCAGGGCGGCGCGCACCTCGGGATAGCCGGGGTTGGGCATGTAGCCCAGGGCGAAGGGCCTGTCCATCTGGCCGGACAGTTCGGCCAGGCACTCCCCCACCACGGGCGGCGGCGGCAGGTCGGGGTTGCCCAGCGAAAAGTCGCACACCGCCTCTTCGCCGAACTGCTTCTTGAGTTCCAGGCCCTGCTCGAAGATCTTGCGGATCCAGGCCCCCCCCGCCAAATACTGTTCCATCTGCTCGGTGACCAGCTTCACGGCGCCCCTCCCAGGAAATGTCGCCGGACTGTGGCACCAAACCCGGGATGATGCAATATGGCAACGAGTTCCCCGGCGGCCGGCGCTCAGCCCTGCCCGGACCGGGGATGGGCCCGCAGCCAGGGATAATAGCGCGTGTCGTCGTGCAGCATGTGCCCCAGGACGATGTCGTTGACGACGAACTGCACGACGTCGTCGGCCCCGGCGGCGTCGGCCGCAAAATCGCGGCTCAGCGCCTCGCCGCGTTGCACCAGCCCTTCGTGTACGGCGGCATGCGCCGCCGCGTCCGGGTAGCCGATCTCGCGCAGGATGCACTCCTCCTCCTCAAAATGCGCCCGCACGTGCGTCGTCAGCGCCGCGACCAGGGCGGCCACGGCGTCCTTGGCGGCCCCGGCCCGCGCGGCCTCGATCAGGCCGTTGGCCAGGACGAGGAGATTCTCGTGCTGACCGTCGATGACCGCGTCGCCCGTGGCGAAGGAGGCGTCCCACAGCAGCTGCACCGCGGCGCGCGGCGGCGAGGCCGCGGGGGGCGTGCCGATGGCGGCGCCGTCGCATTCGATGCGGTTGCGCCCCTTGGTCTTGGCCCGGTAGAGCAGGCTGTCCACGGCGCGCACGAGTTCCTCGGGCGTGCCGTCGGGCAGGCATTTGGCGGCGAACACGCCCACGCTTGCCGTCACGTGCCCGGCCACGGCCGAGGCGGCGTGGGGCATGGCCAGGGCCTCGATGCTGCGCCGGATGTCTTCGGCCACGATGACCGCGCCGATGAAACTCGTCTCGGGCAACAGGCAGATGAACTCCTCCCCGCCGTATCGGGCGGCCAGATCGGACGGACGCTTGAGGCAGCGGACGAGGACGCCGGCCACGGCCTTGAGGCAGGCGTCGCCCTGCACGTGGCCGTAGGCGTCGTTGTAGAGCTTGAAGAAGTCGATATCGAGCATGACCAGGGCCAGCTCGCCCCCGGAGCGGGCGTGGCGGGCGAATTCGACGCCCAGGGCCTCGTTGAAGCGGCGGCGGTTGGCGATCTCGGTCAGGCCGTCGGTGGCGCTTAACGTCTCGAAGCGGCGATGGGATTCGGCCAGGGCCATCTCCATGAGCTTGCGCTGGGAGATGTCCTCGTGGGCCACCACGGCCCGGCGCGGCCCGTCGCCCGGGAAGGGCGTGACCCGCACGATGAACCAGCGCTGCACGCCCGGGCCGTGGCAGGGGTATTCCATGACGAACCGCGGCGCCTCGCCGGACAGGACGTCGCGGATTCCCTTGGCCACGGCGGCCGCCTCGGCGCTGCACACGGCCGCGCCGTCGCTGGCGGCGAGATAATTGGCGCCCTCGCACACCAGGGCGCAATCCATCCCGTTTTGGGAGGCGAAATCGCGCCAGGCCTTGTTGACGAGCAGGATGTCGCCGGTCGCGTCGAGCAGGGCGACATGGGCCGACAGCCCGTCCAGCACGGACTGCAAAAAGAGCTTCGAGCGCTTGAGCTCCTCCTCGACCTGCTTGCTGCGCGAAATGTCCGTGTGGGTGCCGATCATGCGCGCCGGCCGGCCGTCGGCCCCCCGCTCGACCACCACGCCCCGGGACAGAATCCATTTGTAGCCGCCGTCCTTGCAGCGCAGGCGAAATTCGAGGACATAGTCCGGCGACTCGCCGGCCAGGTAGGCCCGCAGCCGCTGCATGGCCGCCGGTTCGTCGTCCGGGTGGAGGCGGTCGCGCCATTGCCGAAACGCCGGCGCGACGTCGTCTTCCGCGAAGCCGAGCATCGCCTTCCAGCGCCTGGAGAACTGCGTCTCGTCGGTGGCGATGTTCCAGTCCCACACCCCGTCGCCGGCGCCTTCGATGGCGAATTTCCAGCGGAACTCGCTTTCCCGCAGCAACGCGTCCGCCCGGGCGCGCGCGACGGCGATGCCGGCCAGGCGGGCGCACTGCGTCATCAAGACGGCGTCCTGCTCCCGGGGCCGGGACAGCCTCGCGTGGAACACGGCCAGGGCTCCGAGCAGTTGGCCCGCGGCGTCGCGAAAGGGCAGGGTCCAGCAGGAGCGCAGGCCCGAGGCGGTGGCCAGGGCCCGGTACGGCTCCCAGCCCGGGCAGCCCTCCAGGTCCTCGGTCACGACGAGGCCGGGGGCGGCGCATCGGCCGGCGCCGCACAAAAGCTCCTGGACCTCCCGGCGGCCGAGGGAGACGGCGGCGAAGGCCTCGGGCAATCCGGCCGCGGCCACGACGGGTTCTCGTTGTCCGGGCTCCCAGGCGAAGAGGCAGCAGCGCATGCCGGCGTCCAGGCGCGCCACGCCGGCGGCAATGGCGGCCAGGATATCCGGCAGCCGGTCGCTTGCGGCCAGCACCTCCAGCACGGCGCTGCGGAACTGCTCGAAACGCTCCGCCCGCTTGCGGTTGGAGATGTCCTTGACCAGCGAGATGACGCAGGCCCGGCCGTCCATGGTCATGGTCCGGGCCGAAAGCAGGCCGACGAACAACTCGCCGTCGGGCTTGACGCAGGAGCACTCGACATTGGCGCAATCCGGGTTGTCCCGCAGCATGGCCAAAAAACCGGCCGTCCTGCCGTCGTAGGTCCACCGCGGCGACGAGGCCGCCGCGTCGCCGAGCCCGGTCCACTCCAGGCCGAGGACCGTGCGCAGCGCATGGTTGGCCGCCACCACGCCGCCGCCGTCGGCCCGGGTGACGACCACGGCCTCGGGCGTCGCGTCGAACAGCAGCCGCAGGTTTTCCTGGGCTTCGCGGTTGTCCTGGGCCAGCCGTTGGTTGACGAGGGTGATCAGGCCGATGCTCCACAAGGGACTCGTGACCATGACCGTCAGGTAGGACAGCAACAGCGGCATGGGCATGGGCAGCAGCGGGGCGTGCAGGGAGCGCAGCACCGGCGACAGCGACATGGCCGCCAGGGCCGCGGCGTTTATGCCGAACAGGCCGGCGACCAGGCGCGAGGCCGCCGAGCGGTCCCGCCCCGGGGCGGTCGACAGCGCCCGGGCCGACAGCAGCGAGAACACGGCGCACACCAGGGAGATGTTGACGCGCCGGGCCACGATGCTGTCGTCGCCGTAGGTGAAATAGACGGCCGCGGCCAGGGCGGCGACGAGGGAGGCGACCAGAAACGCCCGCGGCTCCCGCCGGCCCAGGAACCGGCAAATGCCCACGTACACCAAGGGAAAACACGGGATGAACAGCATGTTGTAGGCGATGATCGAAACCGTGGCCAACGCCGGCACGGCGCGCACGAGCAGGGCCACGAAGCCGAGCGCCATCAGGCCGCTGGCCAGGGCCCACCAGCCCGGGCCGTGGCTGGTCTTGTTGATTTTATATTGCGTATAAAACGCAACGAATTGCATGACGTTGACCAGGCCGAGACAAAGGGCGAGCGTCCAGATGTCTATGCTGCTCATCGGATCGGGCACTCCATACCAGGCAAGCAGCGACACGGGAATCGCCGCATACCAGACATTTTACATCCAAAAAGTATCGACTTGCCGGGGCGGTTGCGCGCGCTACGGCCGATACGCCAAAATTTCCAGGCCTCGTTTAGAACATTACGGTTCTCGCTTCGTCAATACGGCGACAACGGTATTTTCGTGTCGGCGCCCTTGACAAAACCGACCGGGCGGTATCTTTAGGCACCATGTTCGAGGCCTGCAAAAGGAAGAAGCAGCCCCAGCTCGTGCGGGCGCAACTGCTCGAGGCCACGGCCCACATCGTGGCCGAGCACGGCCCCGGCGGGCTGACCCTGGACGGCGTCGCCCGGCGGGCCGGGGTCAGCAAGGGCGGGCTCATCCACCACTTCCCGAGCAAGCAGGCCCTGATCGAGGGGCTCTTCGCGGCCATCATCCAGGCCTTCGAGGATGCCCTGGCCGCCCTGATCGCCCGGGACGACGACCCGCGCGGCCGGTTCACCCGGGCCTATGTCGCGGCGGTGCTGGCCCCGTGCGGCAGCGTGTTCTCCTGCAAGCTCATGGACGCCTGCGCCCTGGCCCTGGCCGGCGACCCAACCCTCCACGAGGCCTGGCACGCCTGGATGCGGGACCAGCTCACCCGCCACGGGGAGGACGCGCAAAGCGTGCTCGGGCGCATCATCCGCTACGCGGCGGACGGCATCTGGTTCGAGGCGCGCACGCATCCGTCCGGAGTCCTTCTCCAGGACCGCCAGGACGTCGTCGCGCGGCTCATGGCCATGACCTACGACCTGTAACCTGCCGGAACGCGAAAGGACCGCGCCCCGGCATTCCCGGCGCGGCCGCCGGGAGCGGCCGGTCCGGACCCAAGGAGCACCCCATGCCGCACAAGGTCGTTTTCCTGCACGGCAGCCCGCGCAAGGCGGGCAACACCCGCGCCCTGGCCGAGCTGGCCATGGAGGCCCTGGCCGCCCGGGGCGTGGCCTCGGAGGCGATCGACGTCCCCAGGCTCGAATACAGGCACCCGGGCTGCGTCTCCTGCTACCAGTGCCAGCAGGGCGAGGACTTCCGCTGCCACGTGGACGACGAATTGGCCAGAACCGTGGCCACGCTTCCCCGCTACGACGCCCTGGTCGTGGCCACGCCCGTCTACTGGTTCAGCCAGCCGGCCCAGATGAAGATGTTCGTGGACCGCATGTTCAGCCTCGTCAAGATCGACGAGGACGGCAACGTCTTTTCGCCGCTGCGGGGCAAGGTGCTGGCCCTTTTCGCCACGGCCGGCGGCGAGGAGGAGGAGAACGTGGACATCCTGGTCAAGCAGTGGCGCATCCCGGCCGAACGCATGGCCATGCCGTTTCTGACCTGCCTGTTCCCGTTTTGCCATTTCCCGCCCGGCGAGGCGGCCGGGGACCCGGAATCGGCCGCCCGGGCCCGGAACTTCGGCGACAGGCTGGCCAAGGCCCTGGCCGAGGCGCGCTGACCGCATCCGCCTTCCGGCCCGAGGCGCGCGCCTCGGGCCTCTTTTCGGGAGGGAACCGACAAAAACGGTTCCCTCCCGGTCGATAATCGCTTATCGTATTCGCCTCGCGGCATCTCCCGCCGACAATTCCTGCAAACGAGTATCCCTATGACCGAGGCGAAAAAGCCTGAAATCCTGGCCCCCGCGGGGGATCCCTATTCCTTTCTGGCGGCCCTGGCCGCCGGGGCCGACGCCGTGTACTGCGGGCTCAAGCACTTCTCCGCCCGCATGCTGGCCCGCAACTTCTCCGTCTCCGAGCTGGCCGCCCTGGCCGAGCTGGCCCGGGCGCGAAACGTCCGCACCTACGTGGCCGTCAACACCCTGCTCAAGCCCGACGAGGCCGACAAGGCCGGCCGGCTCGTCAAGCGCCTCGTGGCCGACGTGGGCCCGGACGCGCTCATCGTCCAGGACATCGGCGTGGCCGCCGTCGCCCGCCAGGCCGGGTTCACGGGCGAGCTGCACCTGTCCACCCTGGCCAACGTGTCGAGCCCCACGGGCCTGGCCATGCTGCCGAGGCTCTCCTTCGCCCGGGCGGTGCTGCCGCGCGAGCTTTCCGTGGACGAGATGCGCGAGATGGCCGAGGCCGCGCCCGAGGGCTTTTCCCTGGAGGCCTTCGTCCACGGGGCGCTTTGCTACAACGTCTCGGGCCGCTGCTACTGGAGCAGCTACCTCGGCGGCAAGTCGGGCCTGCGCGGCCGCTGCGTCCAGCCCTGCCGCCGCCTCTACGACCACCGGGGAACCAAGGGCCGCTACTTCTCCTGCCAGGACCTGAGCCTGGACGTGCTGACCAAGGCCCTGCTCACCATCCCGCAGGTCACGGCCTGGAAGATCGAGGGCCGGAAAAAAGGCCCGCACTACGTCTACCACGTGGTGGCCGCCTACAAGCTCCTGCGCGACGCCCCGGACGACGCCTCGGCCAAGAAGATGGCCGCGAGCTTCCTGGAGCAGTCGCTGGGCCGGGCCTCCACCAACTACAATTTCCTGCCCCAGCGCCCCAAGAACCCCGTGGACACCAAGGAGCGCACCGGCTCGGGCATGCCCGCCGGCAAGCTCACGCGCGGGGTGAAGCCCGGCCAGTGGAACCTGTCGGCCCGGGTGGCGCTCCTTCCCGGCGACCTGGTGCGCCTGGGGGCCGAGGACGAGCCCGGCCACCGCATCGTCAAGGTGACCCGCTCCGTGCCCAAGGGCGGCCGGCTGACGCTGACCTTCGCCGACGGCCCGCGCCCGGAGTCCGGCATGCCGGCCTACCTCATCGACCGCCGCGAGCCCGGGCTCCTGGAGAAGATCAGACCCCTCGAGGAGGCCCTGGCCAAAATTCCCGAGCGCGAGCCCAAGCCCGTGGAGTTCGTGCCCGCGCTGCCCAAGCCCCGCAAGGCCGGCCGGACCGAGCCGGCGAACATCAGCGTGTGGCGCCATCCGGACATGCGCAAGGAAAAGGGGCCGTTCGGCGTGTGGGTGTCCACCAAGCGAGCCCACAACCTGCCGATGCAGCGCGCGGCCACGGTCTGGTGGTGGCTGCCGCCGGTCGTCTGGCCCGACGAGGAAAGCGAATTCGTGAGCCTCGTTTCCGCCATCGTCTCGCGCGGCGGCAAGCGCTTCGTGCTCGGCGCGCCCTGGCAGACCGGGCTTTTCCCGGCTTCGGCCAAGGGGCTGGCCTTCTGGGCCGGGCCTTTCTGCAACATCGCCAACCCCATCGCCGTGGCCGAACTGGCCCGGCTGGGATTCGCCGGGGCCTTCGCCTCGCCGGAGCTTTCCGGCGAGGATCTCCTCGCCCTGCCCGGGCTTTCGCCCCTGCCGCTTGGCATCGTGCACAAGGGAGCCTGGCCGCTCGGGCTTTCCCGGGTGCTCTCGGGCGAGGTCAAGACCTGCCTGCCGGTGGTCAGCCCCAAGGAAGAGGGCCTGTGGGCGGTCAAGTACGACCGCACCTACTGGCTCTACGCCAACTGGGAGATGGACCTGCACAAGCACCGCGACGCCCTGGAAAAGGCCGGCTACGCCGTGTTCGCCGACCTGCGCGAGCCCCTGCCCAAGGACGTGGCCCGGCGGGAGCGCACCAGCCATTTCAATTGGGAGGTGGGCTTGCTCTAGGGCCGTCGCCCTTGCGCAAAACGTCGGCGTTTTTTAAACATACGGCGACGATCCGTCCGTATCCTCGCCGCGTTCGCCAAACCTTTCGCCAAGGACAGGACACATGGCCCGGCCGCGCAAGCTCTACATCGCCATGGTGGGCTTGCCGGCCATGGGCAAGTCCACCATCGCCGCCAAGATCAAGGAAAACCTGGAAAAGGACGACATCAAGGTCGGCCTTTTCAACAATGGGGACGTGCGGCGGCGCATGATCCCGGGCAACACCTCCCACCCCGACTTCTACAATCCCGCCAACGCCCAGGCGGCCGGGCTTCGCGAACGCATCGCCGCGGTCAACTTCGCCGAGGCCAAGGCCTTCCTCGCCACCGACGGCGACATCGCCATCCTCGACGCCACCAACGTCTCGAAAAAGCGCCGCCAGACCCTGCTCGAGCAGCTGCCCAACCATCCGGTGCTCTTCGTCGAGTGCATCAACGACGACCCCGAGCTTTTGGCCCTGTCCGTGGCCCGCAAGACCCGGCTTCCCGAATTCTCCCACCTGAGCGAAGCCGAGGCCAAGGCCAGCTTCGTCACCCGCATCGGCTACTACCGCCACATCTACGAGCCGCCGGACGAGGTGCGCGACCTGGTGCGCCTGGATACGCTCAACAACCGCATCCTGGCCGAGCATGTCTCGGCCGAGATGCCCTACTACGGCCGCATCCGCGACCTGCTCATGTCCGACTGGATCAAGAACCTCTTTCTCGTGCGCCACGCCGAGAGCGAATACAACGTGAAGGACCGGGTGGGCGGCGACTCGGGCCTGACGGAAAAGGGCCGCAAGCAGGCCTGGGCCCTGTCGCGCCATTTCATCGGCACGCCGCTGCCCTACATCTTCACCAGCACGCTCAAGCGCACCCTGGAGATGGCCGAGCCGCTGCTGGAGACGCGCAAGGGCACGACCATCCACCACGCCTTCCCGGAATTCGACGAGATCGACGTGGGGACCTGCGACGGCATGTCCTACGCCGAGATCGAGCGCGACATGCCCGATCTTTTCGCGGCCCGGGGCCGCAACAAGTACAACTTCGTCTATCCCGGCGGCGAGGGCTACGCCACCATGGCCGGCCGGGTCTACCGGGGCGTCAAGAAGGCCATCTATCTCAGCGGCAATTCCGAGCACATCATGATCATCGGCCACCAGGCGGCCAACCGCATGATCCTCTCGGACTTCCTGTTCCGCCGCGCCGAGGACGTGCCCTACATCTTCATCCCCCAGGACAAGTTCTTCCACATCGTTTCGACCCAGACCAAGAAGCTCTTCGAACTGCGCAAGTACTGATCCGCCGCCCGGCCCGCCCCACGCGAACGTCCGCCTCGGCGGGCGGGCGGCGCTCGCCAACGGTCCCGCCCTTTCGGCTCCGCCCCTGTCGCCGCCCGTCGGGCAACCAAGGGGCGGATGCACCGCCGCCGCTTCTCCCTCCGCAAGGGCCGGGTATTTTCCGCGCCAAAGCAGCGATGGAAACGATGCGGGGACAAATTGTCCCTTGCAAAACGCCTCCCGCCTGCTACTGTTTCCCAAACTCATAATTCATACCGCAACGATGCGGATGAAGGATGCGGCCGTGCTTTCGTCTTGCGCACGGGGTCAGTCACGCGGCCGCACTGTGTAACAACGCTACACAAGGAGGAACGACATGACCGCTTGGGAGAAGAAGATCGACATCCGCAAGATCTTCGTGCTGCAACCCACCCGCCCCGTCACCTACTTCGGCGTGGGCGCCGTGGCCAGGATCGACGGCATACTCGAAGGCTTGGCCGCCAAGGGCACGGACAAGTTCCTCGTGGTCACCGACGCCGTGGCCTACAAGGCCAGCGGCGCCTGGAAGACCGTCAAGCCGGCGCTGGACGCCCGCGTCGCCTGGAAGCACTACGACAAGGTCCGCCCCAACCCCACCTACGCCAACTGCGAGGAAGCCGCGGCCATGGGCCTGGACTTCGGGGCGAAGGCCATACTGGCCATAGGCGGCGGCAGCGCCATGGACACGGCCAAGACCGCCGCCGTGCTCATGCGCCATCCCGGCAAAAAGGCCGTGGACTTCTACGAGAAGGGCGCGCCCATCGACGACGCCGCGCCCCTGGTGCTCGTCAACACCTCCCACGGCACGGGCTCGGAGTGCGACGCCTTCGCCGTGGCCCAGTCCGACGGCGAGGACAAGCCGGCCATCAATTCGCCCAACATCTACGCGACCTTCACCATCGAAGACCCGGCGCTGACGGCCACCATGCCGACCAAACAGACCATCTCCACCTCCATCGACGCCGTGAACCACGCCCTGGAGGCGGCCACCACCATCACCACCACGCCCTACTCCATCGGCCTGGCCCGCGACGCCATCCGCCTGGTGGCCACCTACCTGCCCACGGCCATCGTGGAGCCCGGCAACCTCACCGCCCGCTACTGGCTCATGTACGCCTCGGCCATCGCCGGCATCAGCTTCGACCTGGGCCTGCTCCACATCACCCACGCCATGGAGCACGCCATGAGCACCTTAAACGCCTCCGTCACCCACGGCGACGGGCTCGGCATCCTCATGCCGGCCATGGTCAAGGAAATCTATCCGGCCGTGCCGGAAGTCGTCGCCGAACTCTTCGCCCCGATCATCCCCGGTCTCAAGGGCGTTCCGGGCGAAGCGGACTACGTTGTGGAAAAACTGCGCCAATGGTGCCACGGCGTGGGGCAGTCCACGTCCATGGCCGGCTGCTTCAGCGAGGCCGACATCCCGGCCCTGACCAAAACGGCCATGGCCTCGTCGCTCTCCAAGATGCTCCTTCCCCTGGCCCCGGTGCCGGTGACCGAGGAACTGGTGGCCCGCATCTTCCGCAATTCGTTGTAGGCGTTTCCCGCTCCGCTCCCGGGGCCGCGATGCGGCCCCGGGAGCGGCCTGCCCCATAAAAGGCATGAATTTCGTGGTATTGCAAAAATCAGGCCGACTTGACGCGAACTGTTCTTTGCCCTAACAGGAGACTGGCGCGAGCGCCTGCCGCCGGACGCTTTGGTTGCGCGTCCGCGCCGGCCGCCGCGCCGTCAACCGCCGGGTAAGTCCGTTCAAACGTCATGCCGCCCCACCCCGCCCAGACTTCGCTCATCTTCTTCTCGTTTTCCGTGGCCGCCCTGTACGGCCCGGCCCTGCTCGCGGCGCTTGGCCTTTACCTGTACCTTTCCCGGAAAAAGACCCGCCTGGCCAGACGCGAGGAGAAGCACCGCCGCATCCGCGAGGCCATCGCCGACCGGGGCTTGGCGGCGCGGCGCAAGCTGGCGCTGGAGCGCCAGCGCGCCAACATCCGCGAACTGGCCGTCATCGTGCGCGGGCAGCTCGAGGCCAACAAGCGGCGCATGACGCCCTACATGCACCAGCGGACTTCGGTCTTCATCGAAAAGGCCGTCACCGTCGTGGATTTCGACGGCCTGCTGGCCCTGCACCGCTATCTGGCCGAGGCCGACCAGACCCAGGCCTCGCTGGTCATGGATCTCTTTTTCGAACAAACGAGGTAGGCATGTCGTTCCCTGAAAACATCGGGAGATTCTTTTCCAGGCTCATCAACAGCTTTCGCGGCGAGGCGGCCAGCTGGCAGCGCGAGAACCAGCCCGAACTCGACCGGCTCAAGGAGGAAAAGCTCGTGGCCGCGGCCGAGCTCAAAAAGCGCCTGGAGATCATGGAGATCCGCTTTCGCGAGGAGTGCAGGCGGACGCAGATGGAAGAGGAGCGCCAGACCGAGCAGTTCGGGGAATTCCTGGCCAGCATCGACGAGATGAAGGCCAACATGCTCGAATATTACGCCTCCATGCCCAAGCCCCTGGCCCTGATGATCCACCACCACGCCGCGGAGCTGCTCAAGGAAGCCTGGCACAGCCCCGACGCCCGGGAGCGGGTGCAAAAGCAGGCCCGCTTCACCCAGTTCATGCTCACCATCACCGAGGACCTGACCGAACTCGGCAACGGCGGCGCGCCGAAAGCCCTGCCGGAAAAGACCATCGCCTTCATCCGGGACGAGGCCGACTGAGGCCGGATCGCGCCCAAGGAGGCCGGCGCCGCCGCCCGTCGGCGCAAAAAAAGAGGCGAACCGGCTGCCGCCCCTTCGCCCCTTGCAGTCGCAAAATTCTTCCCCTTTGGGGTGGTCCAGGAGGGGCCCTCGGCCCCTCCTGGCCGCCGGAGGCATTCCCTATTACTTCATTGCGGGCGCGACGCGGCCCGGCGTTTTTCCCGGGCCTCGGTGAGGCAGGAGA
>JAEWCY010000104.1 GCA_023390395.1 Pseudomonadota bacterium | reverse complement strand
GAAGTTTTCCGCCTTGAGATACTCCGGACAGCAGCGCCGCGTGTAGCGGCCGGTCAGGTAGACGCGCCAGAAATAGTTCTCGGCCATGGCCGGGCCGGTGAAGACCTGCCGGATCTTGTCGCGCACGAAGCCTTCCAGGCCGCCGGGATGGGACTCGCGGATGAGCGCGATCTGGGGCCGGGGCACGCCGAGCAGGGCCATGGTCTCGGGCCGGCCCACGAGCCAGCGGCTGACGCGGTCCCAGAAGGCCGGTTCGATGGCGTCGAAGATGCGGCGCTGTTCTTCGGGGCTCGCAGCGTCGAGCAGGCGGCGGATGTTGTGGCGAAGACCCGGCTTGAGGGCGCTTATGAGCTTGGAAAACGTGAACGCCGCCAGGCCCGACGCGCCATGGTAGTAAAAGGAGCGGGCAAAACGCCCGGCCTTGAAATAGTCGATGTTGCGGTCCCAGTAGGTCGCGGCGTAGGCCGGCAATGCCTCGCGGATGCGGGCGTACATGCCTGCGCAGGCGGGATCGCCGCCCTGGCCGAAAAAGGCGTAGAGCTCCTCGAAGGTCGCGTTGGCGAACAGCGCCTTTTTGAGCTCCAGCAGGGCGTTCTGGCGGAAATTGACGTCCACGCAGTCGATGCGGGCCGGCGCGTCGAGGAGATAGTCCAGGGCGTTGTCCCCGGCCGAGGTGATGACCGCGATGCGGGAATCGGGCGACAGGCCGAGCAGTTGCCGGTCCAGGCGCGGGTCCTCCCAGCAGGTGTTGTAGACGAGGCGGTTGCCGTGGACGAAGCGGAAAAAGGCGTCCTGGACGCGGGTGCGGAGATTTTTGGCCATGGTGTGCGGATCGGGCGCGCGGTTGCGGCGGGTTGGAGGACAAGGTGCCAAGGGCTCCTTGTACGCAGGGCGCCGCGCTCCCGGGCGACGGACGCGTGACGGAAAAAAGACGATTGCGCCGTGCGGCATTGCCCCCGCCGGCGCGCTCTGGTAGAGCCGGCCTGCCAGGGAGCGCCCATGTCCGATCTGTTCGCCGGTTTTTCCTTGTCCGCGGATTTTTTCCTGCAACTGCTGAGCATCGTGGCCATCGACGTGGTGCTGGCCGGCGACAACGCCGTGGTCATCGCCCTGGCCGTGCGCAACCTGCCCCATGCCGTCCGCATGCGCGGCATCGCCGTGGGCGCAGGCATGGCGGTCCTGCTGCGCGTGGCGCTGACCTTCGTCGCGGCGCAGCTGCTCGATCTGCCCGGGCTCAAGCTCGCGGGCGGTCTGCTCGTGGCCGGCATCGCGGTCAAGCTCTTCGCCGAGGGCGACGCCTGCCGCAAGGACAAGCCCTGCACCTCGTTTTTCGCGGCCATCGTCACCATCGTGGCCGCGGACCTGGTCATGTCCACGGACAACATCCTGGCCGTGGCCGGCGCGTCCCGGGGCAACTTCGCCCTGCTGCTGTTCGGCCTGGGCCTGTCCATTCCCTTCGTGGTCTTTGCCGCCGGAGCCCTGTCGCGGCTCATGGACCGCCACCCCATCATCATCGTGCTCGGCGCGGCCGTGCTCGGCAAGGTGGCGGCGGAGATGATCCTCACCGACGCCTGGGTCGCCTCCCTGCTCGCCCCGGGCCATGCCGCGGTGTATGCCGGCGAGGCCGTGGGAGCGGTGGGCGTGGTCGTCATCGGCCGGCTGCGCGCGCGGGCCGCGGCCCACAGCTGAGTCCGCCTGCGGCAAAGGGGCACGCTTTTGCACCAAAGCGTGCTCGGCTCTACATTTCTGTCGCCGTTCCCCGTACAATTTTGTCAGGTTTTTTACCGGAAAGGCAAAAAGGCCTGATAATTCAATCCACAATAGTCTGGCACGATCCTTGTAGAGTCTCGCTGACCCCGACAGATGGTGACCGGGGAAAGGAGCCTTCATGGAACAGGCCATTTTCGAAGAACGGCGTGACCAGATCCACCGCACGGGCGAAGGGCCCTTTGAGCTGGCCTGCAACCGCGACAGCCTCGCAGGCGCGGTGTCCCAGCGGGCCTGCGTGTTCTGCGGCTCGCGCGTGGTGCTCTACCCCATCGCCGACGCATTGCATCTGGTCCATGGCCCCATCGGCTGCGCTGTCTATACCTGGGACATCCGGGGCGCGCTTTCCTCGGGCCCCGAACTGCACCGGTTGAGCTTTTCCACCGACCTGCAGGAAAAAGACGTGATTTTCGGCGGCGAAAAAAAGCTCAAGGCCGCCCTGCTCGAACTCATCGAACGCTACAAGCCCAATGCGGCCTTCGTCTACGCCACCTGCATCGTGGGCATCATCGGCGACGACGTGGGCGCGGTGTGCCGCGACGTGTCGGCCAAAACCGGCATCCCGGTCATCCCGGTCCAGTCCGAAGGCTTCAAGGGCAACAAGCGCGAAGGCTACGCCGCGGCGTGCAAGGCGCTTTTCACCCTGGCCGGCACCGGCGACACCTCGGACATCAGCCCCGTTTCCGTCAATATCCTCGGCGACTTCAACCTGGCCGGCGAGATCTGGATCATCCGCGAATACTTCAAGCGCATGGGCGTGGAGGTGGTGGCCAACATCACCGGCGACGGCCGGGTGGCGGACATCAAGCGCTGCCACGGCGCGGCCCTCAACGTGGTCCAGTGTTCCGGGGCCACCATGGAACTGGCCCAGATGATGAAGGAGCGCTTCGGCACGCCGTTTCTGCGCGTGTCCTACCTCGGCATCGAGGACATGGCCGACTCGCTCTACGCCGTGGCCGACCACTTCAAGGACCGCGATCCCGGCATCGTGGAGCGCACCCAGGCCCTGGTGCGCGAAGAACTCTCCAAGCTCCTGCCCGAACTGCGCAAGTACCGCCAGGACCTCGAAGGCAAGAAGGTGGCCGTGTACGTCGGCGGCGCGTTCAAGGCCTTCTCGCTCATCAAGGCCTTCCGGCATCTCGGCATGAAGGTCGTGCTGGTCGGCTCCCAGACCGGCACCAAGGAGGACTACGAGGAGCTGGCCGCCATCTGCGACCCGGGCACGGTGATCGTGGACGACTCCAACCCGCTGGAGCTCTCGAAGTTCGTGAAGGAGCTCGACGTCGACCTCTTCGTCGGCGGCGTCAAGGAACGGCCCATCGCCCACAAGCTCGGGGTCGGCTTTTGCGACCACAACCACGAGCGCAAGGAAGCCCTGGAAGGCTTTGTCGGCATGCTCAATTTCGCCAAGGAGGTCCACGCCTCGGCCACGAGCCCCATCTGGCGGTTCGTGCCCCGGCGCGAGGCCATGGCCAAGGCCCGGGAAACCCGGACCGCCAAGCGCGCGGCCGGCGGAGAAGGCATATGAGCGATTCGCCCTACGTTTCCACGACCAACGCCTGCAAGCTGTGCACGCCCTTGGGCGCGGCCCTGGCCTTCCGGGGCGTCGAGGGGGCCATTCCCTTCCTGCACGGCTCCCAGGGCTGCGCCACCTACATGCGCCGCTACATCATCAGCCATTTCCGCGAGCCCATGGACATCGCCTCCTCGGCGCTCGGCGAAAAGCAGGCCGTGTTCGGCGGCGGCCCGAACCTCAAAAAGGGCATCCTCAACGTCATGTCCAAGTACGGGGCCAAGGTGGTCGGCGTGGCCACCACCTGCCTGACCGAGACCATCGGCGACGACGTGCCCCGGCTTCTGGCCGAGTTCCGCAAGGAGTTCGGCGACCTGCCCCTGCCGGAGATCGTGAATGTCTCCACCCCGAGCTACTCCGGCACCCACATGGAGGGCTGGCACGCGGCCACGGCCGCCCTGGCCTCCCAACTGGTGCGGGAAAAGGTCGCGGCCCACCGGCGCGTGAACCTCCTGCCTGGCTTCGTCTCCCCGGCCGACCTGCGCTACTTCAAGGAGATCCTGGCCGACCACGGCGTGGCCGCCACGGTGTTGCCGGACATCTCCGAATCCATGGACCGGCCGGCGCTGCTCGACTACGAAAAGCTCCCGGCCGGCGGCACGCCGCTGGCCGACATCCGGGCCATGTCCGGGGCGCTCGGCTCCATCGAATGCGGCCGGGCCGATCACATGGCCGAAAGCGCCGGGGACAACCTCGAACGGCGCTTCGGGGTGAAGAACCATCGCCTCGGCATCCCCATCGGCATCCGCGAGACCGACGCCTTCTTCGACGCCCTGGAGGCCCTCACCGGCGCGCCAATGCCGGAAAAGTACGCCAGCGAGCGCGGCAAGCTCGTGGACGCCTACGTGGACGGCCACAAGTACGTGGCCGGCAAGCGGGCCATCGTCTACGGCGAGGAGGACATGGTCATCGCCATGGTCGCCTTCCTGGCCGAGATCGGGGTCAAGCCGATACTCGCCGCCACCGGAGCCAAGTGCCGCAATTTCAAGCAGGCCCTGGCCGACGTCGTCGAGGGCATCCTGCCCGAACCGCCCGAAGCGAGAGAAGGCGTGGACTTCCACGACATCGCCGAGCAGGCCGCCGACCTGGCCCCGGATTTGCTGGTGGGCCACAGCAAGGGCTACCGCTACGCCAAGGACATGGGCGTGCCGCTCATGCGCGTGGGCTTCCCCATCCACGACCGCTTCGGCGGCCAGCGCATGCTCCATGTGGGCTACCGCGGCGCCCAGGAACTTTTCGATCGTCTGGTCAACACCATCCTCGAACGCAAGCAGGAAGACAGCGCCGTCGGGTACGGCTATCTCTAGAAGGAGCGCGCAATGACCACCCCCCAGAAGGACCTTTCCAAGCACCCCTGCTTCAACAGGGAGTCCGCCGGCTCCTGCGGCCGTGTGCACCTGCCCGTGGCGCCCAAGTGCAACATCATGTGCAACTTCTGCAATCGCAAGTACGATTGCGTGAGCGAATCGCGCCCGGGCGTGACCAGCGCCGTGCTCTCCCCGCAGCAGGCCGTGGTCTACATGGAAAAGGTGCTGGAAAAGGAGCCCCGCATCACGGTGGTCGGCATCGCCGGTCCGGGCGACCCCATGGCCAACCCCGAGGCCTTGGAGACCATCCGCCTGCTCAAGGACAAGTTTCCCCAGATGCTTTTTTGCCTGTCCACCAACGGCCTGGCCCTGCCGGCCCACGCCGCGGAACTGGCCGAACTGGGCGTGACCCACGTGACCGTGACCGTCAACGCCGTGGACCCCAGGATCGGGGCCAAGGTCTATGCCTGGGCCCGCGACGGCAAGGTCATCCTGCGCGGCGAGGCGGCGGCGAAGCTGCTCCTGGAGCGCCAGTTGGAAGGGATCAGGATTCTTAAGGAAAAAGGCGTCATCGTCAAATCCAACACCATCGTCATCCCCGGCGTCAACGACCACCACGTGCTGGAGATCTCCAAGAAGCTGTCGGAACTCGGCGTGGACATCCAGAACATCATGCCGCTTTTTCCGGTGGCCGACACGCCCTTCGCCGAGGTGCCCGCGCCCACGGCCGAGATGATCAAGGACCTGCGGGCCAAGGCCGGCGCGCTCGTGCCCCAGATGAGCCATTGCAAGCGCTGCCGGGCCGACGCCGTGGGGCTTCTCTGCAACGACCGGTCAAGCGAGCTCGCGCCGCTTCTGGGCGAATGCTCCCGCACCGTCCCCGGGGCCGACCTCGACAAGCGGCCCTACGTGGCCGTGGCCACCCGGGAGGGCATGCTCGTCAACATGCACCTGGGCGAGGCCCACAAGTTTCAGATCTGGAAGCAGGAAGGCATCGGATTTTCCTATGTCGAGGACCGCTGGGCTCCCGACCCCGGCGCGGGGCCCAAGCGCTGGGAGGAGTTGGCCAAGGTGCTCTCCGACTGCCGGGCCGTGCTCGTGGCCGCCTTCGGCGAGACGCCGCGCAAGGTGCTGACGGCGGGCGGCGTGCTGCCCTACGAATGCTCGGGATTCGTGGAGACGGCCCTGGCCGAAGTCTACGGCGCGGGCGACCTGTCGCTTCTCAAAAGCCGCAAAAAGGGCCTGGGCAAGGCCTGCGGCTGCAGCGGCGGCAGCGGCGAGGGCTGCGGCTGAGGCCAGGGCGGCGCGGCTCCTTGCAGTGACGACGACGAGCGGCCCGCCTCGGCAGCGAAGCGGGCCGCTTGTATTGTTTTGACATTTGGGGATTGGATGTATAATAGGCAATGATGCAAACGTACCGCGGTTCCTCCCGCCGCGGCCGGCGCGGGTCCGATGCATTCCGGCGCCATGAGGAGAACCCCAACCCCTTCGCGCCACGCTCGTCACCGGTGGCCGCCGAACGCCACCGCCATGGAACAAGAGGAAAAAACGCCGGTCCAGGCCGACGACGCCCCCCTTTCCGAAACGCTTCCCGACATGGAGGAATGCCGCATCCTCGGCGTCTATTCCATGTCCCGGCATACCAAGACCGGACAGGGAACCACCAGCCGCGAACACGAGCAAAAGACCTACTGGTTCGTGCGCCGCAGTCCCGAGGGCGAGCATTACGTCCAGGCCCTCAACGCCAATTCCATTCCGTCCGGTCCGGTCGCTCCCGTGGCCAAGGGCGAGTTTCTCAGCAACTACCAGCCCGAATCGGGCTACTACGAAAAACGCTGCCTGCCGTTCATCGAATCGCTTAAGAAAAAGATCGCCCTGGCCGAAAAGCATTTGGCCGAGGAAGACCTGGACGGCGCGGAAAGGGAATTCGTCAAGGCCCTGCTGCTCGACGAAAAGCATCCCAAGGCCAACATCGAGCTCGGCAAGATCTACCTGGGCAAGGGCGACGGCAAGAAGCTCGCCGCGGCCCTGCGGCGCATCTTCGACATCGACGTGCTCTTCACCGAGCAGGAGCGTCACCTCTTCAACGAATTCGCCATCAGCCTGCGCAAGGAAAAACGCTTCACCGAATCCGTGTCCTTTTACGAGAAGGCCCTGGAGCGCAACGCCGACGACGAGCACCTGCATTTCAACATCGCCCGGGCCTACGCCGAGGCCGGCGACACGGCCGCGGCCAGACGCCACCTGGAACGGGCGGTCGCGTTGCGCCCCGATTTCGAACCAGCCAGGCGATTTCTGGCGCATATCCGCGACGGCGAACCTCTGCCCGAGATTTCGGCCCCTGAGGGAATCGACGCATGACCGCTCCGAACCCGGCCGCCCTGCACTGCCCCCCGGGGACCAAGATGATCCTCGAAGTCGGCGGCAGCGAGGACAAGCTGCAATCCCATTGCGTGGGCTACCAGCGCAACCGCTTCGTCATCGCCCAGATGCCCCCTCAGATCGAGGCCGGGCGCGAGGCGCTCTACCAGCTCCTGTACCCGGAGGCGGAGGTCATCGCCCGCTACCTCCACGAAGGCACCGTGGTCGGATTTTCGGCCAAGGTCATCAAATGGATTCAGGTGCCTTTTCCCCTTGTCTTCCTCACCTATCCCGCCCGGCTCGAATCCATGGACCTGCGCCGCCACCGGCGCGTGACCTGCTGCATTCCCGGCCAGGCCCGCTTCGGCGAGGCCTCGTTGTCCGGCATGCTGCTGGACCTGAGCCTTTCCGGCTGCCAGTTCTCCATGATCCTGGACGGCGCGGCGCCGCAGATCAAGATCGACGACGCGCTGGAATTGCGTTGCGAGCTTTTCGGCCCGGCCGAGGAAGCCGGCATTCCCTGCGTCGCCATGCGCGTGGCCGCCTCGGGCCGCCGCCTGGAGATCGGGCTCAAGTTCCGCTCCCTGCCCCCGGCCGCCAAGGACGCGCTGGCCGCCTACCTCCAGGCCGCCCTGTCCGTGCTCGGCTGACGCCCCATGCGCCGGCATGGTGCAAAAACGTAGCCGGTTCCTCCCTTTTTGCAGCCGCCAGCGCCTGCCGCGTCCTTCCGGTCCCGCACAGTCGACGCGGCGCGGCCGGACAGGGCCTGTCTCCGGGCCGCACGCGCCGTTTCGACGGGCGGCCAAGTCCGGCACTTCTTTTGCAGTTTCACTGGCAACCCAGGAGGTTCCCATGCTTATCGCCCTGCTGCTGTCGCTTTTCAGCCCGTCCCCGGTTCCCGCCGTCGTGCCGGTTCCGGTCCGCTCGAACGAGGCCGGGCGCGGTTCGAAGCATCAGCCGCGACTGGATCGCGACTGATGCCCTCCTGTCAAACGACGGAAAACGCCCGCACAAGGAAGGAGCGACAAGTGACACGCGTTCAGTAAAACAAGTGTGACTCTATACAGAACGGCAACCTTTCCCTATCCTTTCCAATACTGGATCGAGGCAGCCTGCCGCGCCCTCGCCTTCGAACGTTCACGCCTGCGGACGCCTCCGGTCCGCGAGAGACGACGCCATGCTCGACGCAGACGTGCTGCCGCCGCTGCTGCTCACCCTCAAGGTATCGACCCTGGCCACGGCCCTGGCCACGATCCCGGCCGTGGCCCTGGCCCGGCTGGCCCGGGTGCGCGAGTTTCCCGGCCGGGACCTCGTCGACGCCGTCCTCACCCTGCCCATGGTCCTGCCGCCCACGGTGCTCGGCTACTACATCATCGTGCTGCTCGGCCGGCGGGGGGTTTTCGGCTCCTACCTGTGGGACGCCTTCGGCGTGAGCATCATGTTCACCTGGGAGGGGGCGGTGATCGCGGCGGCGGTGGTGGCCTTTCCCCTGGTCTACCGCTCGGCCAGGGCGGCCTTCGAGGGCGTGGACGAGAACCTCGAGAACGCGGCCAGGACCCTTGGCGCGACGGAGGCGGCCATCTTCTTCCGCGTCTCCATGCCCCTGGCCATGCGCGGCCTGGTGGCCGGCATCATGCTGGCCCTGGCCCGGGCCATGGGGGAATTCGGCGCCACGCTCATGGTGGCCGGAAACCTGCCCGGCAAGACGCAGACCCTGTCGCTGGCCGTGTACAGCGCCACCCAGGCCGGCAACGACACCCTGGCCAACGAGCTGGTGCTGCTCATTTCCGCGGTCTGCGTGACGCTGCTCGTCATCGTGGCCAAGATCATCAAACCCAAAGTGTAGGAAGGAGGATGCCCCAAATGAAAAAAATCCTGTTGACCCTGGCGATCGCCCTGCTGACGGCCCTTCCGGCCCAGGCCGCCGACCTGACCGTTTCCGCCGCCGCGAGCCTCACCGACGCCTTCAACGAGATGAAGCCCGCCTTCGCCAAGGACCACCCGGGCATCAACCTCGTCTTCAACTTCGCCGCCTCGGGCACCCTGCTCTCCCAGATGGAAAAGGGCGCGCCCGTGGACGTCTTCGCCTCGGCCGACCAGAAGACCATGGACCAGGCCGTGGAGAAAAAGCTCATCGACGTGCCGACCCGCGCCAACTTCGTGCAAAACGCCCTGGTCCTGTCCGTGCCCGCCGGCAACCCGGCCAAGGTCAAGGACCTGACCAGCCTGGCCGCCGCCCAGGTCAAGCGCATCGCCGTCGGCAACCCCGACTCCGTGCCCGTGGGCCGCTACACCAAGGCCGCCCTGACCAAGCTCGGCCAGTGGGATGCCCTTTCCCCCAAGTTCGTCCTGGCCGAGTCCGTGCGCCAGGTCCTCGACTACCTGTCGCGCGGCGAGGTGGACGCCGGCTTCGTCTACGCCACCGACGCCAAACAGGGCGGCGACAAGGTCAAGGTCATCGCCGAGGTGCCCGTGGAAACCCCGGTCATCTACCCCATCGCCGTGGTGGCCGGCAGCGCCCACGCCAAGGACGCCGCCACTTTCGTCTCCTTCGTCACCGGCCCCAAGGGCCAGGCTATCCTGGCCAAGTACGGCTTCAAGAAGCCCTAGCTTCTCACGGCGCGCTCCCGGCCTCGGCCGGGAGCGCGCCCGACGGGAAACGACCATGCGCATCACCGTGGACATCAAGAAGGCCTACAAGGGCGCGGCGCGCGACTTCCACCTGCACGCCGCCTTTTCCACCACGGACAACCGCGTGGTCCTCTTCGGCCCCTCGGGCTCGGGCAAGACCCTGACCCTGCGGGCCATCGCCGGGCTCATGCGGCCCGATTCCGGGGCCATCACCCTGGACGGCCGCAGGCTGTGCGACAGCGCGGAAAACGTCTTCCTGCCCCCGCGCGACCGCCGCATCGGCTACCTGTTCCAGGATTACGCCTTGTTCCCTCACCTGACCGTGGAGCAGAACGTGGCCTTCGGCCTGACCCCGCTGTTCGGCCGCTTGTCCGCGGCCAACCGGGACCGCGTGGCCTCCATCATGGATCTTTTCGCCATCGGCTCCCTGGCCCAGTCCCGGCCGGCGCGCATCTCCGGCGGCCAGCGCCAGCGCGTGGCCCTGGCCCGGGCCCTGGTCGGCGAGCCGAGCGCCCTGCTCCTGGACGAACCCTTCTCGGCGCTCGACATCCCCCTGCGCCAGCGGGTGCGGGTGGAACTGGCCGGCATCCTGAGCCGCCTGGACATCCCGCTCGTCATGGTCACCCACGACCCGGCCGACGTGGCCTTTTTCGGCGGCGACGTGGTGAGCTACCACGAGGGCAAGGTCCTCGAGGTCCAGCCCGCCGAGGTCATGCGCCGCACCATGGTCCGGGTGGCCTGATCCGGCCGCCCGCCGGCCACGCGCGCCGCTTCGCCGCCCCCCTCGAATCGCTTACCTCCCACTCCGGCGACATGGTTGCGGACGACGCGGGAAAGCATGCCGCCCCCATGTCCGTTGACGCGTTCCGGCTCCTCGGCGCGGCGCATTGACGGAGCCGGGGCCGGAGCGTAGTTTTTGTCGATGCGCACCGCTAACGCTTCCGGGGCCAGCCATGGCTAGCCTGTCCGACTGGACCACGGTTCCCGTCACCTCGGCCAACCTCGACACCGTGCTGGCGGTGGTTTCCGACGCCGCCTACCGCGACGACGCCAGCCTCATCACCAGCCTGACCTCGGCCGGCCTGACCCAGCTCGACCTCACGGGCAGCGGCACGGGGACCTACGTGGCCGGAAACGCCGCCTTCGACGCCTGGACCACCGTGGTCAACGGCGAGCCGGCCGCCATCATCGCCTTTCGGGGCACGGACGACATCGACTACAACCTCGACGGCCTAAGCGCCTACCTGGGCAGCGAGGACGCGGCCTACTGGCTCGATACGAAAGGCTATTACGATTTGCTGGCCACGGGCGTGGCCGCCTTCGACGCGGCGGTCTCGGCACTCAGCGTCGACCAGGTCTACGTGACCGGGCACAGCCTCGGCGGCGCGGCGGCGCAAGCCTACATGGCGGCGCACCCGGACACGACGCAGACCTCCTACACGGCCGTGACCTTCGGGTCGCTGGGGCTTTTCGGCGACGGTTCCTGGAGCACCGACGGGCGCGTCACCAACTTCGCCGACGCCTCGGACTTCACCAATTCCCTCGGCGCCCAGACCGCCGGGCTCACCATCACCGTGTCCACGGGCGAAACCTCGGCCTCCACGGGGCTCGACCTGGCCACGCTTTTAAGCGACCCGGCCTCCTACCTGGACACCCACTCCATCGACCTCTTCGCCGCCGACGCCGCCGCCTACGACGCGGCCAGGGCCGGCATCGCCGCCACGGACGCGACGACCTTCTTCACGGCCAAGGCCAGCTACAACGGCCTGACCCTGGCCGTGTCCTCCTCGCTCTAATCCGCCTTGCCGCCGGCTTCCCGGGGCTTGCGGCCGAAGCCGATGGCCCCGGCCGGGCAGACGTGCAGGCAGTCGCCGCAGTTGGTGCAGTCGGCCTCCTCGGGCCGGGTGGCCAGCTCGCAGACCTTGTCGCACTTGCCGCAGCCGTTGCAGGCGCTGGTCTTGAAGACCTTGAAAAGCGCCACCCCCTTGAGCGCCTCCAGCACCCCGCCCGTGGGGCAGGCGAAGCGGCACCAGGCGGCGGAGAAGACGAGGCCGAGGGCCAGGAATCCCAAAACAACGGCCGTGCGCACGAGCCACAGCATGTCCGCGTGCTCGAAGGTCAGCGCCACGGACTCGAAAAAGGCCCCCACCCGGATGGGCACGTCGGCCCTGGGCTGCTGCATGGCGTAGTAGACGTAGAGGCAGGCGGCCACGGCCAGGTACTTGCCGTACCCCGCCAGGCGCGCGAGCCGGCCGCCGAAGCGGCGGCCAAGGGGCGCGACCTTGCCGAGCAGCTGCACGGCCAGGCCGCCGGGGCAGGCCCAGCCGCAAAAGGCCCGGCCGACGAAGAGCACCGAAAGCGGCAACAGCAGCCAGAAGCCCCAGAACATGGAGAACAGCCGGCCGTGACAGGTGATGACCGGACAGTTCTGGCAGCTGACGTAGGGCACGACGAAGGGGCAGCGCAGCACGCCGTACAGGGACCACTGGCCGAGCACGGCCGCGCCGGCCACCTGGACGGCGCGCCGCCACCAGCGCAGGCTCGTGGTTGTCGCCTTGGCGGCGACGGCGATCTCAGACATCCTTGACTCCGTACTGCTCCACCAGTTGCCGGCCCTTGTCGGACACGGCCGGGACGAACCCCTGGCGCTCGAAATGGGCCTGCCCTTCGGGAGAAAGGAGGAATTCGGCGTAGCGCGCGGCCAGGGCCTTGTTCGCGGCGCTTTCCATGACGCCCACGGTGAAGGTCATGGGCGGCGGCGGGAAGAACTTCGGGTCGATGGGCACAATGTCCACTTGGCCGGCGAACTGGGGCAGGCGCGTGACGCGCAGCTCCACCACCGAGACGTCGCCACGGCCGGAAACGATCTCGTCCATGACCCGCTGCACGCAGGTGCCCTTGGCCACGTCGTTTTTCTGCGCCGCCTCGAGCACGCCGGCCTTTTTGAGCAGGGCCAGGGCGGCCGCGCCGCCCGGGGGCGAGGCTTCGGGGGCGAGCACGACCTTGACCCCGGGCCGGCCCAGGTCCTCCACGGCCTTGATCCCGGCCGGGTTGCCGGGCGGCGTGACCAGGACGTACTGGGTGAAGCAAAGCGGTTTGAACCAGGCCATCTTGCCGGCCGCCCGCAGCTTCTTGGCCAGGTCCAGCACCCGGCCGGCGAAGACGTCGGTGGTGGCCGACGCCAGCAGCGACTTGCCAAGCGCCGCGGCAAAGGCCCCGGTGTAGGCCACCTTGCAGCCGCTTTGCGCCTCGAACTGCAGATTCGCCGGCAGCATGGCCTCGGCCAGGCCGCCGCACGACCAGACCCGCAGCACCTCCCCGGCTCCCTGGGCCCGGGCCGGCGCGGCGGCGCACAACAGGCCGCAGGCCGCGGCCCCGGCGGTCTTGAGGAACCGTCGGCGGCCAAAACGATCGGACATATCCCGCATGAATCGCCTCCTTGCCCCACGAGGGCGTCGAAGGGGATTTCGTAGCAATGCGGGATGGATTGATCCAATACGTTATTACTATGCGTCGCCCGGAGTCGATCGGGCGTGACTATCGCCGCCCGACACGCCCATGGCGGCGGTCCCGACAGGAATCACGGCCCGGGGGCTTGACAGGCCCGGGGTGTCCGCTTAGGTTGATTGAGGAGATCATCAGACGATGCCTTCGCGACTCACCCCCGTCCGCTCGAGAAAGCTCGGCGACCTCGTCATCCAGCAGATCCAGGAGAAGATCTCCCTGGGGGTCTTCCCGCCGGGAAGCAAGATCCCCACCGAGCCGACGCTCATGACCCAGCTGGGCGTGGGCCGCTCCACCGTGCGCGAGGCCATCCGGGTGCTGGTCAGCGCCGGGTTGCTGGAGGTGCGCCAAGGCGACGGCACCTACGTGCTCGATCGCAAGTCCGGCCACGAGCCCCTGGAATACCGGCTGCGCCGGGCCAAGGCCGAGGAGATCCGCGAGGTGCGCCGCATTATCGAGGTGGAAACGGCCAGGCTGGCCGCCAGGAACCGGAGCCAGGCCGACATCGCTTCCATGCGCGAGCACCTGGAGCACAAGCGCACCGCCATGAGTGTCGGCGACACCCACGGCTACGTCGAGGCCGACATCGCCTTCCACTCCGCCGTGGCCGCGGCCAGCGGCAACGGCCTCCTGGCCGACCTCTACCGCAGCTTCTGCATGGTGTTTCAAGACTTTCTGGACAGCCTCATCGCCGACCGGGGCGTCAACCAGTACCAGGACCGCATCCATACCGGCCTGGTGGACGCCATCGCCGCCCGCGACGCGGACAAGGCCGTGACCTTCGCCCTGGAAGCCCTGGACCGCACCACCAACGACGCCAAGGAAGCGGCGGTCGAATGAGGCCCTGCTTTTTTTATGGACTATAAACATCAGATGATAGGATCAGCATCTGTCTCAGCCGCCCAAACGGACGGTTCCGCCGGCCGAACAGGCGCTGTTGGAAACAAAACTGGAGCAATCCAACGGATGAACGGGTAGCGTGCGATCATCGGTACGGGATGACCGTCGTAACGCATGATCCGCAACCATCCGAAAACGACGCCCGCCGGAGCGCGGCGGACGCCAACTTGCCGGAGTTTTCCATGCGTGTGCACAAATCGGTTCTCTATGTCCTGTTCCCAGCCTTCCTGTGCTATTATGTGGCCGTGGCCCATGCCTCCCTGCAAAAGGACGCTCTCGCCGGCCCGAGCAGCGCCTTTTCCCAGATGCGCCTGATCATGCCCCGCCTGGCCGTGCCGGCCTGCCTGACGGATACGGTACAGCGGAGCATGGACGGCCTGCGCCAGGCCGTGGCCGAGGCCGGCCTCATGCGCGACACCCGGCCGAGCCCCGAACAGGCCCGCCGCGACTTCGTGGCCCTGTGGAAAGACCTCGAACCGGCCCGGCAAGCCGAGCCGACCTCGGCCGGGCCGCTCTCTTCCCACCTCCTTCCGGGCCAGGACTGAGTCGGAAAAACGCCACGCGCCGCCGGTCTTTGCCGCATGACAACATACTGGTTTAATTAAAAATCACTGCCTTCTTTCCCTGGCTTCCCTTGACACGCCCCGATTGGATTGTTACCCGTTTGGCACTCATGACCGCGGAGTGCCAAACGGAGTAGCGCCATGCCGCTTCTGGACAGGGAACAAGCCGTGCTGACCACCATCATCGAGGCCTACGTCGCCTCGGCCGCGCCGGTGGGGTCTCGGGCCGTGTCCAAGCTCTCCCCGCTGGGGCTGTCGCCGGCCTCGATCCGCAACATCATGGCCGACCTGACCGACGCCGGCTACCTGGCCCAGCCCCACACCTCGGCCGGACGCGTGCCCACGGCCCAGGCCTTCCGCTTCTACCTGGACACGGTCATGCGCCTCGCTCCCGTGTCCGCGCACGACCAGCGGCGCATCGCCGACGACCTGTCCACGGCCGGCCACGACGTGGGCGACATGCTGCGCCGGGCCTCGCGCCTGCTTTCCGGCCTGTCGCTCCAGGTGGCCATGGTCGTCGCGCCCAACGAGTCCTCGGCCCGCTGGAAGCGCATAGATTTCTCCCTGCTCAACGCCGGCCTGGTCATGGTGCTCCTGGTGCTCCAGGGCGGGCTCGTGCGCACGCGCATCATCGAGACCGACCCCGACGTCACGGCCGACGACCTGGTCAGTTACGCCAATTATTTGAACCACCTTTTCGCGGACCTGACCGTGGCGCAAGCCCGCACGCGCCTGGTGGCCGAGATGGAGCAGGCCCGGCGCACGCTGGACGACCTGTGCCGCCGGGCCCTGACCATGGCCCAGCGCGCCTTCGAGCAGCAGCGCGAGGCGGCCTGCGAGGTCATCGTGGACGGGACGCCCAACATCCTGTCCCAGCCCGAATTCACCGACGCCGAGCATGTGCGCGAACTCATGCGCGTGCTCGAAGAACGCACGATCCTGCTCGAACTCCTGGACAAAACCGCAAATGAACTTAAAACGGTCATAACCATCGGCGACGAATCGGACAGAACCGTGCTGGCCGAGCTTGGCGTCATCACCGCGCCCTACGGCACGGGCGGCCTGCCGCTGGGAGCCATCGGCGTCATCGGCCCCTTGCGCATGGACTACGCCAAGCTCGTGCCCGTGGTGAACTGTACGGCCGCGGCCTTGACGCGGCTTCTCGACCGGCACTTTTAACGACGAAGATCCGCGCGCCCGGTGCGGCCGGCCCCGGCCGGCCTTTTTTCACGCCCGGCGCGACACCGTGGAGGATGCATGGCCCCTGAAGACAACAGCAACGCCCCCGACGAAGCGACGGCCCCCGTCGAAGACGCCCCCTTGAGCCCGGAGCAGGAGATCGAACAATTGCGCGCCGCCCTGGCCGCCGAGTCCGACCGCCGCCTGCGCAGCCTGGCCGAAACGGAAAACCTCAAGAAACGCCTGCTCAAGGAAAAGGAGGAGTTCCAGAAGTACGCCACGGAATCCCTGGTGTCGGAGCTCCTGCCGGTCCTGGACCACCTGGACCTGGCCCTGGCCCACGGCAAGGGGCTTGCCGCCTGCAAGGACTTCGTGGTCGGCGTGGACATGACCCGCAAGGCCTTCGTGGACATCCTGGGCCGCCACGGCGTGGCCGAGTTCGGGACCGAGGGCGAGGCCTTCAACCCCGAGTCCCACGAGGCCCTGGGCATGGCCAACCGGCCGGACCTGCCGGACGACGCCGTGGCCCAGGTGGTGCAGAAGGGCTTCACCCTGCGCGGAAGGCTGCTGCGCCCGGCCAAGGTCATGGTCAACAAGGCCTAGAGGCCCCGAGGCCCGTCTTTTCGGCCGGACAAGGGCGCTTTTTTTTCGCCAAAAGCCCCTTTACTCGCCGCAACCGGGCCTTATATGTCCCCCTGTCACCTGGACAACATCCGCCCGCCACGGCGGAACATCATACCGGAACCCCTAAGGAGGAAAGGCTATCATGGGTAAGATCATCGGGATCGACCTCGGGACCACCAACTCCTGCGTCTACGTCATGGAGGGCAAGGACCCGAAGTGCGTCACCAACCCCGAGGGAGGCCGCACCACCCCGTCCATCGTGGCCTTTACCAAGGAGCGGCTGGTCGGCGAGATCGCCAAGCGCCAGGCCGTGACCAACCCCGAGCGCACCATATTCGCCATCAAGCGCCTCATGGGCCGACGTTTCGACGCCCCGGAAGTCACCAAATGGCTGGCGCATTGTCCCTACAAGATCGTCGAGGGCACGGGCGGCGACGCCTATGTCGAGGTCGAGGGCAAGAAATACAGCCCGGCCGAGATTTCGGCCATCATTCTCGGCAAGCTCAAAAAGGACGCCGAAGCCTACCTGGGCGAGACCGTGACCGAAGCCGTCATCACCGTGCCGGCCTACTTCAACGACGCCCAGCGCCAGGCCACCAAGGACGCCGGCCGCATCGCCGGCCTCGAGGTCAAGCGCATCATCAACGAGCCCACGGCCGCTTCCCTGGCCTACGGCTTCGACAAGAAGTCCAACGAGAAGATCGCCGTCTTCGACCTCGGCGGCGGCACCTTCGACATCTCCATCCTGGAAGTCGGCGACAACGTCGTCGAGGTCCGGGCCACCAACGGCGACACCTTCCTCGGCGGCGAGGACTTCGACCAGCGCGTCATCAACTACCTTGTGGAAGAGTTCAAGAAGGAGACCGGCATCGACCTGGCCCAGGACCGCATGGCCCTGCAGCGCCTCAAGGAAGCCGGAGAAAAGGCCAAGAAGGAACTCTCCACCGCCATGGAGACCGAGGTCAACCTGCCGTTCATCACGGCCGACGCCGCCGGTCCCAAGCACATGATGGTCAAGCTCACCCGCGGCAAGCTGGAGTCCCTGGTCCACGACCTGGTCCAGCGCACCGTGGAGCCCTGCCGCAAGGCCCTGGCCGACGCCGGCCTCAAGGCCGCGGACATCGACGAGGTCGTGCTCGTCGGCGGCATGACCCGCATGCCGCTGGTGCAAAAGACCGTGCAGGAGTTCTTCGGCAAGGAGCCCAACCGCTCGGTCAACCCGGACGAGGTCGTGGCCATGGGCGCGGCCATCCAGGGCGGCATCCTGGCCGGCGACGTCAAGGACGTGCTGCTGCTCGACGTGACCCCGCTGTCGCTCGGCATCGAGACGCTCGGCGGCGTGTTCACCAAGCTCATCGACCGCAACACCACCATCCCGACCCGCAAGAGCCAGGTGTTCACCACTGCGGCCGACAACCAGCCGTCGGTGTCCATCCACGTGCTCCAGGGCGAGCGGCCCATGGCCGGCGACAACATGACGCTCGGGCGCTTCGAGCTGACCGGCCTGCCGCCGGCGGCCCGCGGCATCCCGCAGATCGAGGTCACCTTCGACATCGACGCCAACGGCATCGTCAACGTCTCGGCCAAGGACACCGGCACGGGCAAGGAGCAGTCCATCCGCATCACGGCCTCCTCGGGCCTGTCGGAGTCCGACATCCAGAAGCTCATCAAGGACGCCGAGTCCCACGCCGAGGACGACAAGAAGAAGCAGGCCCTGATCGAGGTGCGCAACCAGGCCGACACCCTGGTCTACACCACGGAGAAATCCCTGGCCGAGCTCGGCGACAAGGTCGACGCGGCCACGCGCGGCGAGATCGAGTCCAAGCTCAACCACATCAAGGAAACCCTCAAGGGCGACGACGCCGACGCGATCAAACGCGCCACCGACGACCTGTCCCAGGCGTCCCACAAGCTGGCCGAGAAGCTCTACCAGCAGAAGGCCGAGACCGGCGGACAGCCCGGCGGCGCGGCCGGGGCCGGCGCGGCCGGAGCCGGTGCGGCCGGCAAGACCGGCCCGGACGAGGACGTGGTCGACGCCGACTACACCGAAGTGAAATAGGGCGCGCCCGCCCGCGGACTTGCCTTCGCGGACGATCGCGCGTAACGGAAAGCCTGACCCGTCCCCGACGGGTCGGGCTTTTTTACGCCCTTCGCCCACGGCGGCACGGCCGCCAAACCCGGTTCGACCCATGCACGCCATGACTATGATACCCCGCTTTGCCCCGCGTCTGATCGCGAGCCTCCTGCTCCTGTTCGCCCTGGCCGCCCTGACGGGCTGCGGCGGTCTGTTCGGGCCGTCGTCCGCGCCGCCGCCCCCGCCGCCCGCGCCGCCGGAGACCCCGTCCGCGCCCGTGCCCCCGCCGCCCGCGCCGCCAAAGCCCGTGGCCGCCAACTCCGTGGCCGTGCTGCTGCCGCTTGGCGGCCCCTTCCGGGAGCTCGGCGGCAAGGTGCAAAAGGGCATCAAGGCCGCCCAGGATTCCCTGGCCGCCGCCGGCACGCCGCTCGACGTCATCGTCATCGACGCCACCCAGCCCGGCTGGGCGGACAGCGTACGCAACCTGCCGCCTGAGGTCTCCCTGGTCGGCGGCCCCATGCACCCGCTGACCCTCAAGGAGCTCCAGTCCACGGGCCTGCTCCAGACCCGCGTGTTCCTGGCCTTCATGTCCACGTTGGGCGAGGCGCGCGAAGGCATCGACGCCTGGCGGTTCTTCCCCAGCGCCGCCGACGAGATCGACGCGCTGCTGCGCCTGTCCCTTTCGGATTACGGCATCAACCAGTTCGGCATCCTGCGCCCGGGCGACCGCTACGGCCAGTCCATGGGCGACGCCTTCGCCCTGAGCGTCTCCCAACTCGGCGGCCAGGTCACGGCCACGGGCGTCTATTCGCCCCAGGACGCCACGGGCTGGGACGCCACGGTGCTCGAGATGCTCAAGACCGGCGGCGGACGCCCCGGCTTCGGCGCGGTCTTCATCCCCGACGAGTGGGCCCGGGCCGACAAGGTGCTGGCCAACTTCTTCCGCAACAAGGTCGAGGACCTGCTCATCCTGGGGCCGCAGCTGTGGACCGAGGCCCTCTACCGGGCCGCCGCCGCCAAGACGCCCATCAACATCAACAACTACCGCCTGGCCGTCTGCCCCGGGGCCTGGTGGCCGGAAAACCAGGGCAAGGCCACCCAGGACCTCATCGCGGCCATGCGCGCCGCCGGCACCGAGCACACCGACCTCTGGGAGGCCGTGGGCTACGACTTCGCCCGCTTCGCCGCCCGGGTGGGACGCATGCCCCAGGGGACCGGGCCGCAGGAAGTCAGCTCCCGCCTGGCCCAGGCCGCCTCGGGCATGGAATTCAGCATGGCCCCGCTGTCCTACACCCCCGACGGCAAGGCCCACGTGGCCATGTACCTGTTTAGGCCGTCCGTGGCCGGGCCGGTGCTGCTCGATCCCGAGGGCTTCCGCCAGCGCCTCAACGCCATCCGCCAGAAGGCTCTGGAGAATCCCGCGCCCGAGACCGAGCAGTCCTATTCGCCCAATCCGGCGCCCGCGCCGGGTGCGCCCCAGCCTGGCGCGCCCGCCCAGCCGGCCCCGGCCCAGCCCGTCGCCCCCCAGCCGGCCGCGCCGCAGCCCGAGCAGCAGCCCGCGCCCGTCGCGCCCGTGCCGGCCCACCGGCAGGCGTTGTCCGTTTCGTAACCGCCAAGGAAGACGCGCCCATGAGCATCGGCATCGAAGAAGTGATCAAGGTGGCCAAGCTGGCCCGGCTGCGGGTCGAGGAAAGCGACCTGGAAGGGTTCGCCGCCCAGATGGACGGCATTCTGGCCTACATGGAAACCCTCGGCGAGGTGGACACGGCCGGCGTCGAGCCGCTCTACAGCCCGGTCCTCCACGCCACGCCCCTGCGCGAGGACGCGGCCGTCAAGACCTGCTCCCGCGACAAGGTCCTGGCCAACGCCCCGGCCACGGACGGGCAGTTCTTCATCGTTCCGAAAATCGTTTAATCCCCGAAGATGCGGGCGTCGTCCCGCGCCTGCCGGGTCTTTTCCCGGCCCCCCGCCGGGGGTGAGGCTTCGCAGCAAAGGATAGCTCATGTCCGACATCGTCTCGCTGACCCTGACCGCCGTGCGCGACAAGTTGGCCGCCCGGGAAATCAAGGCCGAGGAGGCCGTGGCCGCCTGCCTGGCCCGCATCGAGGCCACCGAGCCCAAAATCAAGGCCATACTGCACCTGCAGGCCGAAAAGGCCCTTGCCCAGGCCCGGGCCATGGACGCCGACGGCCCGGCCGCCGGCAAGCGCCTGTGGGGCGTGCCCGTCTTCGTCAAGGACGCCATCTGCGTCGCCGACGCCCCCACCACCTGCGGTTCCAAGATCCTCGAGAACTTCGTGCCCTTCTACGACGCCGCCTGCGTCGAAAAGCTCAAGGACGCCGGCGCGGTCCTCCTCGGCAAGGTCAATCTCGACGAATTCGCCATGGGCTCGTCCACGGAAAATTCCGCCTACCAGATCACGGCCAACCCCTGGGACCTCTCCCGCGTGCCCGGCGGATCGAGCGGCGGCTCGGCCGCGGCCGTGGCCGCCGGCCAGTGCTTCGCCGCGCTCGGCACCGACACCGGCGGCTCCATACGCCAGCCCGCCGCCTTCTGCGGCACGGTCGGCATAAAACCCACCTACGGCCGCGTGTCGCGCTACGGCCTGGTGGCCTACAGTTCGAGCCTGGACCAGATCGGCCCCCTGGCCCGCACCGCCGACGACGCCGCCGCCGTGCTCACGGTCATCGCCGGCCACGATGCGAAAGATTCCACCTCGGCCCCACGCGACGTCCCGGACTTCGAGGCCGCCATCGCCGGCGCGGCCGACCTCAAGGGCCTCGTCATCGGCCTGCCCGACGAATACTGGGGTGAGGGCGTGGACGCCGAAGTGCGCCAGGCCTGCCGCCAGGCCATGGACGCGGCCGCAAGCCTCGGGGCCAAGGTCGTGCCCGTCTCGCTTCCCCACACCCCCTACGCCGTGGCCACCTACTACATCGTGGCCATGGCCGAGGCTTCCTCCAACCTGGCCCGCTTCGACGGCGTGCGCTACGGCCGCCGCGCCCCGGAAGCCAAGACCCTGGAGGAACTCTACGAACTGTCGCGCTCCCAGGGCTTCGGCCCGGAGGTCCGCCGCCGCATCGTCATCGGCACCTACGTGCTCTCGGCCGGCTACTACGACGCTTACTACCGCAAGGCCGCGCAGGTGCGACGCCTCATCCGCCAGGACTTCCTGGACGCCTTCGCCAAATGCGACGTGGTCTGCGGCCCGACCTCGCCCTTCGCCGCCTACCCCATCGGCAAGATGTCCGGCGATCCGCTCAAGATGTACCTGAGCGACATCTTCACCATCTCCCTGAACCTGGCCGGCCTGCCGGGCCTGTCCATGCCCGTGGGCCTGGGCAAGGACTCGGGCATGCCCATCGGCATGCAGCTCTTCGGTCCGGCCTTCGACGAGACGGCCATCCTGCGCACGGCCAAGGTGCTGGGCGACGCCCTGCCTAGGCTTCCGCAACCTGCAGGGTTATAAGGGAAAAGACGAAGAGGCCTCCGGCGGCCGGGGGGGATGATCCCCCCCGGTCCCCCCCGATGGGGTGCGGTGCCGAGGTATTTCATACCGGGAAGGGAGACTATGAGGATCGCGGTGGCGGTATCCGGCGGCTCGGACAGCCTGCTCTCCCTGGGCCTGCTGCGCCGGGCCGGCCACGACCTGCTGGCCGTGCACGCCTATTTCCTGCCCCCGGACCCGGCGCGCCGTGAGGTGGCCCGGGCCATCGCCGCCCAGTGCGAACTCCTCGGCGTGCCCTTCCACGCCGTCGATCTCTCCCGGGACTTCCGCGAGCGGGTGATCGCGCCTTTCATCGAGGCCTACGCCGCGGGCCTGACCCCAAATCCGTGCGCCGCCTGCAACCGGGACATGAAGTTCGGCCTGCTCCTGGAAGCGGCCCGCACCCTCGGGGCCGAGCGCCTGGCCACGGGCCACTACGCCCGGCTGGAGGATGGGCCGCACGGCCCGGCCCTGTGCCGCGGCGCGGACGACACCCGCGACCAGAGTTATTTTCTCTCCCTGGTGCGCCCCGCCGCCCTGGTCCGGGCGGTTTTCCCCATGGCCGGCAGGCGCAAGGCCGACAACCCGGCCGCCCTGGCCGCCCTGGGCCTCGATCCGCCGCTGCCCCGGGAGTCGCGCGAGGTCTGCTTCGTGCCGGGCGACGACTACCGCGCCTTTCTGCTGGAAAGCGGCGCGCGCCTCTCCGGCCCGGGCCCCATCCTGCTCCCGGACGGCGCGCGCCTGGGCACGCACCAGGGCCTGTGGCGGCACACCGTGGGGCAGCGCAAGGGCCTTGGCGTGGGCTGGCGCGAACCGCTCTACGTCCTGGCCAAGGACCCAGCCCACAACGTGCTGCGCGTGGGGCCCAAAAGCCTGCTCGACGCCACGGCCTGCCGGGCCGGCCAGGCCAATGCTCTGGTCGCTCCCGGCCTCTGGCCGGAAGTCGTCCTGGCCCAGACCTGCTACCGCATGCGCCCGCGACCGGCCCGGGCCTCGCTTGAGGGGGAAACCCTTGCCGTCGCCTTCAACGCCCCGGTGACGCGGCCCACGGCCGGCCAGATCGTCGCGGTCTACGACGCGTCCGGCCGCGTCCTGGCCGGCGGGGTCATCGAGGACGGATTTTGCGCCGCCGCCCCCGGCCTTGTCTTCCCGCCAAAGCTTGGCTAAATGGCCTTGGCCCTGCAATAAAGGGCCAGGGAAGACGCTTCCTCCATGCCCAGCGAACCCAAACGCCTGTACGCCATCCTCCTCGCCCTGCTGCTCGCGGCCGGCGCGACGCTTCGCCTGCTGCACCTGGGCGAGCCGTCGCTGTGGTGGGACGAATGCATCACCCTCGGCATCGCCAAGCTGCCCGTGTCCCGGATGCTGCACACGCTGACCGTGGTGGGGCCGTCGGACATCGGCGGCGAATTCTTCCCGCCGCTCTACCACCTGCTCACCCATGCCGTGCTCGCGATCAGCCGCGACGACGCCGTGCTGCGGCTTTTGAGCGTCGCCTGCGGCACGGCGGCCATCGCCGCGCTCTATGCCCTCGCCGCCGCGCTCTTTGGCCGTGCTGCCGGGCTGTGCGCCGCCGTGCTGGCCACCCTTTCCGTCTACCAGATGCACTATTCCCGGGAGCTGCGGCCGTATAGCCTGTTCATGCTCCTGGGGCTGCTGTCGCTGCTCGCGCTCTACCGCGCCCTGACCAGGGGAGGCCCCTGGCGCTACGCCGCCTTCGTCGCGGCCACCACGGCCATGTGCTACACCGCCTACACGGCCAGCTCCAACATCGCGGCCGAAGGGGCGTTCACGGTCTGGTTCCTGGTTCGCGCCCTGCGGACCAGGGCGCTCACGCCCCACCAGGCCCTTGGCAAGGCCCTGGCCCTGGCCGGCTGCGTGGCCCTGGTGGGGCTGCTCTACGCGCCGTGGCTTGCGGCTTATAAAAACGTCTTCACCCTGCTCAAGTCCGGCGGCGGCACCCCCACCATCCCAAGCGACATCCTGCTCACCATCCTGTCGGAATTCGGGGCCTATGCCGCGCCCAAGCACGGCCTGCCCTGGCTGCCCCTGGCCCTGCTCGGGCTCGTCGGCGGCGTCGTGGCCGCGCAGAGGAAATGGCGCGACGGCCTGGCGCTCCTGCTCTGCTTCGCCGGCATGCCCCTGGTCGCCTTCCTGGCCGCCGGCACCCAGCTCGAACTGAGTTCGCGCTACGCCTTCAACGCCTTCTACGCCCTGCTCGCCCTGGCCGGTCTCGGCCTCGCCTGGATCACGGACCGCGTCGCCCGCCACATGGCGCTCGCCCCGTCGCGCGCCGCCTGGGCCGTGCCCCTGGCCGGCGCGCTCCTCGCCCTGCTCGTCAGCATCCCCAACCTGCGCTCGCTGTCCGTCTACTACCGACGCGAGACGTCCTACGCCAAGGAACTGGCGGACTATCTGGTCTGGAACAAAAACAACGTGCGCTACCTGTTCTTCCAGAGCAACCGCAACCCCAAGCTCATCGCCAACTGGTACTTGCCCGGCGTCTTCGACAACCTTTCCCGCTACACCCCCGAGGGCTACAAGCGCGCCTTCCATCTCATCCAGAGCGATCTGACGCCGCCCAAGCTCCCCTTTCCGCCGGTCAAACGCGCCGTCATCCAGGACACCACCGTCTCCGCCCTGGGCCTCGTCAGCACCGCGCCCGTGACGCTTTTCCCGGACGCCGAGGGCCGCGCCGCCTACGTCGAGGACTTCACCACCTACCAGTTCTACGCGGACTGCGACGCGGCCGTGAACCTGGGACCGGAAAGCCGCTACCACACGCTTTCCCACTACGACTACGACAAGCCCGGCCACGCCGACTGGCGCTTCGTGGCCGCGACCGGCACGCGCCTGGCCGCCGCGACCGTCAGGATGGAGTTTTCCGCCACCTTCCTGGCCGACCTGCCCTCCGACTCCCGCGTGACCGTGTCCCTGGCCGTGGACGACGGGCCCTGGCGGGAAGCCGGCGTCGTGACCGGCGAAAGCTTCCTCGGCCCGGACGGCAAACTTGTCGCGCCAAACCACGAGAAACGGCGCTTCGTCAGCCGGGAATTCCCCGTGGACCTGCCCCGGGGAGGGGGGGAACGCGTGCAGCTGCGCATCGCCTACGGCCCGGTCTTCGACCCCGGCGTCATCGAGGCGATCCGCATCGAGCTGCGGGCGGACCTGTCCGGCACGCCGACCGGTCCCGGCCCGGCCGAGACGGCCCTGGCCCACGCCGCCCGCAACATCGTCCTGGCCCGCTGGCTGCCCGGCGAGCCGCTTTTGGCCGACGACGCGCTCTACGCCTTCCCGGCCGCCCCGGACATTCCCCAGGGACCGGCCAATCCTTACGAGGCCCTGGCCGCCTTCCAAAACGCCCACCCGGGACTGGCCCCGGTCTTCGCCATCCCGGGCCCCGACGGTTCGCCGGCCTATCTCTTTTACGACCCGTCCCTGACCGACCCCTTCGTGCCCCTGGCCCAAGGCGCGCCCGTCACGGCCCGGCTGGGCCAGTCGCCGCCCGGGGAATTCCGGGCCCTCAAGCTCTCCGGCGCGCTCAATCGCCCGCGCCTGGACATCGGCGGCAAGACCCTGTCCGTGCCGGTGCTCGCACCGCCGCCGACGACGCTCCTTTTGCAGCGCGAGGGCGGCGTGCTGCGCTTCGAGCCGAGCTTCCACGCCGAGGCCGAAGCCCTGGCCGCCTTTCCCCTGGCCACGAACATCCGAAAAAACGACGGCGAGGACTGCCTGGCCTGCAAGGACCCCGGCCCCTGCTCCGTCACCGTGCCCCTGAGTTCCGCCTACCCCATGCGCGAACTGCGCATCGTCTCCTACCCGCGCGTCTTCTCGGACAAGGCGGGCAAGAACAACGTCGCCGTCTCCTTTTCCCCGGACGGCAAGCGTTTCAAGAGGCTGGACCGCCTTTCCAGCAGCCGCTCGGGACTCTGGGAAGGGCTCATGTCCCGCCGCGTCTCGGTGCTGCGCTTCGACAAGCCCATCGCCAACGGCTTCGTGCGCTTCGAGCTTTCCGGCCCGGGAACGCAGCTCTGGTCCCGGGACGACGTGCGCATGCGCATCGAGGCCGTGCTCGACGCCTCGTCCTTCCCGCCCCTCCACGCCACAGGAGAAACGCTTCCCATGACGCTTCTGGACAACGCCGGCGCGCCCCTGTCGCTGTTCCTCTCCACCCGGCCCCTGCCCTACCTGCCGGCCCTGCAGGACGACTTCTGATGCCGCCGCTCATCCGCAACGTCCTCCTCGACCGCGACGGCACCGTCATCGAGGAGCGCCACTACCTCCACGATCCCCAAGGCGTGGCCCTGGTGCGCGGCGGCGGCGAGGCCCTGGCGAAGCTGGCCCGGGCCGGGCTGCGCCTTTTCGCCGTCACCAACCAGTCCGGCATCGGCCGGGGCTATTACGGCCAGCACCAGTACGAGGCCGTGCGGGAGCGCCTCGACGCCCTGCTCGCGGCCCACGGCGTGCGCCTGGCCGAGACGGCCCACTGCCCCCACGCCCCGGACGACGCCTGCGCCTGCCGCAAGCCGGCCACAGGCATGTTTACGGCCCTGGCCGCCCGGCACGGGCTCCTCGCCGCCGAGACCGCCGTCATCGGCGACGCCGCCTCGGACATCGCCTTCGGCCTGGCCCTGGGCTCGCCCCTGACCATCCTCGTGGTCACGGGCCACGGCGCGCGCCACGCCCGGGAACTGGGCCTGCCCGACCCCTCGGACCCGGTCATGGTCCTGTCCGATCGCCGACCGGGCTGGCCCCACGTCCTGGCCCGGGATCTGCCCGCCGCCGTGGACCACATCCTCCTGGCCCACGTCGCGCCCCGGAGCGGCCCGTGAGCCGCGCCCTGGCCAAGGCCCTCACCAGCCAGTGGGCCGCCACCCTCTACGCCGCCGCCGTCTCCGTCGGGCTCACCTTTCTGCTCGGCCGCGTCCTCGGCCCGGCCCAGTTCGGCCAGTACACCTACATCCTGACCCTGGCCTCCATCTTCGCGATCCTCCAGGACGGTGGCTTCTCCACCCTGATCTTTCGCGAAACCGCCAAGGCCGCCTTGTCCCCGCAGTCCGGCCGGCCGCCGCTTATGTCCCTGGCCCTGGGACACCTGGCCGCGACCACGCTCCTGGGCCTGGCCCTGGCCCCCCTTTTCCCGGACGCCGACAGCCTGTCCCTCGGCGCGGCCGTGGCCTACTACGCGCTTTTCACCGCCGCCGCCCTCGTCTCGGCCTCGCTCAAGGGACACAACAACTTCGCCGCCGAAGGCCTCTGGCGGGCGCTTTGCCGCACCACCACCGCCCTTGGCGTCGGCCTGGCCCTGCTCTTCCCGTCTCCCGGGCCCACGGCCGTCTTCCTGGGGCTTCTGGCCGGCCAGGCCGCGGCCTGCCTCACCCCCTTCGGCCGCGTCCTTCGCGTCGCGCCGCGCCTCGCGCCTAGCCGCGAGGTCTACGCCCCCTGCCTGGCGTTTCTTTGCATCTCCGCCGCCACCACCATCTACTTCCGCTGCGACATCATCCTGCTGCGCCTGCTCACCGACGACCCGGCCGCCGTCGGCAACTACGCCGCCGCCTACCGCCTCATCGAAGGCGTCATCATGTTGGCCACGCCCCTGGCCCACATCTTCTTCCGCCGGCTGCGCGTCTCCCTCGACGACACGGCCGCCTTCAAACACTCTTTCAGCCGCATGCTCGGCGTCATGATCGGCCTGTCCCTGGCCGCCACCGCCGGCGGCATTCTCCTGGGGCCGTTTATCCTCACCCTGACCTTCGGCGACAAGTACGCCGACGCCATTCCGCTCCTCTCCTGGCTGCTCGCCTCGCTGCCCTTCATCCTGCCCAACTACGTCCTCACCCAGGCCCTGGTCGCCCTGGGGCGCGAACGCGCCTACGCCTGGCTCACCGTCCTCGCCGCCGTCCTCAACATCCTCCTCAACCTGGCCCTCGTCCCGCCGCTGGCCGCCAAGGGCGCAGCCCTGGCCACCATCGCCACCGAAGCCGCCCTGTGCGCAGGACTGGCCATGTGCTTCGTCAAGGGCGGATTCGGCAAGGGGCGCTGAGGTGGGCAAGGCAGAGGGGGGGGGGAGGAGGAGGGAGAGGAAAGGCAGCCCTCCGGGGGCCGGGGGGGTGGAGCCCCCCCGGTCCCCCCCGATGGGGAAAGCGGAGGATGGGGAAGCGGGTGGAGGCGTGATCGTGGGCGGGAGTGCGTCGGCGAGGCCGGAATTTCCCCGGCTGATGCCGCCGCTTCGCGGCAGGCTCAGCCGGGGAAATTCCGGCCTCGCAGGCCCGTTGCCCCTTCGGGGCAAATTTAATGGAATTCTAAAGAGCTCATCTTAAAATGCGGCGCTTCGCCGCCCGCCGTTCCCACACGCCTCCCCACCCGCACCCGTCGGGGAGGTCA
>JAEWCY010000101.1 GCA_023390395.1 Pseudomonadota bacterium | reverse complement strand
GCTCGCCGCCGGGCGTCAGGGCGAAAGCCCCGTCCGGCCGGGCGCGCTCGCGCAGCGCCGCGAAATGGGGCTTGAAGGCGTCTTGGTCCATCGGATCTCCCTGGCGACGGCGGCCCGCGCCGTCACGGGAAAATATAAAGCACGAACCATGCCGTGTCCTCCTTTTTCGCCGCTGCGGCGATGACCGGCCTTCCCAATCCATTTTTCATGGACAAAAATGTCCCGTATCCGCTCCACTAGGAGGACGGCGCGCTTTGTGCTAGGGAAACCCGATCGCCAGGACGTGAAGCCGCCAGGCCGGGCCGCCGGCCGGGCGCAAGGATACGGGTGCTTGCATGAACGCATGCGGTCCGGACAAGGGCATGCCTTCCCTGTCCGTGCTGGTCGTCGACGACAACGAGATCAACAGACTCTACCTGCTGCACGCCCTGCGCAGGATGGGCCACAAGCCCGTGGCCGCCGCGGACGGCGGCCAGGCATTGGAGCTTTTCGCCAGCGAGGTCTTCGATCTGGTCTTCATGGACGTGCAGTTGCCGGACATGGACGGCCTGAGCCTGACCCGGGTCATTCGGGAGGGAAAGGCCGGCGCGGCCAACGACGCCCGCATCCCCATCGTGGCCCTGACGGCGTTCGCTTCCCGGGACGACCGCGCCCGCTGCCTGGAGGCCGGCATGGACGACCACCTGTCCAAGCCCGTCAGCGGCGCGGACATCGCGGCGGCGCTCCACCGCGCCCTGGCCGAGTCCGGGGAACGCGGCGCTCCCGGGCCTGTCGACCTCCCGGGCTTCGATCTGACGGCCTTCACCCGCGAGAGCGAACGGGAATTCGCCACGGAAATGCTGGCGCTCTTTCTGGAGCTGGCCGAACCCAAACGGCTGGCCCTGACCCGGGCCGTGGACAAGGGCGACGTGGCCGCGGCCGCGCCCCTGGCCCACGACCTGGCCGGCATGGCCGGCCCCATCCGGGCCACGCGCCTGCACGCGGCCATGAAGGCCGTGCAGGAGGCCTGCGGCTCGGGCGCGCTGGATTCCTGCCGGCTGCGCCACGCCAAGGCCGACCGGGAACTGGCCATGGTCCTGGCCGCCGTGCGCTCCCACCCCTACCTGGCCGATCGGCCTTCCTGACCCGGCGGACCGTCCCGTGGCCCGCATCCTGGTCATCGACGACGACGCCTTCTTCCGGGAGTTCCTCTCCCGGCTGCTCGTCGCCGAGGGGCACGCCGTGGCCGGGGCGGCCGACCTGGCCGAGGCCGCCCGCCGCACAGGCGAGGCGGACTTCGACCTCATCTTCCTGGACGTGCGCCTGCCCGACGGCTCGGGCCTCGACCTGCTGCCCCGGCTCAAGGCCCTGCCCGGCGAGCCGGAAGTGGTCATCGTCACCGGGGCCGGCGACCCGGACGGCGCGGAACTGGCCATTTTGAGCGGCGCCTGGGACTACATCGAGAAGACCGCCAGCCAGGAGGCCCTGCGCCTGGCCTGCCTGCGGGCCCTGCGCTTCCGGGAGATGAAGCAGGACAGCCTGCCCGTGCGCCGGGCCGGCATCATCGGCTCGGGCCCGGCCATGGAGCGAGCCCTGCGCCAGATGGGCCGGGCGGCCAGGAGCCTGGCCAACGTCCTGCTTTTCGGCGAGACCGGCACCGGCAAGGAGCTTTTCGCCCGGGCCATCCACGAAAACAGCGCCCGGGCGGCGGCCGAGTGCGTGGTGGTGGACTGCGCCGGCCTCACCGAGTCCCTGCTGGCCAGCGAGCTTTTCGGCCACCGCAAGGGGGCCTTCACCGGGGCGGCGGCCGACAAGCCGGGGCTGCTGGCCCGGGCCCACGGCGGCACGCTCTTCCTGGACGAGGTCAGCGAGCTGTCCCTGGAGATGCAAAAAGGGTTCTTGCGCCTGCTCGAAAGCCGCACCTACCGGCCGCTTGGCGACAACCGCGAGATCCCCGTGGATTTCCGGCTGGTGTGCGCCAGCAACCGGGACCTGGCGGCCATGGTCGCGGCCGGAACCTTCCGAGAGGACCTCTACTACCGCATCCGGGCCGTGACCATCGCCCTGCCCCCCCTGCGCGAGATTCCCGAGGAGATCCCGGAGCTGGCCGAGCACCACCTCACCCGCATCTGCCGGGCCGGCCGGCTGCCGCTCAAGACCCTGGCCCCGGAGCTGCTGGAGCTTTTTCGCCAGTACGGCTGGCCGGGCAACATCCGCGAGCTGGCCCACGTGCTGGAGGCCCTGGCCGCGGCCGCGCCCCTGGAGTCGGAGTTGCTCCCTTCCCACCTGCCCCGGGACCTGCGGGTGCGCTTCGTGCGCTCCCGGGTGGAACGGGGTCGCGGCAAGGCCGCCGCGCCGTCGCCGGGCCTGCCCGCCGCGGCCGCCGGGCCGCCCCCCGCCCTGCCGGACTGGAACGCCTACAAGCGCGACGCCCACGACCGGGTGGAACGCGAATACCTGGCCGCCCTCGTGGCCGCGGCCGGCGGGGAGGTGCGCGCGGCCATGGACCTCTCGGGCCTGAGCCAATCGCGCCTGTACGGGCTGTTGCGCAAGCACGGCCTGGGCCTCTCCGCCTAGCCCGTCCGGGGAGCATGTGCCGGGCACGCGGCAGGAGAGACGGCAGGTTCGACCTCTGCCCTGACCGGCCGTCCTTGTTTGCCGCGAACCTCGCCGCATCGCCTCCGGTCCGCCGGCGCGTTCTCTTTTTCTGCGCCTCCCGTATCCTTTCCTGCCCAACAACTCCTCTTTTTCAGGAATTTCTCGTTCCCAGGGCGAGGGCCTTCAAAATTCTTTCGTTATATCAATATATTAAAACACACCTCTGCTGGCGCGGTTCTTGATGCGGTGTGGGACGACTCCTGGGAGGCGGCCGTCTTTTTCGGCCACCCCCAAGGGAGGTCGCCATGAACCAAACAATGAAGTCACTCGGACGACTGACGCGCATGCTCGCGATCTTCGCGGCCAGCCTCGCGGCGGCCGCGACCGCCCTGGCGGCGCAACCGGAACCCCAAGCGGAGAAAGCCATGACCACTTCACACGCCCCGACCGCCCAGGTCGCCACCCTGGCCGGCGGCTGCTTCTGGTGCGTGGAGTCGGATCTGGAGAAGCTGCCCGGGGTGCTGGACGTCGTTTCCGGCTATACCGGCGGCGACGAGCCCCATCCCGACTACGAGCAGGTTTCCTCGGGCCGCACCGGCCACTACGAGGCGGTCCAGGTCTTCTACGATCCGCAACGCATCAACTATCGGCAAGTCCTCGACGCGTTTTTGCGCCACATCGACCCCACCGACGACGGCGGCCAGTTCGCCGATCGCGGCAAGCAGTACCGGCCGGCCGTGTTCTACCACGACGCCCAGCAGAAAAAGGACGCCGAGGAGGCCCTGGCCGCCCTGGCCGCCTCGGGCCGCTTCGCCAAGCCCCCGGCCGTGGCCGTGCTTCCCTTCAAGACCTTCACCGACGCCGAGAACTACCACCAGGACTACTACAAGACCCACAAGCTCCAATACGAAACCTACCGCCGCTTCTCCGGCCGCGACCAGTTCCTGGAGAAGGCCTGGGGCAAGGACGCCCCCGCCGCTCCGCCGGCCGCCGGCTGGAAGGACTTCCGCAAGCCCGACGACGCGGCCCTGCGGGCGAAGCTCCCGCCCCTGGCCTACGACGTCACCCAGAAGGAGGGCACCGAGCCGCCGTACAAGAACGCCTACTGGAACAACAAGGAACCCGGCATCTACGTGGACGCGGTGTCCGGAGAGCCGCTTTTCAGTTCGCGCGACAAGTACGATTCCGGCACGGGCTGGCCGAGCTTCACGCGGCCCCTGGTTCCGGAGAACATCGTCACGCATGAGGACAAGAGCCTTTTCACCGTGCGCACCGAGGTGCGAAGCCGCCACGGCGACTCGCACCTGGGCCATGTCTTCCCCGACGGCCCCGCCCCCACGGGGCTTCGCTACTGCATGAACTCGGCCGCCCTGCGCTTCGTGCCCCAAAAGGACATGCAGCACGACGGCTACGGCGAATTCCTCAAGGACGTCGAATAGCCCCCGCCTTTGTTTTCCTCCCTTCCCAGACAAGTTCCGGGGCGGCTGCGGCCGCCCCGGGGCTCCCGCCTTGGACGACGCCGGGCGAAGCATGTGAAACCCGGAACAATCTGCTGGCGTGACAGTCGGGGATAGGCTAATATTTATCCCGTGCCGGGCCGTCGCCGGACGGCCCGGGCGCAACGCCAACCGCCATCGGCCCTCGGGGCAGGGAGACGGTCGTGCCGACAATCCGGGGAATGTTCGGAGCCATGAGCGTCAAGCACAAGCTGCTTGCCCTTTTCGGCTGCATTCTTGCCGGATTCTGCCTCGTCTTCGCCGTGGACCGGCTGGAGTCGCGGCGCATCGAACGCGTGCTGCGGCTCGAACGCCTGGCCGTGGCCGCCACTTTCGAAGTCCTGTCCATGCGACGCCAGGAAAAGAACTACTTCCTGCGCCACGACGCCGCCTCCCTGGCCGCCGTGCGCCGCCACCAGCAGGCCGCCGCCGCCGCCCTGGCCGACATCGGCGACCTCGACCCGGACAACGCCGCCGAAAGAAGCGCCGCCCTGCAACTGCTCGGCGAATACGGCGACGCCTTCACGGCCATGGCCGGCGGTCCCGAATCCCCGGGCGTCGACGCGCCGGCCGCCCTGTTCCTGGAGCGCTCCCAATCCCTGGACCGGTTCGAGGACGGACCGGCCGCATTGGCCGGGGCATTGGCCCGGTTGCGGGCCCGGGAAAAACGCTGGCTGGCCGTGGACTCGCCCGAATCCCTGGCCCGGCTGGAAGCCGACGCCGCCCAGTTGGCGGAACATGCCCGGGCCCAAGACGGCGAGGACGCGGCCATGGTCGTCGGCGAATACCGGGAGGCGCTCGCCGCCTATGCCGCCCGGGTGGAGGAGGCCGGCTCGCCGAGCGCCGCCTTCGTGGCCGCCGCCCGGGCCCTGGAGCCCGTCACCGAGGCGCTTCGCCGCCACTACGAAAGCGAGCGCCGCGCCATCGCCCGCAGCGCCTCCATCGCCGCCACCGCCATCCAGGCGGCCGTCGTTTTGGCCGTGGCCCTGGCCGCCTTGGGAGTGTTCCGCTCCGTGGCCGCGCCCCTGTCGCGCCTGGGGCGGCACGCCCGCCGGGTGGCCCGGGGCGAGCAGAGCGACCTCGACCCGGCCGGGTTCTCCGGGGAATTCCGCGACTTGGCCGAGGACATCGGCCGCATGGAAAAACACCTCGTGGCCACCATCCTCGATCTGGCCCGCAAGGAACGCGAAGCGGCCGAGGAGGCCCGCCGGGCGCGCAAGGCCCGCCAGCGCGCCGAGGACCTGAGCCGCGTGAAATCCAATTTCCTGAGCCTGGTCTCCCACGAACTCAAGACGCCCCTGACCTCCATGGTCGGCTTCGCCCAGGTCGTCAAAAAACGGCTGGAGCGCGGCCCCCTGGCCGAGGCCGGGGCGGCGCGTCCGGAGCTGGCGGCCGAGTGCGCCCGGCTGCACGACAACCTCGACATCATGCTCGACGAGGGCCGCCGGCTCACCGGACTCATCGACAACGTGCTGGAACTGGCCGCCCTGGAATCCGGCGAGGCCGACCTGGCCATGGGGCCGGTGGCCGCGGACGAGGTGGTACGCCGGGCCGTGGAGCCGTATCTCGGCGTCATGTCGGACAAGGGGCTGCGTTTCCTGCGCGACATCCCCGACGATCTGCCGCCCCTGCGCTGCGACCGGGAACGCATGGTCTACGTGCTGCGGCACCTGTTTTCCAACGCCGTCAAGTTCACCGACGCCGGCCATGTGGCCTGCCGGGTGCGCCGCGAGGGCGACATGGCCGTGATCGTGGTGGAGGACACCGGCCGGGGCATCCCTTCGGAGATGCGCGAGGCGGTGTTCGAGAAGTTCCTGCAGCTCGGCGACAGCCTGACCGGCAAGATGCCGGGGCTGGGCATCGGCCTGGCCGCGTCCAGGGCCGTGGTGGAGCACCACGGCGGCAATATCCGCATCGCCGGGGAGCCCGGCAAGGGCAGCCGCGTGACCGTGACCGTGCCCCTGGCCGAGCCGGCCCTGTCTCGCGCTTCGTAGGGGTTCCCTGACATGGCCGTGCCCCGAAAAAGAAGGATGCTCCAGGTTCGCACGCCGGGCCGTCACGCTAGGCATCGCCGCCGGTTCGGGCTATGTTGCCCCAAGCCGGCCGCAACCACCGAGGCAAACGCATGATCCAGGACGAACTGAGCAAACTGCGCCTCAAACTCATCGCCATCACCCTGGCCTTCTCCTTCATTCCCCTGTTCAGCCTGGGCCTTGGCCTCTACAACCGCTTCTACGAGACCTACCTCGACAAGGTCTACGAGAGCCTGAGCAACCTGGTCGAAAACAAGAAGATCACCATCGACCTCTACCTGGCCGAACGGGTGGCGCAGCTGTCCAACCTGGCCCTGACCGAATCCTACCAAGACCTGTCCAAAGACTCCTATCTGGAGCACATCTTCGGCGTGCTGCAGATGCACAGCAAGTCCTTCCTGGACCTCCAGGTCATCGACCAAAGCGGCATCTGCACGGCCTACGTCGGCCCCTACCAACTCAAGGGCATCGACTACAGCGGCGAGGAATGGTTCCACAAGGTCATGGCCCGGGGCGTTCACGTCAGCGACGTGTTCCTCGGCTTTCGCAAATACCCCCACTTCAACATCGCCGTCAGCCGGCGCGAGGGGGACAAGACCTGGGTGCTGCGCGCGGCCATCGACTCCGACATCTTCGACTCCCTGGTGCGCAGCATCCACCTCGGCAAGACCGGAGACGCCTTCATCCTGGCCGCCGACCACGTGCTCCAGACCAAGCCCCGGTTCGGCCGCGCCATGTTCGACACCCTGGACTTCCCCAACGTGCCCCGCTTTTCCGGCACCCGGGTGGAGAGCCTGACCATCGAGGGGCAGACGTCGCTGTACGCCATGACCTGGCTCAACCACAAAGACTGGCTGCTGGTGGTGAAAGACGACCCCCGCGAGGAAATGCTGCCCATCATGCGGGCGCGCTGGCTGCTCATCCTGCTCCTGGCCGGCGGGACGCTGCTCATCGTCGGCGGCGCGGTCTGGGTGGCGAACGGGACGGTCAAGGCCCTGGTGCGGGCCGAACGCGAGAAAGCGGCGCTGGACGCCTCGCTCACCCAGTCGAGCAAGATGGCGGCCCTTGGCAAGCTCGCCGCCGGCGTGGCCCACGAAGTCAACAATCCCCTGGCCATCATCATGGAAAAGGCCGGTTGGATGCGCGACCTCCTCAGCGAAGAGGACATCAAGGCCAGCCCCAACTTCCAGGAATTCGAGGACGCCGTGTCCAAGATCGAGTTCCACGTGCGCCGGGCCAAGGACGTCACCCACCGGCTGCTGGGCTTCGCCCGGCGCATGGAGCCCACCCAGGAGGACCTCGACGTCAACCTGCTCCTCAACCAGACCCGGTCGTTTTTGGAAAACGAGGCCAGCTTCCGGGGCATCACCTTTTTAAGCGATTACCAGAAGGACCTGCCCCGCATCGAATCCGACGCCTCCCAGCTCCAGCAGGTCTTCCTCAACATCATGGACAACGCCATCGACGCCATCGACAGGAACGGGGCCATCACCGTGGCCACCCGCCACCTGCCCGACGCCGGGGAAGTGGACATCGCCATCTCCGACACGGGCAAGGGCATGACCAAGGAAGCCCTGGAAAAGATCTTCGATCCTTTCTTCACCACCAAGAAGGTGGGCGAGGGCACGGGGCTCGGGCTCACCATCAGCTACAGCATCGTCGAGAAGCTCGGCGGCCATATCCACGTGACGAGCGAGGAAGGCAAGGGAACCACCTTCCACATCACGCTGCCCATCGTCCCGTAAGCCGGGGCGGGGAAAGACGGCCCTGCGGGAAAGGCGTTCCCTTGCCGAGGGCTTTTCGCATGCGCCGCCGCCACGGCGGCGGGAGACGGGAACAAAACCTTGCCCGCGGGAGGGACGGATGGGACTGCGCGTACTGGCCGTGGACGACGAGGCCGACTTCATCGAGACCCTGGTCAAGCGGTTCACCTTCCGCCAGATCCCGGTCACGGCCGCGTCAAGCGGTCCCGAGGCCCTGGCCAGGCTCGACGCGGAACCCTTCGACGTCGTCATCCTGGACATGCGCATGCCGGGCATGGACGGTCTGGCCGTGCTGCGCGAGATCAAGAAGCGCCACCCCCTGGTCGAGGTGATCATCCTCACCGGCCACGCCTCGGTGGAGGCCGGCATGCAGGGCATGTCGCTCGGGGCCTACGACTACGTGCTCAAGCCCGTGGACTTCGGGGAACTGCTGGAAAAAGCCAAGAAGGCCCATGAACGCAAACAGCTCAACGAAGCCAGAAGCCGCCCGGCCTGACGGGTTCGTCTTCCCGCCGCTGTGGCCGCACACCGTGCTGGCCCCGGGCCTGGCCGGCGCGGCCGTCCTGGCCACGCTGCTCACCCCGCCGGAGATCGACGTGGTCCTGGCGCTCGTGGCCGGGGCCATCTGCATCGGCTCGGCCCTGATGCTGGCCCGGCGCATCCGCAGCCGCGAGCGGGACCTGCGCGAGATGGACCGCCGCCTGCTCCATTCCCAGAAGCTCGCCGCCATCGGCGAGCTGTCCTCGGGCATCGCCCACGAGATCAACAATCCCCTGGCCATCATCACCCAGGAGCTCGACCTGGCCCGGGAGATCACCGCCGACTGCAAGGGCCTCTCCGACGAGGACCTCTCCGACGCCCGGGACAGCCTGCGCGAGATCGCCAAGCAGGTGGACCGCTGCCGCCAGATCACCCACAAGCTGCTCAACTTCGCCCGCAAGATGGAGCCCGTGCTCCAGGAGGAGGCCCTGGAGCAGGTCATCGAGGACATGGCCCTGCTGGTGGAGAAGGAGGCGCAGGGGCGCGGCGTGGCCATCGCCCGGGACTACGCCCCGGACCTGCCCCAGGTGCGCACCGACGTGCCGCTTCTGCGCCAGGTGATCCTCAACCTCCTCACCAACGCCCTGCACGCCACGCCCCCAGGTGGGACCATCACCCTGCTCACCCGGCGCGCCGACGGCCGCGTGTCCATCGCCGTGCGCGACACCGGCTGCGGCATCGCACCGGAAAACATGGAAAAGATCTTCGATCCCTTCTTCACCACCAAGGAGCCGGGCAAGGGCACGGGCCTTGGCCTGTCCGTGTCCCACGGCATCGTGGCCCGCCTGGGTGGCAGCCTCGTCGCCGAAAGCCGGCCCGGCCAGGGCGCGACCTTCACCGTGACCCTGCCCCTGTAACGCCAACCCCAGCGAAACGGAGCGATCCATGGCCGACCCCATCCGCGTGCTGCTCGTCGACGACGAGGAACGGTTCCGCGACACCCTGGCCAAGCTGCTTTCCCGGCACGGCTTTTCCGTGCGCACCGCCGGCGGCGGCCAGGAGGCCCTGGAGCTTTTGGCCCAGGCCCCCAGCGACGTCGTGGTCCTCGACGTCAAGATGCCGGGACTGTCCGGCGAGCAGGCCCTGCCGCTTCTGCGCGCCGCCTGTCCCGAGGCCGAGGTGCTGGTGCTCACGGGCCACGCCTCGGTGGACATCGCCTCGGCCATGATCGCCGGCGGCGCGGCCGACTACCTGCTCAAGCCCTGCCCCACCGAGGAGCTCGAGGGGGCCATCCGCGCCGTCTACGACCGCCGCCAGGCGACCAAACCCCGCTGACGGCAACGCCGCGCCTTGACGTCGCGGGGCGGGACGGACAAAAGGGCGGGATGCCGCAAATACTCTCGCCCGCCCTTTTCCCCTATGTTTTTCCGGCCTTCGCCGCCGTGCTCGGCCTTGTGCTCGGCAGCTTCTATTCCGTGTGCGTCTCGCGCGGCATCGCCGGCACGTCCATCGTGCGCCCGGCTTCCCATTGCCCGCACTGCGGCCACCCCCTCGCCTGGTGGGAACTGTTGCCGCTTGTGAGTTACCTGCTGCTGCGCGGCCGTTGCGCCGCCTGCCGGGAGCGCATCTCCGCGCTCTATCCGCTGATCGAACTGGCCTCGGCGGCCTGGGCCGCGCTTGCGGCCGCGGCCTTCGGCCCAAGCTGGTGGTTCGTCGCCTACCTGGCCCTGGGCGGGCTCTACATCGTGGCTTCGGGCATCGATTTCCAGGTCTACCTGCTGCCCAACTTCCTCATCTATCCGGCCGCGGCCCTGGGC
>JAEWCY010000023.1 GCA_023390395.1 Pseudomonadota bacterium | reverse complement strand
GCTGTCCCTGGGCGCGGAGGTCGCCACGGCGGCGCGCCTGGGCCTGCCGGTCCTTTTCGTGGTGCTGGGCCACGATTCGCCGGCCGCGTCCGGGGTCGACTTCGCCGCCCTGGGCCGGGCCATGGGCGCGCGGGGCCTGGACGTGACCCGCGCCGGGGAGCTGGGCGCCGCCCTGGCCGAGGGCCTGGCCGGACCGGGACCGTGCCTGGCCCACGTGCGCTGCGCCGCCCCTGCTCCGGGGCTTTCCCCAGGAGTGGACGCGGCTCCGGCCTCGGGGTAAGGCAGGCGCAGCTTCCCCAACTCCAACCCTTCGGAACGCATGGACGACCGCATGCCGCAGCGCGCCATCCCCTGGATCGGCGCGGGCCTCGCCCTGACCCTTGCCTGGGCCGTCCCCGGATTTTCGGCGGGACGTTTCCCGCCGCTCTACGCCGCCTGCGCCCTGGCCGGCCTCGCCCTGTCCTTCACGGGCGCGTTCGCGGGCCGGCGGGCGCTGCTTTCGGGCCTTGGCGGCTTCCTGTGCGCCTGGCTGCTCCTCGGGATCGCGCCGGACGTCGTCGCCGAGCTGCGCGGCGCGCGCGACGCCCTGGTCCACGGCCTCGTGCCTTCGCTCATCGACGGCCGCGAGACGGTCAAGATCTGGCTCCTGAGCCAGGGGCGCGGCATCTATCCGGACATGCGGGACTATCCGTACCTGGTGACGCTCTATACGCCCATCTACCATTCCCTGGCCGCCCTGGCCGCCCGGACCGTGGTCCCGGGCGACGTGGCCGGCGGCGGACACCTGGCGAGCTACGCCGGCTGGGTCGGACTTCTGTGCGTCATGGCCTGGATCACCCGCCGCGAGACACGAAGCCTTTTCCTGGCCGCTCTGGTTCCTTTGAGCTTCGCCGCCGGACCCTACATGGCCGGCTACATCCGCCAGATCCGGCCGGATCTGCTCGCCTGGTGCCTGGCCTTCGCCGCGACGGGGCTTTTCGCGGCCAAGGCCAGGGACCGGGCGACCCGGGACTGGCCCGTGGCCGCCGCCGTGTGCATGGCCGCCGCGCTTTTCACCAAGCAGCAGACCGCGGCCGTGTGCTGCGCCCTGGTCACCGCCTGTCTGGTCGGCCAGGCCGGGGTCGGCCTTTGCCTGCGCTTCGCCGCGCTGACCGGGGCCATGGGCCTGGCGGCCGGCGCGGCCCTGTACGGGCTTACGGACGGGGCCTTTCTGCTCCACTGCGTCATCTACCCGGCCCGGCTCGCGGCCGACGCCTCCATCACCAACCTGGACAACGCCTGGCCGCGCCTGGCCGCCTTCGCCCGGGCCTACTGGGGGCTGCTCGCCCTCTTTCTCCTGGCCCTGGCCGACGACGTCCGGCGGCGTCGGCTGCATCTTCTGGACTGGCTGGCCCTGGTCCACGCGCCCTTCCTGGTCAAGCTCGTGGCGACCTGGGGCGCGGACACCAATTATTTCCTGGGCTTTTGCATCATCCTGACCCTGCGGGCCGGCGCGCTCCTGGGCGCATTCCGGGCGGCCGGGGAGCGCGGCCGGGCCGCGGCCCTGGCCTTGGCCCTGCTCCTTTCGCCCCTGACGCCCGTGCCCCGGGACGCGGCCGGGGAGGGGGGCGCGGCCGCGGCCGCCGCCCGGGACGAGGCCCTGAGGCGCGCCGTGGGCGGGGCCGAGGCCCTGGTCAACGCCGAGGGGGCCGCGCCGCTTCTGGTCGGCGGCGGCGGGAAGCTCTTTTTCTTCGACGCCACGGAAAGCCAGTTCTTCGAGCGGGTCGGGCTGTGGTCCTTCGGCGGCTCCCGTCTGGCCCGGGACATCGCCGCCCGGAGGTTTCCGGTGGTGGTGCTGCGCCCGACCTTCCAGGACCCGCAGGTCTTGCGCGCCATAGAGAACACCTACGCCCTGGCCGAGACCCTGCCCGACTACTCCGTCTACCGGCCCAAGCAGGGGGACATCGTGGTGCTGGCCGATCCCCTGGCTCCGGCGGCGGCCGGGCCGGTGCGCCTGGCCGAAAGCCGCGGCGTCGAGGCCGGGACGGGCTTCGGGGCGCGCTTCGTCGGCCGGCGCGCCGACGCGCAAACGGCCGAGATCGTCTACGCCGTGGCCGCGCCGCGACCGGTGGCCTGGGTCGGGCTGACCTTCTACCCCAAAGTGTCCTCGCCCGGGCCGGAGAGCTTCATCGAGGCGGCCTGGTCCGCCGACGGCGTCGCCTACCATCCCTTCGCCCGCTACGCCGGCTCGGGCGACGACAACGCCACCGGGCTCTTCGAGCCCTGCCTGGAGGCCGGGTTCGCGCCCGGCGCGGCCGCCTTCTTCGTCCGCCTCACCCTGTCCGGCAGCGCCAGGCTGTGGACCGGCGACGGCGCGGCCATGCTGCTGACGTTGCGCGAGCCGGAGGTCCCCTGACGCGACGCGGCGTTCGCGGGTCTGGGGCGGGCACGGCATGTTGCAGATTTGCCGCAAAAAAGTCTGCCAGCCGCCATATCGTGTTGCAGAAACACCATCGATGCGGTCAGGTATGTTGCATATTTGCATGACATGATGCGAATATGCAACGACCGCTTCTCCGTCAGGCCCGGAAACGGGCCCGGTCCGCGATGGCCTCCCGGCCAATTTCATCAATGAAAAAAGAGCGCTAACCCAAGCCCGCAACCGGCCTGCCCGCCCGTAGCATGCATTTTGCTGCACTGCATACCGGCGGTTGCGCAGCCTATCCTTCGCGCCCCCGCCGGCAAATGACCCTGGTTCGATGCGACGATCGATTCCCGACGCTCCCCCATCGGGAGGCGGCGCTGTTTTGCGTCGCGCCCCGGGGGCTTTCGGGCGGCGACGGCGGCGAGGCGTTTTCGGGTGTTGCGCCTTGGCCGCCGCATAGCCAGATGCGCGGCCACGGCGGCCAGGGCGGCGGCGAGTGACGAAATACCCGGCGTGTGGACTCCGATAAACGCTTGCAGTCGAAAAGGAGATCAACGGATGGAGCCGAACATGGCCGCCTCCCTGGCGGAAACCACCAAATTCCAGAAGCTGTGCGGCATTCTCGACCACTACGGTCGCCACCCCGCCCGGCTGGTGCCCATTCTGCAGGCCCTGCAGGAAGAGTACCGCTACCTCCCCGAGGAAGTGCTCTCCTACGTGGCCACCTCCCTGGGCATCCCCGAGGCCAACGTCTTTGGCGTGGCCACCTTCTACGCCCACTTCGCGCTCACCCCCAAGGGCAAGTACATCGTGCGCCTGTGCGACGGCACCGCCTGCCACGTCAAGCACTCCATCCCCATCCTGGACGCCCTGCGCGCCCGCCTGGGCGTGACCGAGGAAAAGGCCACCACCCCGGACATGCTCTTCACCGTGGAGACCGTGGCCTGCCTGGGGGCCTGCGGCCTGGCCCCGGTCATGGTGATAAACGAGGACGTCTACGGCCAGATGACCCCGGACCGCGCCGTGTCGCTTGTCGACGCCATCCGCGTCAAGGAGCTGCAATAATGGAAGGTCCCATTCAGGATTCCGCCAAGGCCCCGGGCAGCGAAGCGGCCTCGGGCCTGCGCCGGGTCATCGTCTGCGCCGGCACCGGCTGCGTGGCCAACGGCTCCAAGAGGGTGCTCGACGCCCTGGAAAAGCAGATGGCCGCCGCCGGCCTTAACGTCGTGCTCGAGTTCAAGCCCGAGGGCCACGGCGACGGCGTGCGCCTGTCCCACAGCGGCTGCCAGGGCTTTTGCCAGATGGGCCCGCTGGTCACCATTTTGCCCGAGAACATCCTCTACACGAAGGTCACTGAGGAGGACGTCCCGGACATCGTGGGCCTGACGCTGCTTAAGGGCGAGCCCGTGGAGCGGCTGCTCTACGTCGAGCCCCGGTCCCGGGAGAAGTGCCTGGGCCCGGACCAGATCCCCTTCTACCAGCGCCAAAGCCGCGACGTGCTCAAGGAATGCGGCTTCATCGACCCCGACGAGATCAAGGAATACGTGGCCCACGGCGGCTACGCCGCCGCCCGCAAGGCCTTCTCCGAAATGGACGCCAAGGCCGTGTGCGACGTCGTTTCCGAGTCCGGCCTGCGCGGCCGCGGCGGCGGCGGCTTCCCCACCGGCCGCAAGTGGGAGGCGGCCCGCGTCCAGGACAGCGCCAAGAAGTACGTCATCTGCAACGGCGACGAGGGCGACCCGGGCGCGTTCATGGACCGCTCGGTCATGGAGGGCAACCCCCACAGCGTGATCGAAGGCATGATGATCGCCGCCCGTGGCATCGGCGCGGACGAGGGCTACATCTACGTGCGCGCCGAATATCCCCTGGCCGTGAGGCGCATGCGCAAGGCCGTGGCCGACGCCGAAGCCGCTGGGTTCCTCGGCGACGACCTGTTCGGCTCGGGCCAGTCCTTCCGCCTGGAAGTCATGGAAGGGGCCGGCGCGTTCGTGTGCGGCGAGGAGACGGCGCTGATGGCCTCCATCGAGGGCCGGCGCGGCATGCCCGCGCCCAAGCCGCCGTTTCCGGCCCAGAAGGGCCTGTGGCGCAAGCCCACGGTCATCAACAACGTCGAGACCCTGGCCCAGATCTCCCGCATCATCCTCGGCGGCGCGGCCAAGTACCGCCAGCTCGGCACCGAGAAGTCCCCGGGCACCAAGACCTTCGCCCTGACCGGCCACGTCTGCAACACGGGCCTCATCGAGGTGCCCTTCGGCACCACCTTGGGCGAGATCGTGCTCAACATCGGCGGCGGCGTCACCGACGACCGGGGCGTGATCGAGAAGGCCGGCTTCAAGGCCGTGCAGATCGGCGGCCCCTCGGGCGGCTGCCTGACCCCGGACATGCTCGACCTGCCCATGGATTTCGACTCCCTGCGCTCCGTCGGGGCCATGGTCGGCTCCGGCGGCCTGGTGGTCATGAACCAGAAGACCTGCATGGTTTCCGTGGCCCGGTTCTTCATGGAATTCACCCAGCGCGAGTCCTGCGGCAAGTGCGTGCTGTGCCGCGAGGGCACCAAGCAGCTCCTGGCGCTGCTTGACGACGTCATCGAGGGCCGCGGCACGGCCAGGACCCTGGAGCTCCTGGAGACCCTGGGCCACGCCGTGCAGATCGGGTCCCTGTGCGGCCTGGGCAAGACCGCGCCCAACCCCGTGCTCTCCACCCTCAAGCACTTCCGCCACGAGTACGAGGAGCACGTCTTCGAGAAGCGCTGCCGGGCCGGGCGCTGCAAGGCGCTGGCCCGTCCGAGCATCAATCCCGCCGTCTGCAAGGGCTGCCGCCTGTGCGTCAAGGCCTGTCCGGTGGGGGCCATCATGGGCGAGAAAAAGCAGCCCCACAGCATCGACGAGGGGCTTTGCGTCAAATGCGGCGCTTGCGCGGCGGCCTGCAAGTTCGGCGCGGTGGAGGGAATCTAGCCATGACCAAGAATACCCAGAACTCCGTCGTCATCGACGGCAAGGTCGTCCCCATCGAAGGGGAGCGCAACCTGCTCGAGATCATCCGCAAGGTGGGCATCGACCTGCCGACCTTCTGCTACCACTCCGAGCTGTCGGTCTACGGGGCCTGCCGGCTGTGCCTGGTGGAAGTCAAGAACCGGGGCATCATGGGAGCCTGCTCCACGCCGCCGGAACCGGGCATGGAGATCCGCATCCACACCAAGGAGCTGCGCGAGATCCGCAAGATCGCCGTGGAGCTTCTGCTCGCCAACCACGACCAGAGCTGCCCGACCTGCTTTCGCAACGGCATGTGCAAGCTCCAGGAGATCGCCCGCAAGCTCGGCGTGTCCCAGGTGCGCTTCAAGCCCATCCAGGAGCCCGTGGCCGTGGACGTGTCCTCGCCGTCGCTGGTGCGCGACCCCAACAAGTGCGTGCTGTGCGGCGACTGCGTGCGCATGTGCTCGGAGATCCAGGGCATCGGCGCCATCGGCTTCGCCTACCGCGGGCACAAGACCGCCGTGCTGCCGGCCTTCGGCAAGGGCCTGGCCGACGTCGAGTGCGTCAACTGCGGCCAGTGCTCGAGCGTGTGCCCGACCGGGGCGCTCACGCCCAAGTCCGAGATCGAGGACGTCTGGAACCTGCTCGCCGACCCCGAGATGACCGTGGTGGCCCAGATCGCCCCGGCCGTGCGCGTGGGCATCGGCGAGTGCTTCAGCACCCCGGCCGGCGAGCCCGTCATGGGCAAGGTGGTCGCGGCCATGAAGACCATCGGCTTCGACCAGGTCTACGACACCACCTTCTCCGCCGACCTCACGGTCATCGAGGAGGCCGAGGAGTTCCTGGCCCGCAAGGCCAAGGGCGAGAAGCTGCCCCAGTTCACCTCCTGCTGTCCGGGCTGGGTCCAGTTCGCCGAGCAGTACTACCCCGAACTGCTGCCCAACCTGTCTTCCTGCCGGTCGCCCCAGCAGATGTTCGGCTCCCTGGTCAAGGAGATGCTGCCCGAGCAGATGGGCATCCCGCGCAAGAAACTGGCCATCGTTTCGGTCATGCCCTGCACGGCCAAGAAGTTCGAGGCGCGCCGCCCCGAGTTCAGCCATGAAGGCGTCCAGGACGTGGACTACGTGCTGACCACCCAGGAGTTGGCCCGCATGATCGAGCAGGCGGGCCTTCGCTTCAACGACCTGGAGCCGCAGGCGCGCGACATGCCCTTCGGCTTCGGCACGGGCGCGGGCGTCATCTTCGGCGCGTCCGGCGGCGTCACCGAAGCCGTGCTGCGCTACGCCGCCGAGAAGGTGACCGGCCAGACGCTCTACGACACCGACTTCACCGACGTGCGCGGCGATTCCGGCCTGCGCGAGATCAACATCGAGGTCGGCGGCGCGACCCTGCGCCTGGCCGTGGTCTACGGCTTGGCCAACGCCCGGGTGGTGGCCGAGAAGGTCAAGGCCGGCAAGTGCGACTACGACCTCATCGAGGTCATGGCCTGTCCCGGCGGCTGCGTCGGCGGCGCGGGCCAGCCGGTCAACCTGGACCTGGCCGTGCGCAAGCGCCGCGCCCTGGGGCTCTACAAGAGCGACAAGGGCCGCCAGCTGCACAAGGCCCAGGACAACATCTTCGTCAACCAGTGCTACGCCAAGTTCCTGGGCGACGTCGGCGGGCACAAGGCCCACGAGCTGCTCCACACCGCCTACCAGAGCCGCCGCCGCATCACCGACGAGACCCTGGTGCTTTTGGGCGACGCCCGGGAGCCGCGCATCCAGGTGCAGGTGTGCCTGGGCACGAGCTGCCACCTGCGCGGGGCCCAGGACATCTTAAACGGCCTGCTGGCCCACATCATCGAACAGGGCCTGGAAAACGCCGTGGTGGTCAAGGCCTCGTTCTGCCACGAGTTGTGCGCGCACGGCCCCAACGTGCAGGTCGGCTCCGAGATGCTCAGCCGCTGCACCCTGGAAACGGTTCTGGCCGCCCTGGACCGGCATCTGCAAAACCCCCTGCCCCACGCGGCCGCCGCGGCCACGGACGCCTGCGGCCACGGCTGCGGCTGCGGCAAGGGTTAGGTCTCCTCGCCCGGACGGCCCGGACGGTCCGTGACCGTCCGGCCGCCGCGCGGGCCTGCTGGCGGGGCCGCTCCTTCGGGAGCGGTCCCGTTTCTTTTTTGGGGAGGGGAGGCCGGGGCCCGGGCGTCAGGAACGCCCGCCCAGCTCGCCGCTGCGCTTGACGGCGCGCAAAAGCCGCAGGCCGAGCCCGATGGACCACAGGCAACCGAGCGCGCCGAAAAGCGACACGTCGAACAGCAGCGGCGGCACGCGGCTGGAAAGCAGCAGGCAGGAGCCCAGGAACAGCGCCGCCGTGACGATGCCGTAGACCAGGCGGTTGACCGTGCCGTCCAGGCCCTTGTGGTCCAGGCGCACGTCCAGGCGGCCGTCGCGGGCCCGGCGCAAGATCTCGGCCGCGTCCCGGGGCAGGGTTTCGAGCAGGGCGTTCCAGTCGCGCGCCCCGCGCCGCAGCCGGGAGAAGATCTCGGCCGGGGAGAAGCGGCGCACCAGGATCTTGGAGGCGTAGGGGGTGATGACCTCGATCAGGGAAAAGCCCGGGTGCAGCGCCCGCGACGCCCCCTCCAGGACCACGAAGACCTTGATGAGGTGGGCCACGGTCGGCGGCAGTAATATGCCGTGGCGGCGCACCAGGGCCGAGACGTCGGCCAGGGCCCCGGTCAGGTCGAAGGCCCCCACGGCCTGGCCGGCGTAGTCGGCCACGAACTCCTCCACGTCGGCGGCCAGGGCCTCGCGGTCGAGGCCCGGCGGCACCCGGCCCAGGCGCACGACCTGCTCGGTGAGCGCCTGGGCGTCGCCCGAGGCCACGGCCAGAAGTGCGTCCTCCAGCGCCCGGCGGGTGCGCTCGTCGATGCGGCCGACCATGCCGCAGTCGAGCAGCCCCAGCCGGTCGCCGGGCAGGATCACGAGGTTGCCCGGGTGCGGGTCGGCGTGGAAGAAGTTGTCGCGAAAGATCATCTCCAAAAAGACGTCGGCCGCGTTCCTGGCCAGCCGCGTGCGGCGCTCGGACTCCTCGGGCGTGGCCGGAGCGGCGGCCAGGGCGGCCACGGACTGCCCGTCGAACTCCTCCATGGTCAGCACGCGCCGGGCGCTTAGGGCCGGAAAGGTCCGGGGAAAGGCCACCCGGGCGTCGCCCGCGAAGTTGGCGGCGAAATGGCGGAGGTTTCGTTCCTCGCGGGTGAAGTCGAGCTCGCGCAGGATGGTGCGGCGCATCTCGGCGGCCACGGCCAGGGGCTGGTACAGGCGCAGTTCCACGACGCCGCGCTCGGCCAGCTCGGCCAGGCCCATGGCGATGTCGAGGTCGGCGCGCACGTCCTCCTCGATGCCGGCGTGGCGCACCTTGACCACCACCCGCGACCCGTCGGCGAGCCTGGCCCGGTGGACCTGGCCGATGGAGGCCGAGGCGACGGGCGTCTCCTCGAAGGCCTCGAACAGCGCCTCGGGCGGCGCGCCCAGATCCGCCTCGATGGTGCCCCGCACCACCGCCGGCGCGTCCGGGGCGGTGTCGTCGCGCAGTTTCGCCAGCTCCGTCGCCGTTTCCGGCCCCACGAGGTCCGGCCGGGTGGAGAGGATCTGGCCGATCTTGACGGCCGTGGCCCCGAGTTCGGTCATGGCCAGGCGCAGGCGCTCCTCGCGCCGCAGCCCCGCAAGGGCCGCGCCGGCCGGCCCCTTGAGCTGGTCGCGGAAAAAGGAGGTGTCCGTGGCGGCCAGAAACTCGGCCAACCCGTACTTGGCCAGCACGCCGGCGATTTCCGTGAACCGCCGGGCGTTTCGGGCCAGATTCGGGATGGAGGCCAGGGAGAACATGGCGCTTCAGCCCACGGGGCACAGCGGCTTTTCGCGCCGCCAGCGGAAGGCCTCCACGGTGTTGGCCATGAGCGTGGCGATGGTCATGGGGCCCACGCCCCCGGGCACCGGGGTGATGGCCGAGACGAGGTCCAGGACGTTTTCGTAGTCCACGTCGCCGCAGAGCTTGCCGTCGGGCAGGCGGTTCATGCCCACGTCCACGATGACCGCGCCGGGTTTGACCATGTCGCGGGTGATGAGCTTGGGCTTGCCGATGGCCGGCACGAGCAGGTCGGCCTGGCGGCACACGGCGGCCAGGTCCGGGGTGCGCGAGTGGCACATGGTCACGGTGGCGTTGCCGAAGGGCGTCTGGGCGGAAAGGAGCATGGCCATGGGCTTGCCCACGATGTTGCTGCGCCCGACGACCACGGCCTGTTTGCCGGCCGGCGAGAGGCCGTAGTATTCGAGGAGCTTCATGACGCCGTAGGGCGTGCAGGGCCGAAGCCCCGGCAGGCCGATGGACAGCCGCCCCACGTTTTCCGGGTGGAAGCCGTCCACGTCCTTTCTCGGGTCGACCAGGGCCAGGCAGCGGTTGGCGTCCAGGCCGCGCGGCAGGGGCAGCTGGAGCAGGACGGCGTCGATGTCGTCGCTTTCGCAAAGCTCGGTGAGGTGGCGCTCCAGGGCGCACTGGGTGGTCCCGGCGTCGAGCCGCCAGATGCGCGAGGCGATGCCCACTTCCTCGCAAGCCTTTTCCTTGTAGCGCACGTAGACCTGGGAGGCCGGGTCGTCGCCGACGAGGATGACGGCCAGATGCGGCGGGCGGCCGTATTCCCGGGCGATGGCGTCCACCTCGCTTCGGACTTTCAGGCGCAGTTCGGCCGCGACTTTCTTTCCATCGATGAGCAGCATGGCGGTTTCTCCTTTGCCTGGCCGCAACGGCGGGGTTGCGGGCGGAGGCGGCGCGACCGGAAGGCTTGCGCGTCTCGCTTTCATTAGCCGCCAAGCCCGGCCCGCGTCCACCCTTCAGTCGGCGTTATCACCCAGCCTGCGGCCGAGGAACTCCACGGTCAGGGCCTGGGCCTTGCGGGCGTCCTCGCCGGAAAAGCCGTGTCCGGCCCCGGGAAAGACCGTCATCGCGGCCGTGCCTCCGAGCCGCCGGGCCAGTTCGACCAGGGCCTTGCCTTCCGACGGGGGAACGACGTCGTCGGCGTCGCCGTGCAGTTCCAGAAGCGGCGGCAGCCGTCCGACGGCGTTGCGAAAGACGCCCGGGACGCCGCCGTAGCAGACCACGAGGGCGTCGATGCGCGGGTCCGCGCCGGCGACGCCGACGGCCAGGAAGCCGCCCTGGGAAAAGCCCAGGAGTCCCACGCGCCCCGAGGACCTGGCGTCGGCCAGGACGTCGCCGACCACGTCGCGCACGAGCGCGGCCCAGGCCGGGGCCCGTTCCCGGAAAAGCGCCTGCCGCGTCGCGGCGGCCGGGGCGTTGGCCCGGGCCGGGTCCGTCTCGTCGTAGTAGGTGAAGAGATAGGCGTCCAGGCCCGCCCGGGCCAGGGCCTGGGCCTGGCGGCGGTAGAAGTCCGCGAAGGGCGCGAGTCCCTGGCGGCCGTGCAGGAGGAGCACGGCCGGACGCGGCGCGTCTCCCGCCGCGAGAAAATGCGTCGCGGTCACCGGATGCCGCCCGGCGGACAGGGTCACGGTCCGGGCGGCGATCCCGTCGCCGGCCGCCCGCGCGGCCGGGGAAGCCAGCAGCAGGCACAGGCAGAGGAGCAGGCCGAGCCGCAGGGCGCGCGGGTTCGCTGGGGCCATGCGCAACCTCCGGGAGAAAAAGACAGACGCGCCGGGAGGCCTGACCTGCCCGGCGCGCCGAAAGGGGGGAACGGCGAAGCGCCTATTCCGTTTCGTCTTCCTCGACGTCGTACCAGTTCTCGGCCATGTAGGGGCCGTAGAAGATGGCCGCGTCCTCCAGCTCCTCCTCGATGCGCAGAAGCTGGTTGTACTTGGCCAGGCGGTCCGAGCGGCAAAGCGAGCCGGTCTTGATCTGGCCGGCGTTGATGGCCACGGCCAGGTCGGCGATGAAGCTGTCCTCGGTCTCGCCCGAGCGGTGGGAGACCACCGTGGTGTAGGCGGCCTGCTTGGCCATCTCGATGGTGTCCAGCGTCTCGGTCACGGTGCCGATCTGGTTGAGCTTGATGAGGATGGAGTTGGCCACGCCCTGGCGGATGCCCTCGTCCAGGATGTCGGGGTTGGTGACGAAGATGTCGTCGCCCACGAGCTGGATGCGGTCGCCCAGTTCCAGGGTGAGCTTCTTCCAGCCCTCCCAGTCGCCCTCGGCCAGGCCGTCCTCGATGGAGATGATGGGATAGCGGTCCACGAATCCGGCCAGGTAGGCGACCATCTCGTCGGAGCTCATGGAGCGCTTCTCGCCGCCGAGCACGTACTTGCCGCCCTTGTAGAATTCCGAGGCGGCCGCGTCGATGGCCAGGGAGATCTCGTTGCCCGGGCGGTAGCCGGCCTCCTCGATGGCCTTGACGATGTAGCTGAAGGCCTCGTCGTGGTCCTTGAGGTTGGGGGCGAAGCCGCCCTCGTCGCCCACGGCGGTCATGTGGCCGTCGGCGGCCAGGATCTTCTTGAGGGTGTGGAAGGTCTCCGCGCCCATGCGCAGGGCGTCGGCGAAGGTGCGCGCGCCGAGCGGCACGATCATGAACTCCTGGATGTCCAGGTTGTTGGGGGCGTGGGCGCCGCCGTTTATGATGTTCATGAGCGGCACGGGCAGCACCTTGGCGTTGATGCCGCCGAGGTAGTTGTACAGCGGCTGGCCCAGGAACATGGCCGCGGCGCGGGTCACGGCCATGGACACGCCGAGGATGGCGTTGGCGCCCAGGCGCGACTTGTTCTCCGTGCCGTCGAGGTCGATCATGGTGTTGTCGATGGCCACCTGCTGCAAGGCGTCCATGCCGATGACGGCCTCGGCCAGCTCGCCCTGGACGTGCTCCACGGCCTTGGTCACGCCCTTGCCGCCGTAGCGGGAGGCGTCCTGGTCGCGCATCTCGAGGGCCTCGCGGGTGCCGGTGGAGGCGCCGGAAGGCACGGCGGCCCGTCCGGACGCGCCGGATTCCAGGGTGACCTCCACTTCGACGGTGGGATTGCCGCGGGAATCAAGGATTTCCCTGGCCCAGACGGCGGCAATGGTGCTCATGAGCGTCTCCTTGTTCGGTCTTTTGGGTCGGTGTGGCGTGTTTGGGAGGCGGGCCGGGCGGCCCGCCGCTTCTGGCTGTAACGCAATTCGCGGCGATTTATAAGTCCCGGCGTACGGCGTTTTCGCGACGGCCGGGCATGCCGCCGGGGCGGTCCGGGCCCTAAAGGGAAATGTCCGGGAATTCGGCCTCGGACAGCGTGCCCTCGCGCCGGCGGACGTGGCGCAGGAACTTGCGCGCCTCGGAAAAGTCCGGATCGGCGGCCAGGGCCTTTTCCAGCAGGTCGCGGCAGCCCGGCAGCTCGCCCTGTTCGTAGAGCACCCGGGCCAGGTTGAACATCAGCCGCTCGTCTTTCGGCGCCAGCTCCAGGGCGGTACGGTAGTAGGCGGCGGCGGTCTCGAAGTTCTTCTGCTTGCGCAGCTCGATGCCGAAGGCGTTGATGGTTTTTTTCTGGGCGTCGCCGCCGCTGGTGGCCCCGCTGCCCGTCAGCACGGCCAGCACGGCTCCGTCGCTGTCGTCGTGGCCGCCGGCGGAAAGGGCCACCAGGATGACGGTGAACAGGGCGCGCTCGGCCTCGGGCAGGGCGTTCTGGTCGATGGTCGTGCCGCCGCTGCCGCCGAGCAGCCGTCCGAGAACCAGGGCCGCCGGGGCCAACTGCTCCTTGAAGACCAGGGGCGCGGGCAGGAAATGTCCCATGAACTCTTGCGGCGTCACGGTCTTTTGCAAGGGCATGGGCAGGTTCTTGTCGTTGAGCGGAAAGATCAGGATGCGGGCGGCGTCCAGGCGCATGGCCAGCCAGTTGATGCGCTGGGTGAAGTCGCGGCCCGAGCCCGCGGTCTTGCCCATCTTTTCGAGCTTCTGGGATTGGTAGCAGCCGAGCAGTTCCGGGAGCATGGGGCGTTCCTGGTTGGGCGCCGGCCTGGCGGAAAGGCGGCCCTCGCCGTTTCTATCGTTCGATTGTGCGACGGGGAGAAGATTATGACAATCCCTTTTTTGTCCCTGCCCGCGGCGGCTGGTGTCCGAGCCACAGCCGGCGCAGGCCTTCGAGGAGAAGATCCGGGCGCACGTCGCGCAGCACCGGGCAGATGGGGGCCAGCTTTTCGGCGAACCCGCCCGTGGCCAGCACCCGCACCTCGCCGCCGAGGTGGGCGGCCAGGCGCGTGGTCACGCCCTGCACCATGTCCGCGAAGCCGAACACGAAGCCCTGGTTGATGCACTCCGAGGTGGACCGGCCGATGGACAGGGCCCCGTCGGCCGGGGGATCGAGGGCCACGTGGGGCAGCTTGGCCGTCTTGCTGACCAGCCCCGACAGGGATGTCAGCATGCCCGGGCAGATGAGCCCGCCGAGGAAAGCGTCGCCCTTGACGCAGTCGAAATTGGTGGCCGTGCCGAAATCGATGACGATGACTCCGGGCGCGTCCACGGCCATGCGCCCGGCATAGGCCGTGACCAGCCGGTCCGCGCCCACCTCGTGGGGCCGGCCGTAGAGGTTTTTGAGCGGCACCGGCACGTCGGTCGGCACGAAGCGCAGCCGCACGCCGAGGTAGCGCGACACGGCTCCGGCCAAAACCGGGGCCATGGGCGGCACCACGCACGAGGCCACGGCCGCTTCCACGTCGGCCGGCTTGCAGCCGTGCAGCGACAAGGCCGTGACCAGGGTGAGCCCCAGGCTGTCGGGCGTGGCCGAACGGTCCGTGGGCACGGCGAAGGACGGCCCCAGGCCCTGGCGCTCGGCCAGGCCGAACTTGATGTTGGTGTTGCCGACGTCGACGAGCAGGGCTGGCATGGCGGCGCTTCAGGGTTTTGGGGTTTTCGTCCGCTCGATGCGGTCCAGGAAGGCCTCGACCGTGGGCAGGATGCGGGTCACGACCTCGGCCACGCCTCGGGCCGTGGGGTGCAGGCCGTCGGCCTGGGTCAGGTCCGGCCGGCCGGCCACGCCGTCGAGGAAGAAGGGGTAGAGCGCGGCGTCGTATTTCTTGGCCAGTTCGGGATACACGGCGTCGAACTCGGCGGCGTAGTCCGCGCCGAAATTCCTGGCCGCGCGCATGCCGCACACGAGGACCGGGATGCCGGCCTCGGACAGGCGCCGCATGATCGCGTCGAGGTTGGCCCGGGCCGCTTCCGGGTCCTGGCCGCGCAGCATGTCGTTGGCCCCGAGCTCCAGGATCACGCCGTCCGGGCGCATGGCCAGCGCCTGGCCGAGCCTGGCCAGGCCGCCGGCCGTGGTGTCGCCCGAGACGCCGAAATTGACGATGCTCGCCTGCCGGCCCCTGGCGGCCAGGGCCTTTTCCAACTGGGCCGGAAAGGCGTCGTCCGCCGGCAGGCCGTAGCCGGCGGTCAGGCTGTCGCCGAGGGCGGCGAGGCGGGGGCCGGCGGCCAGGGCGGGCGGCGTCACCAGGCCGCCCCAAAGCAGGCAGCCCAGGAGCGCGGCCAGGGCCGCGAGCCGGGTTTGTCTTTTGCAGACAAGCTGGTATCCTTTGACGGCGACGTGGCCGGAGGTTTTTTTTCGCATGGATGCCGGAGCCGGAGACATCATTTCGCTGTCCGACGTGCGCCTGACGTTACAGAGCCGGGCCGGCACGGTCAACATCCTGCGGGGCGTGGACCTTCGGGCCGCCCCGGGGGAGCGGCTGGCCATCATGGGGCCTTCCGGCGCGGGCAAGACCACGCTGCTCATGCTCCTGGCCGGCCTCGAACGGGCCTCCTCGGGCACGGTACGGGTGGCCGGCCACGACCTCTCTGCCCTGGACGAGGACGGGTTGGCGGCCTTTCGCCGGGACAACGTGGGCATCGTGTTCCAGGCCTTCCACCTGGCCCCGGCCATGACGGCGCTGGAAAACGCGGCGCTCTCCCTGGAATTCGCCGGCCGGCGCGACGCCTTCGCCCGGGCCGAGGAGGCGCTGGTCTCCGTTGGCCTCAGGGACCGGCTGGACCATTACCCGGCCGAGCTTTCCGGCGGCGAGCAGCAGCGGGTGGCCCTGGCCCGGGCCCTGGCCCCGGGGCCGCGACTGCTCCTGGCCGACGAGCCCACGGGCAACCTCGACGGGGCCACGGGCGAGCTGGTCATGGACCTGCTTTTCTCCCTGTCCGAGGCGGCCACGCTGGTGCTCGTCACCCACGACCCGGGCCTGGCCGGGCGCTGCGGCCGGGTGGTCCGGGTGCGCGACGGCCGGGCGGCGGACGGCGGGGCGGCGGCGGGGTGAAGCGGCTTTTCTTCTCGCCGCGCGGCGGGCGGCCCTTGGAGCGCCTGGCCCGGGGAGCGCTCCTGGCGGGCGTGTTCGCGATGGTCGTCGTGGCCTATCAGAAAAATTTCGACACGGTGATCGAAAAGGCGCGGGCCAAGGGGACCGTGGCCGACCCGGCGGGCCTGCTCGACGCGGCCGACCGGGCCTGGGTCCTGGAACGCGCCGGGGCGCTCAAGGCGCGCTACGGGCTGGCGCTGCGGCTGCGCCTGGGCGGGCCGCCTCCGGACGACATGGCGGCCGGGGCCGACGCCGCGCTCCTCTACGCCGATCCCGACTGCCGGGCCAGCCGGGCGATCCTCGCCCCCCTGGCCGCCTCGGCCCTGCCGCCGGGATTCGCCGAGGACCTCGGCCGGGAGCACCTGGACGCGGCCTGCCGGGAAGGGCGGCGGCGCGAGGGGGCGCTGGCCGCCGTGGGACTGCTTGTCGACGCCCTGGACGCAGCGGCGGGCCAGGGAAAAGGAGAACGACATGACTGAGACGACGATGCCGCCGCTGGTCATCCACACCGACGGGGCTTGCCTGGGCAATCCCGGCCCGGGCGGCTACGCGGCGGTGTGGGAAGCGGACGGCGAACGGATGGAGCTTTCCGGCGGCAGGAAGCTCACCACCAACAACCGCATGGAGCTCTTGGCCGCCATCGTGGCCCTGGAGGCGCTGGCCGAGCCGACCAAGGTGACCCTGGTCACGGATTCGCGCTACGTCCACGACGCCATCGAGAAACGCTGGCTGGCCGGCTGGCAGAAGCGGGGCTGGGTCAACGCCGAGAAAAAGCCGGTGAAAAACCAGGACCTCTGGCTGCGGCTCATTCCGCTGCTGGCCCGCCATGCCGTCCGGTTCCAGTGGGTGCGGGGCCATACCGGCCACGCCGACAACGAACGCTGCGACGTGCTGGCCAAGCAGGCGGCCAATTCCCGGGGACTGCCCGCCGACGAGGGCTATCCGGGCTGAGGCGGGTTTTTGCCTGGCATTGACGGGCCCCGGACGCGAAGGCGCGTCCGGGGCCCGCCGCGTTTTCGGGGGCGATCAGTCCCCGGACCCGGCCCGGGCGGCCGCCAGGAAACGCCCGGCCAGCTCCCCGCCGCCGGCGGCCTCGGCCCAGTGCAGGTAGAGCGGGCGCAGCACGCGTTCGTGGATGGCCCGGGCCCGGGCCACGCGCCCGGCGGCCAGGGCGGCCAGGGGCTTTTCCAGGAACCAGTCGGCGAAGGCCCCGGCCCGGTGGACGGCCCGGTGCCCGGCGTCCACCTTGGCCAGGCCCGAGGCCGCGACGCGAAGCCTGCGGCCGGGATCGGCCAGCAACGCCTCCACAAGCCGGCACAGCCCCTCGAAATCCTCCTGGTCGTAAAGGAAGAGGTCCTCGCCGTCGGTGAAAAGCCGGTCCAGGCCGTGGCCGACGCGCGGCGTGACCAGGCAGGCCCCGCAGCCCAGGGCTTCGAACACCCGGTAGTTGAGGTCCCGGTGCTCGGCGACGTTGCACACCAGGCGCGCCTGGCGAAAGGCTTCGCGGTAGGGGCCGGTCAGGGCGGCGAACCCCGGGAAGCGCTCGCCCAGCCGGGCCAGCAAGGCGCTTCGCGCCGGGGTGAGGACCGGGTCGTTTTTGCCCACGAACACCATGTCGTGGCGCTTGGGGCCGTCAAGGCCCGCCTGCCCCGGCCGGTCGGCGTCGGCGGCGAAGGGCGGCGACCACAGAAGCCATGAGGCGTCGCCGCGCGGCCCGGCAAAGGCCGGCAGGTGGTCGGCCAGCCCGACCAGGCACAGGTCGAAGGCCTGGGCGTAGAGGGGATACCAGGCGTGGATGTGGGAATCCACGCAGGCGAAGACCGTGGGGCAGGGGTAGCGCTCCAGGCCGAGCAGCATGGGCGGCACGCTCATGTCGCCGTAGACGAGGGCGTCGGGCGCGAAGCCGAAGGCCGCGACCAGGTCGTCCCAGGCGAAGAAGCGGTGGGCCGGCACGTGCACGTGGGCCACGCTCCAGCCGCGCGGGGCGAGCAGCGGCCCAAGCTCCGGGGCGAACAGGGGATTGGCCAGCCAGGCCAGGCGCTTCACGGCTTCTCCCCTTGCCCCGCTTCTCCCGCCGGATCGGCCGCCTCGTCGAGCCAGGGAAAGGCGGCCACGGCGGCGCGAAGCTCGGCCTCGTCCATGGCCTTGACGCGTTCGTATTCCCGGGTGTTGGCGGCGAAATGGGGATTTTTCATGGGGTGGCTGTCGGCGTGCCGCGGGTGGTGCAGATGGAGCATGCAGCCGGGCAGGCGCTCGAAGCGGAAGCCCAGCCCGGTCAGGCGGTGGAGCAGCTCCCTGTCCTCGTGGCCCCAGGACAGGAACCGCTCGTTGTAGAGCCCGGCGGCGAGCAGGCTCGCCTTGCGGAAAAAGACCATGCCGCCCGTGCCGTCCTCGTAGAGGGCGGGGCATTCCCTGGGGCCGGGAAAGCCGGCCGGCGGGCCGAGCAGCCGGGGAACGAGGGCCTCGGGCACGTCCAGGAAGCGGCCGTCGTACGGCAGGACCATGTCCGCGCCGTCCAGGACGGCGGCCAGGGCCCGCTTGAGCTGGGCCGGGTGGCAGACGACGTCGGCGTCGCAGACCACGGCCACGGGCGTGGGACAGGCGCGCAGCATGCGGTTGAGCAGCCGGGTGCGGTGGAAGAAGGGCCGGTCGTCGGGCACGAAGTCGTAGCGTGCGCCCGGCGGCAGGTCCGTCAGGTGGGGCGCGAAGCCGGGCCGGGTCCCGGTTTCGGTCAAAACCAGGGACGTCTCCACGTGGCGGGCGAAAAAGCGGAGCACCACCAGCAGGTTGCGCACGCGCTCCAGGGAGTCGAACTTCAGCGGCACCAAGAAGGTGGCCTGGGTCAGGTCGAGCTTGGCGGACATGGCGATCCGGTTCAGACGGCCGGGGCCAGGATGGGAATCCCGGCCCGGCGGAAGTTGGCCTGCCAGCCGTCCGGGCTGAGGGTGTCCGGCAGCATGGAGCGGCGGGGCGCGCCCGCCCCGGCCAGGGCGGCGGCCACGGCCTGGTCGAGGACGGCCGCCGCCGCGGCCGGGCGGTGCATGGGCGCGTTGCGCACGGCCGGGTGGCCTGTCGAGAGGTCCTTGCACGGGTAGGCGTTGGTCACGACCTCGAGGCCGAAGGCCGCCATCTCCAGCGGCGGGTAGGACGGATGGGGCGAGGCCATGAACGACAGGCCGACATGGGACTGGAGCAGGGCGGCGACGTAGTCCGGCAGGGAGAGCATGCCGCGGCTGACCAAGATCGAGCCGTCGGGAAAGGCCACGTCCTCGTGGGGCGTGCCGGCGCTTACGAGGTTGACGGGCAGGGCGCGGGCCGGCCGGAAGGCGGACAGCCAGGCCCACAGGCAGGCGAGCAGGGCCGGGAAGCAGTTGCGGTGGTGTCCGGGCCGGCCGTAGACCAGGATGTTGAGCCGGTCCGCCGGTCGCGGCGGCAGGCGGCGGCCAAGGGCCGAGAGCGCCTCGGCCAGCACGGGGTTGAGCGATGGGCGCACGGCCACGACCTGGCCCAGGGCGTAGCGTTTCTTGGCCAAAAACCGGGCCAGCTCCAGGGAGTTGACCACGGCCGTGCAGGCCTGGCCGTGGCCGTAGGTGGCCTCGGCCAGCATGTGGTCGAGGCTCATGGGGTAAAAGCCCGGCTCCCAGTCCTGGATGAAGTAGTAAAACGGGTTGGCCGGCCGCCCGGCCCGGCGCAGAAGGTCGGAAAAGGCCTCCCAGACCGGCACGGCCCGCCAGAAGGTGCACAGGAAGACGTCGCCGCCGTGGACCGTGAGCGTGGCGTCGTCGTGCAGGGAGACGACCTCGGGCGGGGGGCCTTCCCGGCGTCCGAGGCAAACGGCCGCGTCCAGGCGGTCCGCTTCCCCGGGCAGGGGGGTGAGGCTCAAAAACCGCGTTTCCGGATAGTGCGGGGCCAGGAAGCGGGCCAGCTCCAGCACGGAGCCCAGGCCGCCGAAGACGTGGTCCTTGTGCAGGTGGGGCAGGCACACGGTCAGGCGCGGCGGGCGCGGCCCGGGCTCCAGGCGCAGCCTGGCCGGGTCGAGGACCGTGGCGGCGAACACGCCCGGATCGTAGCGCGCGGCCTGGGACACGGCCTAGTCGTCTCCGGGCGCGACCTCGCCCGGTCCCGGCGTCGTCTGGGCCGGCGGGGCCGTGGGGGGCAGTTCGCCCTTCCTGGCCGCCTGGCCGCCGCCCGGCAGCATTTCGGCGTCGGCCAGGATCATGATGAGCCGCTTGAACATGGTCCGGTCCAGGGTTTCCTTGCGCGCCTCCATCTTGCGCAGGGCCTCGAAGGGCGGGTAGGCCGGCCGCCAGACGCAGGCTCGGGTCAGGGCGTCGTAGGTGTTGCACACGCAAAGGGCCTTGACGTAGGGCGGAATGCCCGTGCCCGGCAGGCCGGCGGGAAAGCCCCGGCCGTCCTCCTGCTCGTGGTGGAAAAGGATGCAGTGCATGGTCTCGGCCGGCAGGGGCAGGCCCACGCACATGCCGACGCCCAGGGCCGGGTGGGAGCGGAAGGCGGTCTCGTCCTCGGGCGTCCAGATTTCGGGGCGGCGCTCCAGCAGCCCGGCCGGCAGTCCGAGCTTGCCCACGTCGTGCAAGAGCGCGCCCACGCCGACCTTGACCAGGAGCTCCTCGTCGGCCCCCGGCCGGTCCATGAGCACGAGCGAGGTGAGCACCATGACGGCCAGGCCGTGCTGGTATTCCTGGTAGCCCTTGCTGATGAGCCGCCCCACGTTCTTGACGGCGTCCGGGGCCTGGAGGAAGCCGAGGGACTGGCGCACGAGCTTGCCGACCTGGTCGAAGCGGGCGCGGCTGATGTTGTGGGGGAGCTTCTCCTCGAGCACGCCCCGGACCAGGGTCACGGCGCTGGCGTGCCAGACCTCGGCCCGGGCGGCCAGGGGAATGGATTCGTCGAGCAAAAGCTCGCCCAGGGATTCGCGCAGGTAGTTCTCGTAATGGCGCTGTTCGCCCTTGTGGATGTAGACGGTTTCCACGCCCATGGCCCGCAGCCTGGCCAGCTGCTCGGCGGTGAAGGCCGCGCCGCGCGTGGCGTAGAGCACGAGGCCGCCGCCCTTGCGCACGTAGAAGGAAAATCGCCCCTTGCCCCAGGGACGCAGGGACAGGGTCTTGACGGGCAGGTAGGACTTGAGCTCCTGGGCGGGCACGGCCTCTTCGGCCGCGGGCGAGCCGGCGGTCACGGCGCGCCTCCGCCGGAACCCGGTTCGTTCAGGGGCAGGCGCATTTCCACGACTTCCTCGTCGTAGTTGCGCACCACGGAAAAGCCGAGCTTCTCGGCCAGCCCCTGCATGCCGCCGTTTTCCATGAGCGCCTGGCCGGTCAGCTCCCGGGTGCCGCGCCCCTTGCAGTAGCGGACGATCTTCTCCATGAGCAGCCGGCCCAGGCCCAGGCCCTTCAGATCCGAGCGGATGATGACCGCGAACTCGGCCGAGGCGTTGTCCGGCCGGGTCGAGGCCCGCACCACGCCGAGGGTCTCGGGCTTGCCGCCCTCGCCCGGGGCCGTGGCGATGAAGGCCATCTCGCGCTCGTAGTCGATCTGGGTGAGCTTGGCCATCTCGGTATGGGTCAGCTCGCGCACCACGCCGAAGAAGCGGAAGCGCAGGTCCTCGGGCGAGAGGTGCTTGAAGAATTCGAAATGGGCCGGCTCGTCCTCGGGCCGGATGGGGCGCAGCAGGGCGTGGCGGCCGTTTCGAAGCGTCACGCACTCCTCGAGTTCGCGCGGGTAGGGCCGGATGGCCAGGCGGTGGGCGTCGGGCTCGGCTTCGGCGGTCAGGCGTATGGCCGCGCCGATGACCTGCACCCCGTCCGGCTGGGCCAGCACCGGGTTGAGGTCGATGGCCGCGATGCGCTCCAGGTCGGCCACGCACTGGGAGACCTGGTTGAGGGTGAGGCACAGCGCGGAGACGTCCACGGCCGGCTGCCCGACCGCGCCGCCGAACGAGGCGGCCACCCGGGTGCGCGAGACCAGATCCCGGGCCAGGGACATGTTGAGCGGCGTGAGCGCCACGGCCCGGTCCCGGGTGACCCTGGCGGCCAGCCCGCCCTGGCCGAAGACGATGTACGGGCCGAACACCGGGTCCACCCGGGCCTTGATGGTGACTTCGTAGGCCCCGGCCCGGCGGCCCATCTCCTGGACCACGTAGCCCTCGACGCGCGCCCCGGGCACGTGCTCGCACACGCGCTGGCGGGCGGCCTCGGCCGCCTCGCGCACGGCCTCGGGACCGGCCAGGTCCAGAACGATGCCGCCCACGTCGAAGGGCTGGGGCACGTCCGGGGAAACGACCTTGACCGCCACGGGAAAGCCCAGGGCCTCGGCCGCGGCCACGGCGTCGTCCACGTCCTCGGTGAACTGCGAGGCCACGGCCCGCACGCCGTAGTAGCCGAGCACCTCCTTGGCCTCGGGGTCGGTGAGCACGAGCCGGCCTTCGGCGAAGGCCCGCTCCACCACGGCCCGGGCCGCGTCCGGGTCCGGGGCGTATTCCGAGGGCAGGCTGGCCGGCATCTCCATGAGCAGTTCCTGGTTGCGGCGGTAGCGCAGCAGGTGCAAAAACGCGGACACGGCCTGGTCCGGGGTCTCGTAGGTGGGCACGCCGGCGTTGTTGAGGGTGGCCAGCGCCGCGCCCGAGGCCGGATCGTAGCCCATCCAGCAGGCCAGCACCGTGCGGTTGGTCCTGGCCAGCACTTCGGCCATGGCCTTGGCCGCCTCGTCGGCGCTCACCCCGGGGAAGGGCACGTGGATGACCAGCACGGCGTTGACCCCGGGCGCGCGCAGAAGCGCCCGCAGGGCCTCGGCGTAGTCGGCCGGGGCGGCGTCGAAGCTCATGTCCACCACGCCGTGGCGCAGCCAGTTGGGGCCGAGCAGCTTCGACAGGGATTCGCGCGCCTCCTCGTCGAAGGCGGCCAGCGCGCCGCCGCCCTCCAGGAGCGCGTCGGCGGCCATGATGCCGATGGAGCCGCCGTTGGTCAGGATGGCCAGGTTCTCGCCGCGAAGGGGCCGGGAGCGGGCCAGGGTCTGGGCGGCGTCGAAAAGGGCGTCGATCTCGCCCACGCGCAGCATGCCGGCCCGGCGGAAGGCCTCTTCGTAGACCTCGTCGCGGCCCTCGGACGGGTCGGGCGGAAAGACCGACCACAGCTTGCGGCCGGGCTTGATGACGAGCACGGGCTTGTTGCGCGCCGCCGCCCGGGAGGCGCTCATGAACGACCGGGCGTCGGTGATGGATTCGACGTAGAGCAGGATGGAGCGGGTGTTGGGGTCCTGGGCCATGTAGTCCAGGATGTCGGCGTACTTGAGGTCCACCCGGTCGCCCAGCGACAGGATGTGGGAAAAGCCGAAGCCCTTGGTGCGCGCCCAGTCGAGGACGGCCGTGAAAAGCGAGGCGGACTGGGAGATGAAGGCGATTTTTCCGGGCAGGGCGTCGGAGGCGGCAAGCGAACAGTTGAGCCCGATGCCCGGCACCACGAGGCCAAGGCCGGAAGGGCCGAGGATACGGATGCCCGAGGGCGCGGCGGCCTCCAGCATGCGGGCCTGGAGCACCCGTTTGTCGTGGCGGGGCAGCTTGGCCCAGCCCGGGGGCAGCACCACGGCCGCGCCCACGCCCCGGCGGCCGAGCTCGCGCAGGTACTCCGGAACGGTGGCCGGCTCCGTGGCGATGACGCCGATGTCCGGCGTCAGGGGCAGCGTGTCCACGGACTTGTAGCACAAAACGCCCGACACGGCGTCCAGGGCCGGATTGACCGGCATGACGGGGCCCAGGAACTTGCCCCCGAGCAGGTTCTTCATGATCACCGCGCCCGGATGCCTGGGGTCCGCGGACGCGCCGATCACGGCCACGGAGTTGGGACGGAAGAGGGGATCGAGGCTTCGGGCGCTCAACAGGGGCTCCGTGGGTATGTTGCGGGGTTGCGCCCAAGGATAGAAGGCCCGCCCGGGCAAGGCAAGGGGTTTCGCGGATTTCGGCACCGGGCGCGGGAAGGGGGCGGACGTGTTGACAGGACCCGGCGGCGGTGGCAGCTTCCAATAAAGACGCCGGCTTGCATCAGGCCTGCCGCCGGCGTGCCGCGAAACGGCCTCGAGTCCGCAAGGAGGGTTCCATGCAAGCCGCCACCAGCCTGGTCACGGACAACGAGTTCTTTTCCGCCGAGCGGCGCGACGCCGTGCTCATCGTGCGCGGCAAGCCCCATTTCACCCGCCACGCCCGGGACCTCAAAAAGATCGACACCTTCTTCGACCACCTGGAGATCATCGCCCACACCGACCAGGTGCGCGTGGTGGTCTTCATCGGCTGCCCCCAGAAGGAAGGCGCGGCCGACACCCTGGAATTCTTCGACGAGTTCCTCACCTCCCGGCGCGAGGACTTCCTGCTCCAGCGCCTGTTCAACCTCGTCAACAACTACACCGTGACCATGGCGGGCCTCAACAAGGTCACCATCCACGCCGACACCGGCCACATCTCCGCCTTCCACCTCAACCTGAGCCTGGCCTGCGACTACCGCATCGTGGCCGAACAGAGCGTGTTCGAGAACGCCTCGGCCCAGCTCGGCACCATCCCCAAGGGCGGCGGCGGCTACTTCCTGTCGCGCATGCTCGGCGGGGCCAAGACGGCGGAAGTGCTGCAATGGCCGCGCTTCACGGCCGAGGAGGCGCTCACCCTCGGCATCGTGGACAAGATCGTGCCGGCGGCCCGGCTGGAGGAGGAAGCGCTCAAGGTCGCGGCCTACTACCAGGAGCCGCAGGTGGCCACCATGCTGGCCATCCGCAAGCTGCTCAAAAGCGACATCAACGAGTTGCGCCGGTCCCTGGAGATCGAGGACACGCTGATCCTCAACCGGCTCAATTCGCAGGATTTCAAGGTCGCTCTGGAACAGCGTCGCAAAGGGCGCAAAGGCGAGTGACGCAGGCCGCGCCAGGGCGGACACGGGTGACTTCCGGCCCCTTTTGGGCTAGGGGGAAAAAACGCCGACTTCCCCGGGGAACGTCAGGCAAAACCACCCCGTCGAGGTCCCATGCGCCTTTTCCTGACCACGTTCCTGCTTCTGGCCCTGGCGTCGGCCGCGCACGGCGGCAATCTGGACTTTACCCTGCACAAGCTCGAATCCGGCCGCCCCGGACCGACCATCCTCGTGGTGGGCGGCATCCAGGGCGACGAACCCGGCGGATTCTTCACCGCCGCGCTGCTGGTCTCCCACTACAAGATCACCAGCGGAGCCGTCTGGGTGGTGCCCAACCTCAACTTCCTGTCCATGATCCACAATTCCCGGGGCATGCACGGCGACATGAACCGCAAGTTCGCCGACCTCGATCCCAAGGACCCGGAATACGAAGCCGTCCAGAAGATCAAGTCCATCATCACCGACTCCCGTGTCGAGGCCGTGCTGCACCTCCACGACGGCTGGGGCTTTTTCAGCCCCACCTACGTCTCCGAATGGCAAAACCCCAAGCGTTGGGGACAGTCCGTCATCATCGACCAACCCTCCGTGCCCGCCCCGCGCTTCGGCGACCTGGCCGCCCTGGCCGAAAAGGCCGCCGCCGACGCCAACGAACGCCTCTACGACCCCATGCACGCCTACCACGTCAAAAACACCCATACCCGCGACCTCGACGACGAAACCGCCAAGGAGATGTCCAAGACCCTGACCTACTTCGCCATCAATCACGGCAAGCCGGCCTTCGGCATCGAGGGCAGCAAGAACGTCAGCCCCTTCATGTCGGCCTACTACCACCTGGCCGTGGTGGAGAGCTTCCTGCGCTCCTTCGGCATCGGCTTCGAACGCAGTTTCGAGCTGACCACGCCCAATGTGGGCGAGGCCCTGCAAAGCAACGTGGCCGTGTCGTTTTTCGACAACAAGGTCTACCTCGACCTGCGAAACGCCAGGGAACGGCTGCGCTACATCCCGCTTAAAAAGGGCAGCGCCGTGGAATACCGCCCCGGCAGCCCCATCATGGCCCTGATCTCGGCCGACAACAGCCTCAAGGTCTACTTCGGCAACAAGAACGTCACCGAACTCGATCCCCAATACTGCGAATACGACGCCAGCATCGAAGCCGTGCCCATGGAAATCGACGGCGTCAAACGCGTCGTCCCCTTCGGCCGGGTCGTGCCCGTGGCCAAATCCTTCCGTGTCGAACCCAGCCGGGACTACCGCACCAACGTCATCGGCTTCTCCAAACCCGGCCTGGCCGACGAGTCCGGCGTCACCCTCACCCGCGCCGACCTCCAGACCAACTACTCCGTGGACAAGGCCGGCTCCATCTACCGCGTCGAAGTCTACAGGGGCGACAAATTCTGCGGCATGATCCTCGCCGCCTTCGACGCCAAGCCCCCCACCATGGCCGGCGGCGACAAGCTGCTGCACAAGCTGCAGAAAAGCGGCGAACTGGAGCTTGGACGGTAAGGGCGGAGACGGGGAGCGTCGGGAGAGGACGTCCCCTAGGCGTCCGGCACGACCTTGATCGCCACCAGGGTCACGTCGTCTTCCGGCTGCACGTCACCCAGGAACTCCCGGAGTCCGGCCAGCACCCCCTCGACGATGTCCGCGGCGGCCTGTCCGTGGTGCCGGGCGAGGAGCGCCCGCACGCGGTCCTTGCCGAACATTTCGCCGGCGGCGTTGCGCGATTCCCACAGGCCGTCGGTGGCGAGCAGGGCCACTTGGCCGGGCTTCATGCCGTGGGAGGAGTTTTCGGCGTAGCGGGTTTCGATGATGACGCCGAGCGGCGGCCCGCCCTTGTCCGGGATGTCCTGGGCCAGTCCGGTTTCGGCGTCGAAGAGGATGATGGGGTCGTGCCCGGCGCGCACCCAGTGGAGGCGTTTTTTCTCGATGTCGATGGCCAGGTAGAAGAGCGTCATGAACCGGCCGCTATCGGCCAGGTCGGCGCACAGCAGCTTGTTGACGTCGTCCATGACGGCGGCCAGCGACCCGGGCTGGAAGGAGCGCATGCGCAGGAAGGCGCGGGCAGTGGTCATGAGCAGGGCGGCGGCGATGCCGTGTCCGGTGACGTCGCCGATGATGACGCCGAAGCGGTTTTTCTCCTCGTTGGGTTCGTGGATGAAGTCGTAGTAGTCGCCGCCGGTTTCGTCGCTGTAGAGGCTGGTGCCGGCGATGTCGAAGCCGGGCAGTCCCGGGGCGGCCTGGGGCAGGAGGTTGCGCTGGACCTCCTCGGCCAGGGCCAGGGCCTGGCGCAGCAGTTCGTTCTTGCGCTGGATTTCCAGGCGCGCCTCGTTGATTTCCCGGTTGATGACGCGCATGAGCGCCTGGGAGCGGTCCTTTTGCGCTTCCAGGCGCTCGCGCGAGGCGTTGGCCCGGGAGAGCGCCCGGGTCAGGGAGCGGATTTCGCGTTCCAGGGTTTCGGTCTCTCCGGCCGGGCAGGGCGGCTCGTCGGCCTGGGGCAGGGCCGCCTTGGGCGGTTCGCCGCCGAGGACCAGAACGGCCAGGGAGCCGCTTTGCAGGTGCAGGGGCAGGCCCGGCGCGGCGGCGGACAGTTCGCCGTGGCAGTAGAAGCCGGCCATGGGCGTGCCCGGCGGCAGGGCGGCGGCCAGTTGTCCGACCTCCTCGTCGGCCCTGGTGCCGAGAATGTCCTTGCGGGTGGAGCAGGAAAAGAGCAGCGCGCCGGCCGGAGCGAAGCGGCCGGCGGCGTCGGCGGAAAGCTCCTTGGCCATGTTGCGGACGTCGGCGAGCATTTCGGGGCGGTCGGCCTCGGCCAGCTGGACCATGGCCCCTTCGGGCACGCCGGCCGGGAACTGGATGCTGCCGTCGCCTTCGCTGAAAAAAGCCGGGGCGCGCAGGATGAAGTCCTTGTGTTTTTCGCAGGCGATGGCCAGCGGCAGTTCCACGGCCGGTTCGGCGTGGGGGCCGAGGTAGTGGCGGTAGAAGTCCAGGGCCGTGCCCTCGCCGATGCGGTGCACCACGGAGCCTTCCACGCCCGTGACCCGGGCCAGGCCGCCCACGGGCCGCCAGCCGCGCGAGAGGCGAAACGTCAGGGGGATGTCGCCGGAAAGGAGCAAAAACGGCGCGGCGTGCAGCAGGGCCTCGCGGCCGAAGAACTGGCGCACGGGCCGGCGGTCGGCGAGCTGCCGGCCGGCCACGCCGCCGAAGACCAGGCCGTCCGGGGCCAGGGCGGCGGCCAGTTCCTGGCCGAAGTCCTGCACGCCTCCCCGGCCGCCGTCGGGAAAGGCCAGGCACAGACGGGCCGGGCCGGGAAGCGCCGGCAGTGCTTCGGCCAGGGCGGCCCGGGCCTGGGCGCGCGGGTCGGAACCGGGCCCGGCGAAGTCGCGGGCCAGGCCCACGGCGCAGGCGATCCCTTCGCCGGCGAAGGCCACGAGCAGCACGGAGTCGTCGCTCGGCCCGGCCGGGGCGGACATTTCCCCGGCCGAGGTGGCCCCGGCCAGGGGCACGCCCGGGAAGAACTCCTCGATGACGGCCAAAATGGCGGCGTGGTCGTAGCCGACGCCGGTGAAAAGGAGCAGCCCCACGGGGGGCCGGCCGCCGAGCTGCTCGAGGCAGGCGGCCGCCGCGCCGCGGGCGGCGCAATCCGCGTCCAGGCACCTGGCGTGCCCCACGGCCATACGCAACATGGAAACCTCCCGGGCAAAGGGTCGACGCGTCCGGGAAGCGGCCCGGAGGCCGCGACGCGATATCTTGATAGCATCGGTCCGATTCGGGAAAAAGCAAGGGCGGGCGACGCCCCCCGTGGCGAAGGGACCGGATCGGGCAAGAAAAAGCGAGCATCGTGCCAGGCCGGCGGCCGCACGGGCGTCCCGCCGCGCGGCCGCCGGCTCAGGTCATGTACCAGCCGCCGTTGACGGAGACGGTCTGACCGGTGACGTAGCCGTTCTCGACCAGGGCGGCCACCATGGCGGCGGTTTCCTCCACCGTGCCGAAGCGGCCCACGGGCAGGAAGTCCGGCCGGGCCACGGGGTTGTCGGAGACCATGTCCGTGCTGATCAGCGCCGGGGCCACGACGTTGGCCGTCACGCCCTCCCGGGCCAGGTGGGCGGCGTAGAAGTGGGCCAGTCCGTGCAGGCCGGCCTTGGAGGCGGCGTAGTGCGGACCGACGATGCCGCCGCGCTGGGCGGCCACGGAGGAGATGAAGACCAGGCGGCCGAAGCCCCGGCGGCGCATGTCCGGCAGCACGGCCTGGGCGCAGTAAAAGGCCGAGCGCAGGTTGGCCGACAGGGCGGCGTCGAAGTCGGCCGCGGTCACGGACTCGATGTTTCGCGGCGCGGCCACGCCGGCGTTGGCCACGAGGATGTCCGGCGGCCCCAGGGTTTCGCCCACGGCCGCGACCATGCGCGCCACCTCGGCCTCCACGGCCACGTCGGCGGCGCAGGCCAGGGCGCGCCGCCCCAGGGCGGTGATCGCGGCGGCGGCCTCCCGGGCGGCGTCGAGGTTGACGCGGCAGCCCAGGGCGACGTCCGCGCCGCGCCTGGCCAGGGCCAGGGCGACGCCCCGGCCGATGCCCCGGCTCGCGCCGGTGACCAGGGCCACTTTTCCGGAAAGGGGCAGGGCGTCGGACATGGCGACCTCCTTCGCGGGTCTTTCCTACACGCTTAGCACTTTCCAACCGCCCTTCAAATAGGCCGTCATCGGTTCGCCCGTATACTGCACGGTGACGCCAAGGGCCTCCAGGGCCTCGGCCACGCCGTAGCGGTCGGCGCAGGCCCGGCAGGCCAGGACCGTGACGCCGGCGGCCATGCAGTCGGCCACCTCCTCCTGAAGCGAGGCGTCCCCGGCCAGCAGTTCGGCCGAAGGGCCCCAGACCAGCAGGTGGACCGTGTCCCACCAGCCCTTGAGGCGGGAGTTCTTCGCGTACATGAGGGCCATGTTGCGGGCGGCCTCGGGGTCGCGGCTGACCCACAGCACCACCAGGCCGGGGGCTTCGTCGTGTTGCGGCTGCATGGCGCAGTCCTCCGTGTGTTCGGCCGCCCGCCGCCGGCCCGGGCGGGCGGTGGCGGGAAGCGCTTTCCGCCGGGGCCTCAGCCGTGGAGCTTTTGCAGCACCCAGGCCATGTTCTTGCCGAGGTTCTCCATGGTGAGCATGCCCTCGTCGTCCTTGGCCACGTCGCCGGGCTCCAGGCCGTGGCCGAGGTTCCAGTAGCTCGACCCGGGGACCACCACCTGGTTGATGAAGTAGAAGTGGTTGATGGAGTTGAAGACGTGGATGGCCCCGCCGCGCCGCACGGCCACCACCGCGCCGCCGACCTTGCGGGCGAGCAGGTAGTCGTTGGCCAAGGCCACCATGCCGGCGCGGTCGATGATGGACTTGATGTTGCTCGTGACGTTGGCGAAGTAGGTGGGCGAGCCGATGAGCATGCCGTCGGCGGCGACCATCTTGTCCACGATGTCGTTGAGCATGTCGTTTTTCACGGCGCAGTGCCCGTCCTTTTTCTCCCAGCACTTCATGCAGGCGATGCAGCCGTGGATGTTCTTGCCGTGGAGCTGCAGCAGCTCGGTCTCGATGCCGGCGGCCTCGATGGGGGCCAAGGCGGCCCGCAGCATGACGGCGGTGTTGCCGTCCTTGCGGGCGCTGCCGTTAATGGCCAGGACTTTCATGCGGATTCTCCCCTTTTGCGTTTCTTGCCCACGCTCCAGGCGTCGGCCACGTGGCCGCCGAGGGTCCAGTAGCGGTTGTCGGGCATGGTGAGCAGGAGCGGTTTGTATTTTTCCACGTCGGGCTTGCCGTCGGTGAGGATCTCCCCGTCGGCCCAGGCGGCCTTGATCTCGCCGATGAAGAAGGCGTGCTGGGGCAGCTCCACGGTCTCAAGCAGGGCGATCTCCAGGCACAGCGGGCACTGCCGGATCATGGGCGCGCCCGGCGTGTCGCCGAAAAAGACGTCGAAGAGCGCCGACTTGTCCACGTTGCGGCCGGAAACCAGGCCGCAATAATCGGTCAGCTCCACCATGTCCGGCCCGGGCAGGCACAGGGAAAACGCGCCGTTTTCCCGGATGCCCTTGCCGGTGTGCTGGCGGCGGTTGACGGACACGCCGATGGCGGGCGGCTTGTGGCCCAGGCGCGTCACCCAGGCGGCGGCCATGAAATTGGCCCGCCCGTCCACCACGGCCCCGGCCAGGGTCACGGGCATGGGCGGCAGGATGTCCGGATCGAGGCGGACCTTGTCCATCACTTGTACTCCTTGCCCAGGGACCAGCCCAGCCCCAGGTCGGGCCCGAGGCCGTAGTAGTGCCGGTCCTCGGGCGCGTAGATGATGGGTCTTATCGCCTTGGGATCGGGCTTGCCGTCCTTCATGGCCGCCTCGTCCACCTTGACGTCGAACACCTCGCCCACGAACATGGTATGCTGGCCCAGGTCCTGGATGTGGATCACCCGGCATTCGACCACCAGCGGGCACTCGGCCACGTAGGGCGCGTCCACGAGCTCGCTTTTGACGGCCGTGAGGCCGCAGGCGGCGAATTTGTCCGTGTCGCGGCCCGACACCATGCCGCAGAAGTCCACCTTGGCCACGTCGGCCTCGCTTGCCACGTTGAGGGTGAAGGCCTTGCGCTCCATGATGTTGGCGTAGGTGTAGCGGGGCTTTTGCAGCGACACGTACATGCACACCGGCTTGGAGCAGCAGATGCCGCCCCAGGCGGCGGTCATGACGTTGGGCTTGCCGTCCGCGTCGTAGCTGCCGACGAGCCAGGCCGGGGTCGGCAGGGTCATGGTCTTCGAACCGAGGGATACCTTGGCCATGTCATTTCGCTCCTTTGGCGGCCGCGTAGGCCGGATGGTCCCGTCCGGCCCGCCAGCAGGGGGCCACGGGTTCGCCGAGTCCGAAATACCAGCCGCTGGAATAGTCGAACAGAAGCGGCCGGACCTTTTCCAGATCGACCTTGCCGTCGCGCAGGCAGTCCTCGGCCACGTGGGTGGCCACGAGCTCGCCCACGAACACCTCGTGGGCCGGCAGGTCCAGGACGTCGTGGAGGGCAAGCTCCATGTTGACCGGGCACTCCCGGATCATGGGCACGTTGCCGCGCCGGCCGTAGAAGACCTCGAAAACCCCGGACTTGTCCACCCGGTCGCCGGAAACGATGCCCACGTAGTCCGCGGTCACGGCCATGGAGACGCGCGGCAGGCAGATGGAGAAGCCGCCGGTCTCGCGGATGGCCCGGCTGGTGTGGCGGAACTTTTTAAGGCTCACGGTCAGGTACTGGGGAGCGGCGTTGTTGAGAATGCCCACATGGGCGATGGCCAGGAAATTGGGCCTGCCGTCGGCAACGGCCCCGACGATGGTCGCGGGCATGGGATAGAGGGCGCACACGGCCCCGATGTCGCGCTGCATGGCCGGCCCGCTACCAGGTGTTCCGGTGGATGCGCTCGGGCTTGAACCGGTCCACGCGCTTGAATTCCTGGGCCGGGTGGCCGACCACCACCAGGGCGTGGGCCTTGACCCCCTCGGGCAGGGAAAGCAGGCGCGAGAGGCCCTCCATGCGCTCGGGCCGGGGATAGATGCCGCACCAGACCGTGCCGAGGCCGATGGCCCGGGCCGCCAGGAGCAGGTTCTCCACCGCGGCCGAGCAGTCCAGCGTCCAGTAGCCGAAGCCCTGGTACTTCTCCTGGGCCAGCTCCGCGGCCACGGCGATGGCCAGGGGGGCCTGGCGGACCATGGCCGCGTGGGCGTGGATGTCCGGGATGGCGTCGAGGATCGCCCGGTCGGTGACGACCACGAAGTGCCAGGGCTGGGAATTGCCGGCGCTCGGCGCGGCCATGGCGGCGCGCAGGATCGTGTCCAGATCCTCCTCGGATACCGGGGCGTCGGTGAAGGCGCGGATGCTGCGGCGGGTGTGGATGGCTTCCAAAACTTCCATGTGGCCTCCTTTACGGTTTCCACTTTACGCTTTGGGGAATTTCTGTCAGTATGCCCGAAAAAGCAAGTAGGCACATTAAAGTTCAGTAGTATCCTTTTTGATACCAGGAGGCGGACATGGGCGAACCGGGAACGCCGTGCGGGCGCAGGCGCTGCCGCGGCAAGGAATATTCGTGCAGCATGGAGCTGTCGCTGGCGGTGATCGGCGGCAAATGGAAGCCGCTCATTCTCTGGCATTTGCGCGACGTGCCGACGCTTCGCTTCTCGGCCCTGCGGCGCACCATGCCGGCCATCACCCAGAAGATGCTCACCCAGCAGCTGCGCGAGCTGGAGTCCGACGGCATGATCTCGCGCACGGTCTTCGCCGAGGTGCCGCCGCGCGTGGAATACGGGCTCACGGATTCGGGCCGGGACATCATCCCCATCCTGGAGGCCCTGTGCCGTTTCGGCCGGGAGTTCGAGGCCCGTTTCGGGGTGGAGCCCGCCGACGCCCCCGTGCCCCGGCCCGTCGAGGCGGCCCCGGACGAGCTGGAAGAGGATCACGTCGCCCGGCAGCAGGCCGCGCGTTGATCCGCGGCCTGAGACTGTAGCGTTTTTGAACACATTTCATTCTGTGTTCGTATAGATTCTGATCAGGCCTTGCGCCCTTCTTTCGCCGCCGCCGCCAGCGGACCGCTGTCCGGCGGCGGCGGCCGGCCCGTGAAGCCAAAAAATAAAGCATAGTATTTAAGTAGATTATTCGCCGCGCGCGAAAGGATGGCGCGGCCTGCGGCCGGGACTCCGGCGTTTCTGGCACGGCCGATGCTTTGGCGGCCTAACAAACGCAAAGGAGGCGCATCATGCGCAACAGCATCCGTATCCCCGCCGCCATCGTCCTGTCCCTGGCCCTGACCGTCCCGGCCCTGGCCCAATCCACCCACCAGCAGCACGCCGCCGCCCCGGCCGACGCCGCCAAGGCCGCCGCGCCCGCCGTCGACCCGGACAAGGCCTACGCCCTCAACCAGGAATACGTGGCCAAGACCGCCGAACTGCGCGGCAAGATCACGGCGAAGAAGGCCGAGCTCGAAGCCTTGCTCGTTTCCAAGCCCGACGACACGGCCGCCGTCAAAAAGCTCGTGGCCGACGTCGCCGCCCTGCGCGGCCAGCTCGACGAGCAGACCACCCTGCTGCGTATCCGCTACGCCAAGGAGACCGGCACGCCCATGCGCCTGACCCATGACTTCGGGCACAAGGGCATGATGGACGGCAAGGATATGGAAGGCTGCAAGATGATGGGCAAGGGCATGATGATGGGCGGCATGGACCACGGCGCCGGCAAGGGCGGCATGATGATGGGCATGGACCAGGGCGCCATGCCGGGCATGGGCCAGGGCCAGGGCAAGGGCATGAACATGCCGGCTCCGGCCGACGACGCCAAGACCGCCGCTCCCCAGCAGGCCGGTTAACCTCCCAGGCTTTTGAAACCATCGAGAAAACCATGCGCACGTCAGCAAAGACCCTCGTCCTGGCCGCCGGGTTGTTCCTGGCCGCGACCCAGGCCCTGCCGGCCCTGGCCGCCGACCAGGACGCCAAGGCCGCCCAGGAGATGTTCGCCGCCATGGACGCCGATAAAAACGGCGTCCTGACCAAGGAAGAGTTCGCCGCCCACGGCGTGGCCGACGATTTCGCCAAGGCCGACGCCAACGGCGACGGCAAGGTCACCAAGGACGAATACCTCGCCCACGCCGCGTCCATGAAGGCCATGCCCGGCATGTGAGCGACCGTTCCCGCAATCCCATCCTCCCTCCCTGCAAGGGTCGCCGGTCCCTCCCCGGCGGCCCTTTTTCACGTCCGGGCCGGGCTTGCCAACCCGAACGCCGAGGATTATGAAAACACCCGTTGTCCTCAGGGCGGGGTGGAAGTCCCCACCGGCGGTATCCCGGGAAACCGGGGAGCCCGCGAGCGCTTTCCGGCGAGACGACAGGAACCGGTCGACCGGTTCCCACGGGGGAGACCCCGGCGTCGCCGCGCCACGGCCGCATGCCCGGCCGTGCACGCCGGAAAGGTCAGCAGACCTGGTGCGAGGCCAGGGCCGACGGTCACAGTCCGGATGCAAGAGGAGCAGACGGCGTTTCCCGCCGCCGGGTCGTTCCGGCGCGTGGCCGACGCGTCGCGCATGCGGCGTGTCCGGCCGTCCCTTTTCCGCCCTGATTCTGGCCATCGCCACGACCTCTTCACGGAGCGCGCCATGAATCAGTCCTATTCCGGCATCGCAAGCGAACACAAAAACGTCCTCGCCGCCATCGAGTCCCTGCGCCAGGGCGGCGGCATCGTCGTCACCGACGACGCGGACCGCGAAAACGAGGGCGACCTCATCTTCGCGGCCGAAACCCTCACCGCGCCTCAAATGGCCATGCTCATCCGCGAATGCAGCGGCATCGTCTGCCTGTGCCTGACCGAGGAAAAGGCCCGGCAGCTCGACCTGCCGCCCATGGTCGCGGTCAACACCTGCAAGAACGGCACGGCCTTCACCGTCACCATCGAGGCGGCCGAAGGCGTCACCACCGGGGTCTCCGCCGCCGACCGGGTGCGGACCGTCAAGACGGCCATCGCCCCCGACGCCAAGCCCTGCGACCTGGCCCGGCCCGGCCACGTCTTTCCCCTGGTGGCCAAGCCCGGCGGCGTGCTCGCGCGCCGGGGACACACCGAAGCCACCGTGGACCTGGCCCGCCTGGCCGGATACGCCCCCTGCGGCGTGCTGTGCGAGCTGACCAACCCCGACGGCACCATGGCCAAGGGGGCCCAGATCGAAGCCTTCGCCGCCCGAAACGGCTTCCCCCTGGTCACCGTGGAAGCCCTGGCCGCCTACCGCAAGGCCCTCGGCGACTAAGCGTTCCTCCATACCGCCTGCGCGGCCCGGCGGCGGGGCATGCCGCCGCCGGGCCGCCTTGCCAGTCCGGCCGGACTGGCCTACAGCTTTGAAAATGCCGTCCCCCAAAGCCGGTCCCAGGCGCGCCTGCCCCTTCAAGCGCAACCTCACGCTGCGCTACGTCATCGCCCTGTCCCTGGCCGCCGCCCTGTCCCTGGCCGCCTACGCCGTCTTCCGCGACGTCATGGGCTCCATCGACCACGCGGCGGAGATCACGGCCATAAGCGGCACCCAGCGCCTGCTCACCCAGCGCGTGCTGGCCCAATGCCTGCTCCTCGCCGCGGCCGACGACGAAGAGGCCCGCCGCGACATCCGCGCCCATCTGCTGCGGGCCGTGGACCTGCTGGAACAAAACCACGCCAGGCTGCTGGGGGACCTCGACAACCCCGAATCCCTGGCCGCCCACTCCAAGGAACTGGCCGCCATCTACTTCAAGCCGCCCTACGAGCTCGACTCGCGCATGGCCTTTTTCCTCAAAAGCACCCGGGCCTTCGCCCAGGCCGACGCCGGCCGGCCGGCCCTGTCCGACCCGAAATTCCTCGACGTGCTGGCGTTCGGCGAAAACGAACTGTTGCGCGACTTAAGCGCCGTGGTTCAGGCCTACCAGCGCCGGGCCGTCTCCCGCCTGACCACCCTGCGCCAAGTGGAATTCGGAGCCATGCTCACCATGTTCGGCCTGCTCTCCTGCGTCGGCCTCTTCCTCCTGCGGCCCATGGTCGCCCGCATCTGCGCCGACCGCTCCCGCCTGGAAGCCGCCAACACAGCGCTCACCGAACTGGCCGTCACCGACCAGCTCACCGGAGCCAACAACCGGCTCAAATTCAACGAGGTCATGAGCCACGAACTGAGCCGGGCCGCCCGATACGAAACCCCGGTCTCCGTCATCATGTTCGACATCGACCACTTCAAACGCGTCAACGACGAACACGGCCACCCGGCCGGCGACGCCATGCTGCGCGAACTGGCCGACCGCGTGCGCCGCTCCGTGCGCAAGGTGGATTGGCTCTTCCGCTACGGCGGCGAGGAGTTCGTCGTGGCCGCCCCCCACACCAGCCTGAGCCAGGCCGCGACCATGGCCGAAAAACTGCGCCGCATCGTCGCCGATGCCCCGTTCCCCGGCGACATCCCCGGCTCCATCAGCCTCGGCGTGGCCCAGGCCCAACCCGGCGAATCCGTCGAAGCCCTCATGGGCCGCGTCGACGCCGCCCTGTACAAGGCCAAAAACGGCGGCCGCAACCGCGTGGTGGTGGATGGTGAAGGGAATGAAGGGAATGAAGGGGGAGGAGAGGGAGAAGGGGGAGGGGAAGATGCCTCCGGCGGGGGGGGGGGGGGGGGGGGGGGGGGGGGGGGGGGGGGGGGGGGGGGGGGGGGGGGGGGGGGGGGGGGGGGGGGGGGGGGG
>JAEWCY010000238.1 GCA_023390395.1 Pseudomonadota bacterium | reverse complement strand
CTCGCCCTCGCCGGCGTACTGCCGGCCCGAGGAGGCCGCCCCGTCCTCCCCGGCCCCGGCCGCTTCCACCGGTCCGCTGCCGACCTCGGCCGCCTCGGAAACGGCCGGGACGGCGACGGCCGGCGCTTCGGCCGGGGCCGTGGCCCTGGGGACGGGGGGAGGATCGGACGCGGGGGGAGACTGGGCCGCGTAGAGCCCGAGCCACCCGTATCCCGCACTGTCCACCGCGTCGATCATGACCATCACCTCACGGAATCCGCCATGTCCGTCTCTCTTATCGGCGCTTCGGGCCGGCCTCTTTAGCCCCGGCCCGAAAAAGGCTATGCTCGCCTTCCCATGTCGCAGCTTCCTCCGGCCGTATACGCCGTCACCGAAAAGGGCCTGGCCCTGGGCCGCCGCCTGGCCGACCGCCTGGGCGCGCGGCTTTTCGCCCCGGCCCGGCTGGCCGCCGCGAGCGGGGCCGTGCCCTTCGACTCCCTGCCGGCCCTGGTCGCCGCGACCTTCCACGACCGCCCGGCCCATGTGTTCGTGTGCGCCTGCGGCATCGCCGTGCGGGCCATCGGCCCGTGCCTCGGCGACAAGGCCCGCGATCCGGCCGTGGTCTGCCTGGACGACGCCGGCCGTTTCGCCGTAAGCCTCCTGTCCGGCCATCTGGGCGGGGCCAACGACCTGGCCCGGGAGCTGGCCGCCGCTATCGGGGCCACGGCCGTGGTCACCACGGCCACGGACGCGGCCGGCGCGCCGGCCGTGGAGGTGCTGGCCCGGGAGCTGGGCCTTTCCGTCGGCAACCCGGCGGCCGTTCGCCGGGTCAACGCCGCCCTGGCCGCCGGCCGGCGCGTGGCCGTGTTCGATCCGCTGGGACTTTTCGCCGTGGCCGATCCGGCGGCGGCGGGCTTTTTCGAATGGGTGGCCGCGCCCCAGGCTCCGGACGGCGACACGCCGCTTGTGGTCGTGGACTGGCGCGTCGGCCCCGAGGCCCCGGACCGGCTGTACCTGCGGCCGAGGGTCCTGGTGGCCGGCGTGGGCTGCCGCAAGGGCACGCCCGCCTCGGACATCCTGGGGCTGGTGGCCCACGCCTGCCGGCAACGCGGACTCGCGCCGGAGAGCATCGGCCTCGTGGCCAGCATCGAGGCCAAGCGCCACGAACCCGGGCTCGTCGAGGCGGCCGCCCGCCTGGGGGCGCGCCTGGATTTTTTTTCAGCCGAACAACTTGCCGCCGTGCCCGCGCCCAATCCGTCGGACACGGTCAAGCGGCACATGGGAGTGGGCAGCGTATGCGAAGCGGCGGCGATGCTGGCTTCGGGGGGCGGCAGGCTCCTCGTGGCCAAGACCAGGACCGGATTTTCCACGGCGGCCATATGCCTGGCCGTCTGACCGTGGTGGGCCTGGGCCCGGGCGACGCCTCGCTGCTCGCGCCCATGGCCCTGGACGCCCTTTGCCGGGCGGACACGGTCGTCGGCTACACGGCCTACGTCGAACTCATCGCGCCGGAGGTCCTGGCCGGCAAGACCGTGACGGCCACGGGCATGACCGGCGAGGTGGCCCGCTGCCGAGCGGCCCTGGAAGCCGCCGCCGCCGGCCGGCGCGTGGCGCTGGTCTCCAGCGGCGACGCCGGCGTCTACGGCATGGCCGGCCTGGCCCTGGAGATGCTCGAGGAGACCGGCCTGGCCGGGCGGATGGAATTCGACGTGGTCCCGGGCATTCCGGCCGTGTGCGCCGCCGCCGCCCTGCTCGGCGCGCCGCTCAGCCACGATTTCGCCGTGGTGAGCCTGTCGGACCTGCTCACGCCCATGGAGGTCATCCGCCGCCGGGTGCGGGCGGCGCTTGCGGCCGACTTCGTCCTGGCCCTGTACAATCCCCGCTCCCGGCGAAGGCACGGCCACCTGGCCGAGGTCCTGGAAGAGGCCCGGCAACGCCGCGATCCGGCCGTCCCGGTCGGCATGGTCAAAAACGCCTTCCGCCCCGGCCAGGAGATCCGCGTCACGCCTTTGTCCCAGGCCGATGCGGACTTCGCGGACATGCTCACCCTGGTCGTGGTCGGCAACAGCGCCACGCGCCTGGCCGCCGAGCGCATGCTGACCCCGCGCGGCTACGCGGAAAAATACGTCCTCGGCCAGTGATTCCAGACAGTTTAAGGCTGCAATCCTTCCGTTTTTTCAGCCGGACCTCCTTGACAGCCCCTCAGGCCAGGCCGTACAGACCCTATGGGTTAAATTATTTTGAAGGAGGTGTGAGGGATGAGAAAGGCGTTGTTTACGGTTCTCGCGTGCGCGGCGTTGGTGGGCTTCGTGGGCCTGCCCATGCTGCAGGCCGTGGAAGCCCCGGCTGACCTGACCATCAAGGTGCCGGCCGGCATGACGGCGACCCAGGCCGAAGTGGCGTTCTCCCACAAGGGACACGCCAAGATCGACTGCAAAGTCTGCCACCACAAGGGCGAAGCCAACCAGAAGTGCGCTTCGGCCGGCTGCCATGACAGCACCGACCCCAAGGACAAGACCAGCGACAAGTCGTTCTACAAGGCCTACCACGACATGAAGAGCGAAAAGAGCTGCATAGGCTGCCACAAGAAGGAAGCCAAGGGCCCGACCAAGTGCCCTGAGTGCCATCCCAAGAAGGGCGCCTAAGCCCCCCCGCGCGAGGCCGGTCGCCTATCCTCCGGCCTCGCCCTCCCCTTTTCCCGACGCCACGCGCGGCCGAGGTATCCCATGGCGACCGACAAATCCCTTCCCGACGCTGACGACGACATCATCGACCTGACCGACTTCGTGGAAGACGGATCCGCCGGGGCCAAGGCCGCGGCCGACGACGGCCCGGTGGACATGAGCTTCGAACAGGAGCTCGAAGACCTTTTCGGCGACGCCGACCCCGGCCTGCCCAAGGCTGCCGCCCAGGCCGATGCCGCGCCGGCTTCCGACGCAGACGACGACGTCATCGACCTGACCGGGCTCGGCTTCGACGAGGAGGAGCCGGCCAAGCCCGGGGCCGCGCCCGCGTCCGCTCCCGGGGACGACGACGCCCTGGATCTTTCCGGTTTCGGCCTGGACGAGGACGAAGCCAAGCCCGCCGCCCCGGTCGCCCGGGACGCGGACGAGGACGCCCTGGACCTCTCGGGCTTCGGCATCGACGACGAGATCGAAAAGGCCGCCGCCGCGCCGGCCAAGGACGAGGACGCCGACGCGCTGGACCTCTCCGGCCTGGGCCTCGACGAGGAAGCCCCCAGGCCCAAGGCCGAAGTCGACGAGGCCGACGACGACCTCGATTTCGCCGGGTTGGGCCTGGACGACGCGGCCAAGCCCGCGCCGGAGGCGGTCGTGATCCCGGAGGCGGCCCAAGACGCCGCCGTGGACGACCTTTTCGCCGAGGCCGACAAGCCCGCGCCGGCTGCCGGCGACGAGGCCATGGACCTCGCCGCCATGGATCTCGACGGCCTGGGCGAGCCGGCCGAAGCGGCCATCGGCCAGGACGACGCGGCCATGGCCGACCTGCTCGGCGAACTGCCCGACGCGCCCGGCCTCGACGACATCGACGTGTCCGATCTTTCCGGCCTGCCCGCCCTGGAGGAGCCGGCCGAAGCGCCCGCCCCGGCCGGGGCGCGACCGCCCGAGCCCCCCGTCGCCCAGGCGGTCGCCGGCGCGGCGGCCCTGGGG
>JAEWCY010000237.1 GCA_023390395.1 Pseudomonadota bacterium | reverse complement strand
TGCCCAAGCCGGAAGCCAAGGCCGCGCCCAAGCCCGCGCCCGCGCCCGCGCCGGAAGCCGCCGCCGACGCCGGCAAGCCCAAGGTCTCGGCCACCATCCGCGTGGACCACGAAAAGCTCGACCACCTCATGAACCTCATCGGCGAGCTCATCATCAACCGCAACCGCTTCGCCATGCTCGCCCGGTCCCTGGAAGAGGGCAAAAACGACGTGGCCCACATCGGCCAGCAGCTCACCGAGACCACCTACTCCATGGCCCGCATCTCCGACGACCTGCAAGACACCATCATGAAGGTGCGCATGGTCCCGGTCTCCACGGTCTTTTCCCGCTTCCCCCGCCTGGTGCGCGACCTGTCGCGCAAGTCCGGCAAGGAAGTGAACCTCATCACCGAAGGCGAGGAGACCGAACTCGACAAGTCCGTGGTCGAGGTCATCGGCGACCCCCTGGTGCACCTCATCCGCAACTCCGTGGACCACGGCATCGAGACCGAGGCCGAACGCGTGGCCGCCGGCAAGCCGCCCGTCGGGCGGGTGTGGCTTCGCGCCTACCACCGCGGCAATTCCGTGGCCATCGAGATCGAGGACGACGGCAAAGGCATCGACCCGGCCAAGATGCGCGAGGTGGCGGTCAAGAAGAACCTCATGAGCCCCGAAGAAGCCAAGGCCCTCGACGACCGCGACGCCATCGACATCATCTTCATGCCCGGCTTTTCCTCGGCCGAGAAAATCACCGACATCTCCGGCCGGGGCGTGGGCATGGACGTGGTGCGCACCAACATCAAGAACCTCAAGGGCACCGTCAACGTGACCAGCGAAGTGGGCAAAGGCACCAAGTTCACCCTGGCCCTGCCGCTGACGCTCGCCATCATCGACGCCCTCATGGTCGTGGTCGCCGGCCAGACCTACGCCCTGCCCCTGGACTCCGTGTCCGAAACCACCAAGATCGAGCTCAAGCGCATGACCGAGGTCAACAAGCGCAAATGCGTCACCCTGCGCGGCGAAGTGCTCGGCATCGTGGAACTGGCCGAAGTCCTCGACCTGCCCGTGGAACAGGGCGACCGCGAAATCGTGCCCATCGTCATCCTCCAGGACAACGAACGCCGGCTGGGACTTATCGTCGACCGGCTCCTCGAACGCCAGGAAATCGTCATCAAGCCGCTCGGCACCTACCTCTCGGAATTCGACATGCGCGGCATCTCCGGCGCCACCATCATGGGCGACGGCTCCGTCGTGCTCATCCTCGACCCCCACGAACTCTACATGATGTCCACCCCCGGCGGCCGGTCGAAAGCGTAGCCGGAACGGGAACGGGGAGAGAAGATTGAAGATGCCTCCGGCGGCCGGGGGCATCTTGATTATCTTCCTCCCATGCGTCTCTTCCCCTTGACGACCCACCCGCACAAGGCGTAACAATCACCAAAACGCTGGAGGAAACCCTGTAATGCCTGCCATGACCCGCACCCTGCTATCTTCGTCCTTCGAGACGTGCGCGGTCGTAGTAGGCGTCGCCATAGCGGCGCCTTAGCGGGGAATCTTTATTTCGTAATGTTCTTGAAGCCCCCGCCGGCGCGCCGGCGGGGGCTTTTTGCGTCCTTTGCCGCGCGTCCGGGGCATACGCTGACGGAGGTCAGTCATGATCCAGACGACAGGAGCGCGGATTATCGCCGAAAGTCTGGTGCGTCACGGCATCGAGGTGGTGGCGGGCATTCCCGGCGGGGCCAACCTGCCGCTTTTCGACGCCATCGCCGAAACGCCCATCCGCATCGTCCTGGCGCGTCACGAGCAGGGCGCGGGCTTCATCAGCCAGGGCATGGCCCGGGTGACGGGCCGGCCCCAGGTGTGCCTGGCCACTTCCGGGCCCGGGGCCATGAACCTGCTTACGGCCATCGCCGACGCCAAGGCCGATTCCGTGCCGCTGGTGTGCATCACCGGCCAGGTGTCGCGCGGGCTGATCGGCACGGACGCCTTCCAGGAAGTGGACGTCTACGGCCTGACCATTCCCATCGCCAAGCACAACATGCTGGCGCGCCGGGCTTCGGACCTGCCGCGCATGATGACCGACGCCTTCCGCATCGCCGCCTCGGGCCGGCCGGGGCCGGTGGTCATCGACGTGCCGCGCGACGTGCAGGCCGAGGCCGTGACCCTCGACGCCTGGCCCGAGCCGGCCCGGCCCGAGGCGCAGCCCATGCCGAGCCCGGCCGACCTGGCCCGGGCGGCGGCGCTTCTGGCCGGCAGCGAGCGGCCGGTGCTCTTGTGCGGCGGCGGCGCGGCCCGGTGCGGGGCGGGTGGGCTCGTCGCCGCCCTGGCCGAGGCCCTGGACGCGCCGGTGGTGACCACGCTGATGGGCCTTGGCGTCGTGCCCCACGACCATCCTCGCAACGCCGGCATGGTGGGCATGCACGGCCGGCCGGCGGTCAACCACGCCCTTTGCCGCTGCGACCTGCTGGTGGCCGTGGGCGCGCGTTTCGACGACCGGGCCACGGGCGACGCCAAGCGGTTCTGTCCCGAAGCGGCGGTGGTGCACATCGACATCGACCCGGCCGAGCACCACAAGAACCGCCGCGCCCACGTGGCCCTGGCCGGCGACGCCGCCCGGGTGCTCGAGGCCCTGCTGCCGCTGGTGCCGTCGCGGCCCCGGCCGGACTGGGACGGCCACAGGGCCGGGTTGCGGCGCGAGCACGCCTTCATGCCGCCCGGTCTCGACGACCCCAAAAGCCCCTACGGCATGCTGGTGGCCGCCGCCGCCATCCTCGGCCCCGAGGCCATCGTGACCACGGACGTGGGCCAGAACCAGATGCGCGCCGCCCAGGTCTGGCCGTGCCGCCGGCCGGGCAGCTTCCTCACCTCCGGCGGGCTCGGCACCATGGGCTTCGGCCTGCCCTCGGCCATCGGCGCGGCCCTGGCCTCGCCGGGCACGCCCGTGGCCTGCGTCACCGGCGACGGAGGGCTGCTCATGAACATCCAGGAGATGGCCACGCTGGCCGAGCTCGGGCTGCCGGTCAAGATCCTGCTCATGGACAACGGCGTGCTGGGGCTCGTGCGTCAGCAGCAGGAGTTCCTCATGGGCGGCCGGCACACTGCCTCGACCTTCGGGGCCCGGCCCGATTTTCCGGCCCTGGCCAAGGCCTTCGGCATGGCCTGCGTGGACCTCGAACACTGCCGCGACGCCCGGGGGACCCTGGCCGCCGCCCTGACCGCGCCCGGGCCGGCCCTGGTGCGCCTGGCCGTCGATCCCGACGCCCACGTCTATCCCATGGTGCCCCCGGGCGCCGCCAACAGCGAGATGATCCTGGAGAAGCGCCATGCAAAAGCCTAGCGGACACGCGGCTGAGGAAACGGCCAAGGCGGTGGTGGAACTGATCGCGACGGACGCCATGGACGCCGTGCGCCATGTGGCCGCCTGCCTGGCCCGGCGGTCCCACGCCCTGCTCGGGCTCCTGTGCCTGCCCGGTCCGGGCGGGGGCGGGCGGCTGTTGGTGGCCCTGGCCGACGACGGACGCATCCCGCGTCTGCTCCATGAGCTGTCGGCCTTGCCCGGCGTGCGCGAGGCACGGCAAGGGGAAATGGAACTCGTGGATTTCCAGGGAGTTGTCTCCCAGGGCTTGGCCGCCTGAAAGACGTTTGCGGATTGCTTTTCCGTACGCTATGGAATCCCGGCGGCGTGTATGCCGGGAGGTTTGCCAAGTGGATGCCGGATTCGTACCGTTGTTGCCGGCCGAGCGCCTGCCCCTGGAGGCGGTCAATCGTCAGGCGAAGCTTTTCGCCGCAAGCCCGGCGGCGGGCGTGCTCGACCGCCTGCCGCTGGGCGTGGCGGTGTGCAACGGCACCCGCCAGATCGTCTATTCCAACGAGAAGTTCCGTGAGCTCGTGGCGTTGGAGTGCGAAGGGCGTGCCCTTGTGGGCAAACGCCTGGGCGAGGCGCTTTCCTGCCTCGGCGCGGGCCTGGAGGTGGGCGGCTGCGGCACGAGCGAGTTGTGCCGTTCGTGCGGCATGGCCCGGGCGCTTTTGGAATCCATTTCCTCGCCGGGCACGGCCCAGGGCGAATGCTCTCTGGCCCGCCAGGGCGGCAGCAAGCTCGAGAGCCTGGACTTCCGCATCTGGATCTGGGCCATGGCCCACGGCGGCGAAACGTTCCACGCCGCCATCCTCACCGACATCCGGGCCGAGAAGCGCCTGGCGCTCATGGAGCGCATCTTCTACCACGACATCCTCAACATGGTCTCGGGCATGCGCGGCATCTGCGAACTGATGCGCGAGGAAGAGGAGTGCGCCCGCAATTCCGAGCTCGATCTGCTCACCTTCGCCGCCGAGCGCATCAACGATCTCATCCTGTCCCAGCGCGACTTCAGCCTGGCCGAGCACGGCGAGTACGAGGTGGCGCACAACAAGATGGGCACGCTCTCGCTGCTCGCCGACGTCACCGGCCTCATGCGCCGCGAGCCCTCGGCCCGGGGCAAGCAGCTCGTCGTCGCGGAGGACTGCGCCGACGCCTTTTTCATCTCGGACCGCAAGCTCGTCACCCGCATCCTGGTCAACATGCAGAAAAACGCCCTGGAGGCCTCCAGGGCCGGCGACACGGTCGTCACGGGCTGCGACCAGGACGGGGAGCGGGTGCGGTTTTGGGTGCGCAATCCCGGCGTCGTGCCCGACGAGGCGCGACCGCAGATCTTCCGCCGCGCCTTCTCCACCAAGGGCGCGGGCCGGGGGCTTGGCACCTACGGCATGAAGCTCTTCGCCGAGAATTACCTGGGCGGCGAGGTCGGGTTCACGAGCGATCCATCCTCCGGCACGGTCTTTTTCCTGCGCCTGCCGGGGGCCTGAGACCGGCGTTTCAGGACGCGGCGTCCCGGCCGGCCTGTTCCAGGAGGTCCCGGTAGGCGACCGCGACGCGCGATGCGGGAGCAAGTCCCAGGCGCGCGAAAATGTCCTCGGCCACGGCCGTGCCTTCCCGCGCGGTCTGGTCCTCTCGCAGCACGACTTCCAGTTCGAGGAAATCGCCCAGGCCTTCCACTCGGTCCAGATGGATGCGCGTCTGGCCGCGCAGGAACAGCAGCCGGCGCTTGACCACCCGTCCCCGGACGCCGAGGGTCCGGGCCAGCACCTGCCGCAGTTCCTCGGGGCGCGGCGCGGCGCAGCGGACGTAGCGGCTCTCCCGGGGGCCGGGGGCGTCCGGGCGCTCGTAGCCGATGAGCTCGCCCTCGCCGTTGCACACGCGCAGTTTGAGCCGGCCCGTGGCGCAGGAAAAAAACGTGTCGTCCTGGAAGAGCTCCACGGGCGGGCCGTCGGCCAGGGCCCGGACCGGGCCGGCCAGGCCTTCCACGCTGTCGATGCGGGCCTTGATTTCGATGTTTCGGGCCATGGCTGTTTGGGGGGGCGTCACGCCGGCCGGCGGCCATGCCATCGCTGCGGGCCGCCGGCCGGGTGGATCTTTAGAAGCCGGGCAGCTCGGCGAAGAGCTTGACGGACATGGGCTCGGCCAGAAGGCTCGGAGCCTTGGCCTTGAAGCCGTTGAGGTGCGGGGTGTCCAGGTGGCTGGCCAGAAGCTCGCGGCTCTGCCAGGCCTCGACCAGGACGAATTCCCCGGGGCGCGCCGTGGACTCGTAGAGGTCGTAGGCGATGTAGCCGGGGTCTTTTTGCGTCGGCGCGACCAGGGCCGTCAGTCCGGCCTTGAGTTCCGCCTCCTTCCCGGGCTTGGCCACGAACCGGGCCACCACGTTGACGATGCCGTCGGCCATGGGCGTTGCTCCTTTGTTGGGGTTTGCCGCAAGGATGATCCGGGCTAGGCTGTTTTCGCGGCAAGGTCAACGGAAGTCACGTAATATAATGACAAAGGCGTAACCGATCCGCGTCGTCGCCGGAAAGTATTGACCGGCCTGGGGATCGCCCATAAATCCTGGTGAACGCGTGTTCGAAAGGCGGTCTGATGGCGGGCAACGGTCGCGAGGACGAAACCCGGATGCGGCTTCTGGAAGCCGCCGGCGAAATTTTTTCCTGCAAGGGCTATCAGGCCGCCACGGTCCGCGAGATCACGAGGTCCGCCAGGGCCAACCTGGCGGCCGTGCACTACCATTTCGGCAGCAAGGACCGGCTGTATCAGGCCGTGCTGGAGCAGGCCCACCGCGAGGCCAGCCGCCGTTTCCCGCCGGATCTCGGCCTGCCGCCCGGTTCCGACACCAGGGCGCGGCTTTACGCCTACGTGCGTGCCCTGTTGCTGCGCCTGGAGGACAAGAGCCGCCATGCCTGGCTCACCCGCCTCATGGCCCGGGAAATGGCCGAACCCTCGCCCAACCTGACCCTGGTGGTGGAGCGCTGCCTGGCCCCGGCCAGCGCCGTGCTGCGAAGCATCGTGGCCGATCTGCTGGGTCCCGGAGCCCAGCCCCTGGAGGTGGCCCGCTTTTCCCAGAGCATCGTCGGCCAGTGCCGGCATTTCGTCCTGGACAGGCAGGTGCTGTCCAGGCTCCATCCAGACTGCGATCCCTGCCAGGGCGGCGTCGAAGCCGTGGCCCTGCATGTCGTCCGGTTTTCCCTGGCCGCGCTCGGCTGCGCCGACGCCAGGGACTATGTCCCTCCAATCCTTGCATCCGAATGTGGAGACGCCTTGTGAGCCGCATGATTTCGCGCGCCGTCGTCCTGGCGCTTTCCGTTTTTGCGTTGTTTTCCTGCAGCGGCGGCGGCGAGAAGAAGCAGTCGGCCGCGGGCCGCGCCGTGCCGGTCCTGGCCGTGCCGGCCAAGACCCAGACCCTGCCCCTGGTGGTGCGGGCCGTGGGCAACGTCGAGCCCATGGCCTCGGCCGCGGTCAAGCCGCAGGTGGGCGGCGCCATCGTCGCCCAGCCCGTGCGCGACGGGGCCGACGTGGCCAAGGGCGACCTGCTTTTCCGCCTCGACCCCCGGCCCTACGAGCTGGCCATCCGCGAATCCCAGGCCAAGCTGGACCGCGACAAGGCTCTGCTCGTCAAGGCCGAGGAAGACCTCAAGCGCTACGCCGAGCTCAAGACGAAGAACGTGGTGGCCCAGAGCCAGTACGACGACACCTATTCCCAGGCCAAGACCCTGGAGGGCACCATCCGCCTCAACGAGGCCACCCTGGCCCGCTCCCGGCTGGACCTCGAATATTCCGAGATCCGCGCCCCCATCGCCGGCCGCGTCGGTTCGGTGCTGTTGACCGTGGGCAACGTGGTGGCGGCCAACGACGGACGCGTCATGTGCGTCATCAACCAGATCAGTCCCATCTTCCTCTCGTTTTCCGTGCCCGAGCGCTACCTGCCGGCCATCCGGGCCCAGGCCGCCAAGGGCGGGCTGAGCGTCTCGGCCGTGCCGGCCGGGGAGGAGAAGCAGCCGCCCGTCGTGGCCCAGCTGTCCTCGGTGGACAACGCCGTGGACTCCAAGACCGGCTCCATCCGCCTCAAGGCCGTGGCCCAAAACGCCGACCACCGCCTGTGGCCCGGCCAATTCGTGCGCGTGGGCCTGGGCCTCGACACCCTCAAGGACGCCGTGGTCATCCCCACCCGGGCCGTCATGGACGGCCTCAAGGGACCGTACGTCTATGTGGTCAAGCCGGACGGCCTGGTGGACGCCCGCACGATCACGCCCGGCCCCATCGTCGAGGACCTCACGGCCGTGGACAAGGGGCTCGAGGCCGGCGAGATGGTGGTGGTGGACGGCCAGGTGCGCCTCGCGCCCGGAGCCAAGGCCGAGGTCAAGCCGGCCGCGGACGTGGTGGTCGCCGGCGAGAAGGACAAGACGGAGGCGGCCCAATGAACCCGGCCGCCATATTCATCAGCCGGCCGGTCATGACCACCCTGGTCATGGCCGCCATCCTCATCTTCGGGGTCATGGCCTATCTGAAGCTGCCGGTCTCCGACCTGCCCAACGTCGACTTCCCCACCATCGAGGTGCGCGTCTCCCTGCCCGGGGCCAGCCCCGAGACCATGGCCGCCTCCGTGGCCAACCCCCTGGAGAAGCAGTTCTCCACCATCGCCGGCCTCGATTCCATGACCTCGGTCAACACCGTGGGCTCGACCCGCATCACCCTGCAGTTCGCGCTGGACCGCAACATCGACGCCGCCGCCCTGGACGTGCAGTCGTCCATGACCACGGCCGGCAAGGACCTGCCCGACGACCTGCCCTCGCCGCCGTACTTCCGCAAGGTCAACCCGGCCGACGCGCCCATCCTTTATCTCGCCATCTCCTCCGACGTCATGCGCCTGTCCGACGTGGACGAGTTCGCCGAGAACATGATGGCCCAGCGCATCTCCATGGTCCCCGGCGTGGCCCAGGTCACGGTCTACGGCTCCAAGAAGTACGCCGTGCGCATCCAGCTCGACCCCGAGGCCATGGCCGCCAAGGGCATCGGCGTGGACGAGGCCTCCACGGCGGTGAAAAACGGCAACGTCAACCTGCCCGTGGGCACGGTGTCCGGCCCGTCCAAGGAATACACCGTGCGCTCCAGCGGCAAGCTGCTCTCGGCCGAGGGCTACAAGCCGCTCATCGTCGCCTGGCGCAACGGCTCGCCCGTGCGTCTGGCCGAGATCGCCAAGGTCACGGACTCCGTGGAGGAGACCCGGCGCTTCAACTGGTTTTCCGGCACCCCGGGCCTGGTTCTGGCCATCCAGCGCCAGCCCGGCACCAACACCGTGGAGGTGGTGGACGCCGTCAAAAACCTGCTGCCCCACTTCCAGACCCAGCTGCCGGCCTCGGTGTCGCTCAAGGTGCTCTACGACCGGTCCGTGTCCATCCGCGAATCCGTGGCCGACGTGAAGTTCACCCTGGTCCTGACCGTGTGCCTGGTGGTCATGGTCATCTTCCTCTTTCTGCGCAACATCCCGGCCACGGTCATTCCGAGCCTGGCCCTGCCCATGTCCGTGGTCGGCACCTTCGCCGCCATGTACGTGCTGGGGTTCAGCCTGGACAACATCTCGCTCATGGCGCTCACGCTCTCGGTCGGCTTCGTGGTGGACGACGCCATCGTCATGCTGGAGAACATCGTGCGCCACCTGGAGATGGGCAAGACGCCCCTGGCCGCGGCCATGGAGGGTTCCAGGGAGATCAGCTTCACCATCGTGTCCATGACCATCTCCCTGGCCGCCGTGTTTTTGCCCGTCTTTTTCATGGGCGGCGTGGTGGGGCGGCTTTTCCACGAATTCGCCGTGACCATCATGGTGGCCATCCTCATCTCCGGCTTCGTGTCCATCTCGCTCACCCCCATGCTGTGCAACCTGGTGCTCAAGCCCCATGCCGTGGTGCGCCACGGCGCGGTCTACAACGCCATCGAGCGGGCCTTCGACGGGCTGCGCGACTTCTACGACCTCACCCTGCGCCTGGTGATGCGGCATCATTTCGTGACCTTCTGCATCTCCATCGGCTTGCTCGGCGTGACGGCCTGGCTTTTCACGGCCATCCCCAAGGGCTTCCTGCCGAGCGAGGACACGGGGCAGCTCTCCGTGACCACCGAGGCCGAGGAGGGCATCGCCTTTTCGGCCATGATGGACCGCCAAAAACGCCTCAACGACCTGCTGTCCAAGGATCCGGACGTGGCCGAGTACATGTCCGTGGTCGGTTCCGGCGGTCCCAACAACACCAACAACAGCGGCCGCATGATGATCTCCCTCAAGCCCATGCACGAACGCAAGGCCAGCGCCGACGAGGTCATGCAGCGCCTGCGCCGCGAGTTCGCCCAGGTGCCCGGGCTGCGCTCCTACCTGCAAAACCCGCCGCCCATCCGCATCGGCGGCCGCACGACCAAGGGCCAGTACCAGTTCACCCTGCAGGGGCCGGACACCGAGGAACTGTTCCGGGCCGCCGCCGCCTTCGAGGCGAAGATGCAGGGCATCCCGGACATCCAGGACGTGAGTTCCGACCTGCAGATCAGAAACCCCGAGCTTCGCATCGACATCGACCGCGACAAGGCCTCGGCGCTCGGCATCTCGGCCTTCCAGATCGAGGACGCCCTGGCCACGTCCTACGGCAACCGGCAGATCTCCACCATCTACGCCACCAACGACACCTACCAGGTCATCATGGAGCTGGCCCCGGACTACCAGGCCAACCCCGAGGCCCTGGCCCTGCTTTACGTGCGCTCCGCCGACGGCCAGCTCGTGCCGCTCGACACCCTCATCAAGCGTTCCGTGGCCGTGGGGCCGCTGTCGGTCAACCACTCGGGCCAGTCGCCGTCGGTGACCATCTCGTTTAACCTGCGTCCCGGCGCGTCGCTCGGCAACGTGGTCGCGGCCGTGGAGGAGCTGGCCAGAAGGGAATTGCCCGGGTCGCTGTTCACCAGCTTCCAGGGCGAGGCCCAGGCCTTCCAGAGCTCGCTCACCGGCCTGTCGCTCTTGCTCGGCATGGCCGTGCTCGTCATCTACATCGTGCTCGGCATCCTCTACGAGAGCTTCATCCATCCGCTCACGATCCTCTCGGGCCTGCCTTCGGCCGGCGTCGGCGCCCTGGCCACGCTCATGCTCTTCGGCATGGACCTCAACATCTACGGCTTCGTCGGCATCATCATGCTCATCGGCATCGTGAAGAAAAACGCCATCATGATGATCGACTTCGCGCTGGAAGCCCAGCGCGGCCAGGGCCTGCCCGCACGGCAGGCCATCTACGACGGCGCGCTCACCCGCTTTCGCCCCATCATGATGACCACCATGGCGGCGCTGATGGGCACACTGCCCATCGCCCTGGGTTTCGGAGCCGGAGCCGCGGCGCGCCGGCCGCTGGGGCTGTGCGTGGTCGGCGGGCTCATCGTGTCGCAGCTGCTCACGCTCTACTTCACCCCGGTCTACTACATCTACCTCGACGCCTTTCAGGACTGGCTCAAACGCCGCTTCGGCCGTCGCCATGCGGCGGTGCAGGAAGCGGCCGGGGGGAACCCTTTCTGAAGAAAGGGTTCCCCCCAGACCCCCTTCCCAAAGACTTTTAACGGTTACAAAGTGCCACGTTACCGCACCCGTAACCGTTAAACGTTTTGGGGAGGGGAGAGCGCGAGAGGGGAACCCTTTTTTCAGAGGCTCTTGACTAGCTGAGCCGTTCGTCTGGGGGGCCTTGGCGCATTCCCTTGAGTGGGAG
>JAEWCY010000229.1 GCA_023390395.1 Pseudomonadota bacterium | reverse complement strand
GCCGTCTCCCTGCCGACCGCGGCCCCGCGCCTGACGGTCTCTCCGGCCGTGCCCGAGGGGGCCTCGGGCGCGCCGGACTTCCCGGCCACGGTCGTCGAGGCAGCCGGCGGACGCGTGGCGCTCACCCTCACCCAAACGCCGATCTACATCGAAGAGAAGCCGCGCGAGACGCCGCCGACGCCCGGCGAGCGCCTGGCCTCGCCCTTCGGCGCGCACCCGGCCACCTTCCGCGGCGAGAGCCCGCCCTTCGCCCTGGCCCGGGACCTGGGCCTCGGCTGGCACCGGGGCGTGGCCTGGTGGGTGGACATCCAGTCCGACGCGGACCTGGTCGCCGGCCGGTTCGACTTCTCGCGCCTGGACGCCCAGCTCGCGGCCATGGGCACGGGCATGCGGGCCATGCTCACCATCATGCTGCCGGCGCGCCTGCGCCAGGACGGCCAGGGCCCGCCCGGCGCGCCCGGCCAGCCCGGCCCCCTGGCCGCCAAGGCCGACGGCTCCTGGGAGCTCGGCCCGTCGTCGGCCGCTTACGACGCCTTCGTCACGGCGCTCGTCAGGCGCTACGGCGCGAGCCCCCCGGCCGGCGCGCCCCGGGTGACCTACTGGCAGTTCGAAAACGAGCTGGACCTGTCCCGGGCGCGAAACGACGCCGCCGGCTTCGCCGCCCTGACGCTGCGCACCGAAGGGTTGATCAAAAAGGCGGACCCCGGGGCCAAGGTGCTCCTGGCCGGGGTGTCGGGCGAGGACTTCCCGCGCAATTTCGAAATGTATTACGTTCCGCTGCTCAAGGCGCTGCACGGAAAGGGCTTCGACATCTTCGACCTGCACGCCTTCGGCCGGGCCGGGGACTACCGGGGGCTCGCGGCCATGACCGCCGCCGCGCGCCGGGCCCTGGACGCCACGGGTTTCGCCCGCGCGCCGCTGTGGATGACCGAGACCGCCACCTATAGCGGTGCGCCGTCCGCGCCGCCGGGCCTGCCGCCCCAGACCGAGGCCGAGCAGGCGGCCGAACTGGTGCGGCGCGGCGTCTACGCCCTGTCGCTCGGCGTGCAGAAGGTCTTCTGGGCCATGGTGCGCGAGGGCTTCCGCTTTCGCGGCGACGTCTTTGACCACGTCGGCCTCACCACCGACCCCCGCGTGAGCCCGGACCGGCCCGACGGCGCGGCCAAGCTGGCCTTCTTTACCTATCGCCGCCTTTGCGCCAAACTGGCCGGGTGCGACCCCAGGCCCGAGCGCCTGTCGCTTGGCCCCGGGGCCTACGCCTACCGCTTCCGCGCGCCGGGCGGCCGCACGGTGGTGGTGGCCTGGGCCGATCCCAGGCCCTGATCGCGCCCGCCCATACCAGAAGGAACGCCGCCATGACCCAGCCCGACGCCGGCCTCTTCGACTCCGCCGCCTACGCCGAAGCCCTGGCCTTTGCCCGAAGCCTGCGCGCCCCGGGCAAACCTTTGGATTTTCCGAGTTATTCCGATTATGTGCGTCTGGTCGCCGAACGCGTGGTCATCGACCTCGACGCCTTCGACCCGGACATGGCCGATTTCCACGAACTGCCGGAGACCTACGAACTGGCCTACCTGACGGCGCGGCTGGAGAGGCTGCGCGCGCGCATCGCGGCCGAGCGCGGCGTGGACGTGAGCGGATTGTAACGGAAGGGATCAGCCGGCGGCCCGGGCGGCGCGCCCCCGGCGCAGGCGCGCCCGGATGGCCCGCCACTGCTCGCGAGGCGTGAGGTCGTCGGCCGGCACGCCGGAAAAAACGGCCAGGGGCTCTTGCCCCAAGACGGACAGGCAGGCCTCGGCCGCCTCGGCCACGGCCCCGACCGGCGTACGGTAAAGCCTGGCCACGAGCAGCACCGCCCCGGCGGCCCGCCCCAGGGCCAGGGCGTCGCCCGAGCGCGAAAACGGCGCGCAAGAGACGAGCACCCGGTCGAAGCGGCCGGCCAGTTCGGCGACCGCCGCGCCGAGACGCGGCGAATCCATGAGCCGGTCCGCCGCCTCCGCGGAAAGCGGCCGGCCGGCCGGCAGCAGGAAAAGCTCCGGTTCCGGCCCCGGCACCAGCACCGATTCCAGGGAAACCCCGCCGGCCAGCACCTCGGCCAGTCCCGGTCCGGCCGGCAGCCCGGCCAGGGCCGCCAGCCCCGAAGGCCGAGGCGGGCAGAGGTCGGCGTCCACGACCAGGGTGCGCGCGCCGGACCGGGCCACGGCCCCGGCCAGATCCCAGCACAAACGGGGCGCGTCCCCGTCCCCGTCGTCGACCCCGGCCACGACGATCGAGGCCCCAGGCCCGGTTCCGGCCGGGAAAAGCGCCTCGCGCAGCCGGCGCAGGGCCTGGCTGCGGGCGACGGCGCCGCGCCGGGGCACGGCCCCGAGCACCCGCGTGCCGGCCTCGGCCAGGGCCGGGCGCGACCCCGCCGCGTCGTCGGTCCAGGCCGCGATCAACGCGGCGACCACGGCCAGGAACGCCCCGGCGGCGATGCCCACGGCCAGCATCAGCGAAATCTTGGGCCGCATGTAGTCGTCGATCTTGCCCGGCAGTTCGGCCGGCTCCACCAGATGGGCGATGGACAGGTCCATGCCCTCGCCGACCTTGGCCATGGCCTCCATCTGGTTGAGGTTGGACACGAAGGTCTGGTTGGCGTCCACCCGGACGGACACCAGGGCCGAGGCCGCGGCCCGGCCGGGAAAGGCGTCGGCCTTCTTCTCCACCTCGCCGAGCAGCGTGGCGAAGGCCTCGTCCTGGCACTCGTAGCCCGCCACTTGCGCCGCGTACTCGGCGGCCCGTTCGCTTAGGTAGCTGTAGGTCGGGTCCGTGGACACGGTTTCCGAGCCGAACACCTTCTGGGACTCCCCCTTGATGATGCGCTTGGCTTCCTCGATCTTGTTCTCGATTTCCCTGACCGCCGGATGCTCGGCCGTCAGGCGCGTCTTGGCCGCGGCCAGGTCCAGGTAGAGGTCGCGCAGGGTGAGCTTGACCGAGTCGATGAGCGACGAACGCTGGGTGGACTCGGACGTCTTGCGAAATTCCGGCCGCTTGGCCAGCTGGGCCTTGACGTTGGCCAGCATGCCCTGGGCCCGGATGAGGCTCAGCCGGTTGGCGTCGCGGTCGGCGGAGAGCGTGTAGTAGCGGGAGACGAGCTGCTGGCCTTCGCTGGTCAGGTCCACGATTTTTTCGGTGCGCCGGACTTCCTTCTGTTCGGCCAGGGCCTGCTCGTAGGCGGCCCGGGCCTTGGGCAGCTCCCGGGCGGTGGACTCGGCCACGGCCCGGCACTCGTCCTGGCGCATGGCCGTTTCCCGGGCCACGAAGGACCGGGCCGCGGCGTTGGCCAGGTCCATGGCCAGCCGCATGGAGGAGGCCGAGGTGGAGAATTCCAGGATGTCGGAATCCTCCATCATGGCCGCCTTGAGATAGGGCCTGGGAAAAATGACGTGGACCAGGGACTTGTTGGTCAGCTCCTCGTAGGTCATGGGCCGCAGGCCCAGGCGGGGCCAGAAATGGTCCACGACCAGCCGCACCAGGGGGATGAACTCGAGGGTTTGCAGCGACTTGCGCTTGCGCATGAGGTCGAGTTCAACGAGGACCGGCCGCACCACCGGCACGGTGATGGCCAGGTCCTCGTAGGTGGCCCGCTCGGTGTCGGTGAGCGAGGCCGAGCTGACCATGGCCGAGTCCAGGGAGGCGCGGCCGAGCAGCGTGGCCTTGGTGGAGGAATGGTACAGGTAGACCTTGGCCGAGGAGACGTACTGGGTTTCGCAAAGAAGCGTGAGCGCCAGCAGCCCGCCGAAAACGACCAGAAACGTCCAGCCCATGAGCGCCCGGCGACGCCACAGGATGGCGAGAAGCTGGCGAAGTTCCACTATTGCACCGCGAAGACGCCGCCCTGGCTGTTGCTTAACACCTCGCCGGCCACGGGCTGGGACTGGTTGTTGATGATGGTGGTCGTCGTGACCGGCCCCTTGAACAGGTCGTTCACGGCGTCGCGCAGCTGGGGCATGAAGATGACGAAGCGCTCGGCGTTGATGACGGCGTTGAGCGCGCTGGTCATGTGGCCCATGAACTCTTCCACCGTGGCCCAGGTGCTTTTGGGCACGAAGAGGATGTCGCCGCCCTCGAGGTAGCGGTTGAACCCGACCACGCCCTGGCCCACCGACGTGCCCAGGCGCATGTCGAGGATGTAGGCCCGGGGGCGGTCGCCCTCGGGGCGCAGCAGCACCACCATGGACTTCCCGGCGTTGTCGGTGAAGCCGCCGCTTCTGGCGATGGCCTCGAACAGGTTCATGTCGTGGTCCACGGACACCACGCCCTGGGTCTTGACCTCGCCGAGGACGATGGCCGTCTGGCTGCGCAGGGTGGACACGGAAACCGTCACTTGCGGATCGACGACGTACTTGCCGTAGACCCGGGCCAGTTCCTTGCGCAGCTCGGCCACGGTGCGCCCGCCCGCCTTGACCTCGCCGACCAGCGGTAGGGCTATCTCGCCGTTCTCGTCCACCCGGGCCGAGGTCTTGAGATCGTCGTTGCGCCACACGGCCACGGTCACCTCGTCGCCGTAGCCGAGCGTGGCCCGGCGGACGGCGGCCCCGTCAGGGGAATTCCGGGACGTGGCGGCCGGCGGCGGCGGGGAGGGCTTGACGCAGGCGGAGACAGCGAGCAAGGCCAGGGCGCAGGCCGCCAGGAGAGCGGCCCCTGGGGACATGCCCGCGCCTTTTCCGGAATGCCGCGACAGTTTCAACATGTTGCCGTCGTTGCGCACAGGTGCGGGTTACGAGGGCGCCCCCCGGGCGCAAGGCCGCGGTCCGAACCGCGAAACGTGGCGTACAAACGGGCTGCCGGCATGGGAATTCCTGGAGGTTTCGTGACTGCTCCCTGGTACGGGATTTCCCGGGCGACCGCAAGGCGGGGCGGCGCGTTGTGGTCCACCTGGTTATGGTGTAAGAGCCAATGCGCCAAGCTCCGGCGGTCGCGAAAGGCGTCGCGTCGGCAATCAACTCCAATGGCATTCAGGCGACTTATGACATCCAAGCGTTTTCCCGTCGGCCTCTTCGCCGCCCTGGCCCTGTGCCTGGCCCTCTGGCCGGCCGGCCCGGCCGCGGCCGAAGCCCTGACCTTCCTCGGCAAAAGCTATTGCCCCGTCAAGTACGAGATCACCTGGCCCTTCATCTCCAAGCCCGACAAGGGCAAGGCCCAGGGCAGCGGCATCACCGCCAACGTCTACGAACTGCCCAAGGAGCAAAACGACGAGCAGAAGTCCGCCACGGAGCTCGGCTCCACCATGGACCGGCTGCTCATCCTTTCCGCTCCGCTCAAGGTGGGCGACCCCGTGGCCGAGGACCAAATCCTCATCACCTACGAAATGCCCCTCGAAAACCTCATGGCCGAGAAGCAGGCCCTCTCCCGCGCCGAACTCAACGACGCGGACCATGCCTTGGCCTATGTGGAAAACCAGTTGAGCCTGGTGCGCCAGCAACAGGCCGACCTGGAGAACCAGGCCGCCGGGAACACCGTGGCCCCCAATACCGTGCGCTACAACCAGCAGGAGATCGAGGCGCTCATGCTCCAGCGCGACGCCCTCCGGGAAAAGCGCGACCTGGCCGAGCAGCGTTACGACAACGCGGTCATCATCGCCAAGTCCAAGTACGGCAAGGACCAGGACATCCACAAGCTGCCGCGCGTGGGCTACATCCGCGCCCCGGCCAGCGGCTACGTGCTGTGGACCAACTCCAGCCTCATCCCGGGCATGGCCTTCAGCAAGCAGGCCTCGCTGATCTCCATCGGCCGCCTGGACCCCATCATCATCCGGGCCTCGGTCCACGAGATCGCCGCCCAGAAGCTCAAGGTCGGCGACAAGGCCAGCCTGGTCTTCCACGGCCTGCCCGGACAGACCTTCCAGACCGCCATCTCCAAGATCGACTTCGTGGCCCAGCCGGCCATGCTGCAGCAGCCGTCCTTCTACGAACTGGAAATGACCCTGCCCAACCCCGACCTGCGCATCAAGGAAGGCATGCGCTGCGACGTCACGGTGGACCTCGACGCTTCAAAGTAGCCCCGCGACGCCCCAATCGGAGACCTCCTCCCCGTGACGCCGCCTCCCCGCTCCCTGGCCGGCAACTTCCTGGCCCTGATCCTGTCGCGCGTCATCCAGATCGCCAGCGGCTTCTTCGTGCTGCTGGCCGCCGCCCGCTGGCTGTCCCTGGACGCCTACGGCGCCTACGCCTCGGTCTCGGCCATGGCCGGGGCGGCGGCGGCCATGACCTACTGCGGCATCCAGCAGATCATGATCCGGGAAATGGCGACCAGTCCCGGCGCGGCCCCGACCGTCGTCGGCCAGGCCCTGCTTTTGCGCCTTGGCCTCGTCGCCCTGTGCGGCCTGGCCCTGGTCGTGGCCGCCGCTTTCGCCGGCTACGGGCCCGAGGCCCGGCTGGGGCTCGCATTGGCCTTTTGCCTGGAGGCCTGCCGGTCCCTGGGCCAACTCGCCTGCGCCGTGTTCCAGGCCCACGAACGCATGGGCTACGAGCCGCCCCTGGCCATCGTGTCGGGGCTGGCCTCGGTGGCCCTGGTCGGCGCGGCGCTGTGGCAGGGGCTCGGCTACACGGGCGTGCTGGCCGGTTTGGCCCTGGCCGCCGGCCTGCACATGGCGCTCGCCTGGCGCGTGGTCTGGCGCGACCTGACCCGGCCGTCCTTTCGCTTTTCCCGGGCCGAGCTCTGGCGGATGCTCGGCGCGGCCTCGGTGGTGGGACTCGGCGTCTTTTTCCACCAGAACCTCTTTCGGGCCAACACCCTGGTGCTGTCCTTCCTGGCCGACGCCGCGACCGTGGCCGACTTCCAGGCCCCCCACGAATTCATCCTCAAGCTCGAGATCCTGCCGCAGGCCCTGATGCTGGCCGTGTTCCCGGCGCTCTCCCGCCTGGCTCCGGTCGATCCCCTGGGGGCCAGACGTCTTTTCCGCCTGATCTTCCGCCACACCCTGCACGTCATGGTCCTGCCCTCGATCCTTCTGGCCTATTACGCCGAGCCGGCCTGCGTGCTTCTTTTCGGCCAGAAGTTCCAGGGCGCGGCCATGGTCCTGCGCCTGCTCGCTCTGGCCCTGGCCCCCCTGGCGCTCGACATGCTGGTCAACAACGTGCTCGTGGCCATCGGCCGCCAGCGTTACGCCCTGTACTACGCCGCCGCCGCCCTGGCCCTCAACGTGGCCGGCAACGTCTACGTCGTGCCGCGCCACGGGGCGGTGGGCTCGGCCGTGGTGGCGCTTTGCTCCTACCTCTGGCTGCTGGTCTTTTCCACCCGCTTCGCCGCCCGCCACGGCTACCGGCCCCATGCCCTGGGGCCGCTTGTGCGGGTCCTTTGCGCCGGCGGGGCGTGCCTGGGAGCCTGCATGCTGCTGCGCCACGCGCCCTTTCTCGGCGCGGCCGCGGGCACGCTGGTCTACCTGGCCGTGCTCGTGGGCCTCAAGGGCTTCGGCCCCCACGACCTGGCCGAACTGCGCTCCGTCGCCAAACCCCGGCCGCAAGGCGCGGGCCGTCCCGGAGAACGTCCATGAAAGCCGCCCGCGTGGTGGTCGTCGGCTGGGACGGCGCCACCTTCGACGTCATAAAGCCCCTTGTCGCCGCCGGGCGCATGCCCCATCTGGCCGCGCTCCTTGAAAAGGGCGCGCACGGCCCCTTGTGCTCCACCGTGCCGCCGGTGACGCCCGTGGCCTGGACCAGCTTCGCCACCGGAACCTCGCCGGGCCGCCACGGCGTCTTCGACGCCCTGACCCTCGATGCGCAGACCCACGAGGTGCGCTTCGTCTCGGCGGCCATGCGCCGGGCCGCGCCGATATGGTCGGTGCTGTCCCAACGCAGCCGGCCGGCCGGGGCGGTCAACGTGCCCGTGACCTGGCCGCCGGACCCCATCGACGGCTTCGTCGTGCCGGGCATGTTCACCCCTTCCGACGCCGAGGACTTCGTGCACCCGAGCGCGCTTCGCGCCGAGATCGAGGCCCGCTTCGGGCCGGGCCTTTGCCGCGACTCGCCGGCCATGGACCCGGACCCGGCCCGCTACCTCGACAACCTCCTGGCCGGCGTGGACGCCCGCTGCGAGTTGACCCTGTGGCTCATGGCGCGCCGCCCCCTGGATTATTTCTGCTCGGTCTTCATGGAATCCGACCGGGTGCAGCACTTCTTCTGGGCCTACCGCGACCCGGCCCATCCCCTGCACGCCCGTCTGGGCCGGGCCATCGAGGCGGTCTACGAACGCCTGGACGCCGCCCTGGGCCGCATCGTGGCCGCCTGTCCGCCGGAGACGGCCGTGGCCCTGGTCTCGGACCACGGGGCCGGCCCCCTGCGCCGGGCCATCTTCCTCAACCGCTGGCTCATGGACCAGGGCCTGCTCGTGCTTTCCGGCGACCTGGCCTCCCTGGCCGGCCGCCGGCCCTCGCCCCTGCGCCGGGCGGCGGCCGCCCTGGCCAAGGCCGTGCTGCCGGCCTCGGTGCTGGCCGCGCGCCGCAAGGCCCGTTCCAGAACCCACGCCCGCATCAACAACCTCTTTTCCGCCATCGTGGACTGGGAGCGCTCGGCCTGCGTGTCCGAGGGCATCGCCGGCGGCATCTTCTTCAATCCCCGCCTGGTGGGGCAGGACGACCGGGAAGCCCTGACGCGACGGCTCAAGGAAGGCCTGACCGCCATCGTCGATCCCGAGACCGGGGAGCATCCCTTCCTGGCCGTGCACGCCCGGGAGGAGCTCTACGCCGGGGAGGCCGTGGACCACGCGCCGGACGTGGTGACGTTGTGCGGCCCGGGCTACCAGGTGCTCGTGCCCCACGAGATCGCCCTCTACGGCCAGGGCGCGCCGACCGGGCTCTTCGCGCCCCACAAGTGGAGCGGCCGCCACGAGCAGCACGGCGTGTTCGCTCTGGCCGGCCCGGGCGTGGCCGCCGGGGTCGCGCTGCCCGACGCGGCCATGCCCGACGTCGCGCCGACGCTGCTCTACGCCCTGGACGAGGCCGTGCCGGACAACATGGACGGCCGAGTGCTGGCCGCGGCCTTCACGCCCGAAACCCTGGCCGCCAGGCCCCTGGTCACGGCGGCCGCGGCCGCGGCCACGACCGCGGCCGCCGGCACGGACGGCGAGGCGGCGGCGCGCATCGCCGACGAGCTGTCGGACCTCGGCTACATGTAGGCCGCGAAGTTCCAGGCCCTTGCTTCCGGGGCGGTTGGACCGTACTCTCGTGCAACGCTCCGGATCGAGCCCCCTATGGCCGAAGACGACAAAATATTCGAACTGTTCGCCGAAAGCTGCCTGGAACAGCTGCGCGGCATCGAAGCGGCCATCCTCGACCTGGAATCCGCCGGGCAGGGCGCGCTCGAGGCCAAGGTGGCGGCCGTGTTCCGTGCCGCCCATACCATCAAGGGCGACGCCGGAGCGGTGGGAGCCGCCCCCCTGGCCGCGTTGTGCCATGCCGTGGAATCCGTGCTGGACGCCGTGCGCCAGGGCCGCCTGCCCATCGAACGCGGCCTGGTCGGCGAACTGCTCGCCGTCTTCGACGTCATCCGGGCCATGGTCGAGGACGCCGAAAAGGCCAAGCACGGCGACATCGTCCGGGAAACGGCCCGCATGGCCGCCCTGCTCCAGGCGACGCCGCCGGCTCCCACCGTCGCCGGGCCGATCGCCGATCCCGGCCCCGCCGCCGAACCCGCTTCGGGCGAGGCCGCAGGGGGCGACACGGCCGTGGACGAGCGCATCCGCAAACTTTCCATCCCGGCCCGGGAACTCGACATCCTCGTCGACCGCGTGGGCGAGCTCGGCATCGCCCAGTCGCGTCTGGGCTCCCTGTCCCTGCGCCGGGCCGACCCGGAACTGCGCGACGTGGCCGAGGAGGTCGAGCGCCTGGCGGCGCTTTTGCGCGACCAGGTCCTGGGGCTGCGCCTTTTGCCCATCAAGGTCAGCTTTCCCAAGTACCGCCGGCTGGTGCGCGACGCTTGCGCGGCGCTCGGCAAGGACGTGGCGCTCGTCATGGAGGGCGAGAACACCGAACTCGACAAGGCCGTCATCGAGCAGCTCAACACGCCCTGCATCCATCTTCTTCGAAACGCCGTGGACCACGGCATCGAGGCCCCGGACGTGCGGGAAGCCCTCGGCAAGCCGCGCCAAGGCAACATCGCCCTCTCGGCCCGCCAGGAAGGCAACGACGTGGTCATCGCCATCCGGGACGACGGCGCGGGCATCGACGGCCGCAAGCTCTGGCAGCGGGCCGTGGAGGCCGGCCGCCTCGACCCGGCCCGGCCCTACGACGCCGACGCCGCCCTGGAACTCATCTTCCTGCCGGGCCTCTCCACGGCCGACGCCGTGGGCGCGGTCTCGGGCCGGGGCGTGGGCATGGACGCCGTGCGCGAAGGCATCGCCGCCCTGCGCGGCCACATCGACGTGGCCTCCTCCCCGGGCGAAGGCTCCGTCTTCACCATCCGCCTGCCCGTGTCCCTGGCCATCATCGACTGCCTGGAAGTGAGCCTCGGCGAGGAGACCTACTACCTCCACCTCGACTACGTGGAGGAATGCCTGGAACTGCCGCCGGGAACGCCCCTGCGCCAGGGACGCGGCGTCATGGACCTGCGCGGCCAGGCCACGCCGCTGGTCTGCCTGCGCCATTTCTTCGGCCTGGACGGTCCGGCCCCGCCGGGCTCCCACGTGGTCGCCGTGCGCCGCGAGGAGGGCCGGGCCGGCCTGGTGGTGGACAACGTGCTCGGCCGCAAGCAGGCCGTGCTCAAGCACCTGGGCCGGGCGCTGGGCAAGGTGCCGGGCGTGCTCGGCGGCACGGTCACCGAGGCCGGCGACATGGCCCTGGTCGTGGATGTCCCGGAACTGCTGCGCGCCGCGCGCCAGGCCGCCGGCGCCCAACCCCAAACATGACGGAGAGCCGAACCATGCCGCGCGCCCTCATCGTCGACGACAGCCGCTACCAGCGCTTCCTCATCATCCAGGCTCTGGAAGGACTTTTCACGCCCGAAGAGGCCGCCGACGGCCGCGAGGCGATACGGCGCTTCGAGGAGGCCCTGGGCCGGGGCGAGCCCTTCGACCTCATCGTCATGGACATCCTCATGCCCGTGCTCTCCGGCCACGACGCCCTGTCCGGCATCCGGCGCATCGAGGCCGGCCGGGGCCTGGCCGGCGAACGCCGCACCCCGGCCGTCATGCTCTCGAGCCTCGACGACCCGGCCAACATGATGCGGGCCCAGTTCGAATCCGGGGCCCAGGCCTACGTCACCAAGCCCTTCACGCCGCAAACGCTCCTGGAGGCCCTGGCCAGCCTGGGCCTTCACGACAACCCCCTCGGCGACGACGCCGAAGACGCAACATTTCCATGCAAGGCCTTCTAGAACGTTTTCCCGACCATGCCTTGGCCTTCCTCAACGTGGCCCAAGGCGGCGTCTACGAACGGCCGACCATGGCCCACACCGTGCTCGGCTCGTGCGTGGCCGTGACGTTCTTCGCGCCCAGGCGCGGCCTGGCCGGCATCTTTCACGCCCTTTTGCCCAAGGCCGCCGAGTACCGGCTGCACCATCCGGACCAGACGCCCTACAAGTTCGTGGACACGGCCATCGCCACGGTGGTGCGCCGCCTGGAGGCGCGGGGGGCCAAGCTCGGCGAGATCGAGTGCAAGGTCTTCGGCGGGGCCAGCGCGCTTTTCGCCGAGGACATGTCCGTGGGCCGGCGCAACGTGGAAGTCGCCTTCGCCACCCTGGCCGAGCTGGGGCTGCGGGTGACCGCCTCCAACGTGGGCGGCGAGCGCGGCCGCAAGATCGTCTTCGCTTCCAGTTCCGGGGAGATCTTCGTGCGCATGCTCAACAACGCCGCCGCCGCAAAAAACGGCGGCCGCGCCCGTTAGCCCATGCCCGCGTTTGCGCGCCGCCTCGTCGCCGCCCTCGTCTGGCTGCTCGCGCCCGCCGTGGCCCTGGCCGCCGCCTGTCCGGGGCTGCCGCCCGGGGCCGGAGCCAAGGACATGATCGGAACGGCCATCGGCCTGCTCGACCCGGCGACGACGGACCCGGCCAAGGCCCGCGACGCCGCCGCCTGCCTGGAGGCGGCCCATGCCGCCGGCGACGCCGGCGCGGCCGCCGCCCGGGGCCAATTGGCCCTGTCCGGCCGGTCGGAACGCTCGAGCCGGCCCGACCCCACCCTGGCTTTCCACTGGTTCGCCAAGGCCGCCGCCGCCGGCTCGCCCCAGGGCGACCTGGCCATGGGCCTGGCCCTTCTGCGCGGCCAGGGCGTCCCGGCCGATCCCTACTGGGCCCGCTGGCGGCTCGGCCGGGCCCTGCGCCAGCCGGGGCTGACGCCGGAGGAACAGGCCCTGGCGGCCCGGGCCGCCGAGGAAGCCGCGGCCAGGCTCGCCCCGGCCGAGCGCGCCGCCATCGAAGCCAACCTGTCCGGGGACGCGGGCCGATGACCGTGGGCAGGGACGCACGCACGCCCGCGCCGGCCGCCTGGGAATGGGCGATCGTTTGCGCGGCGGCGCTTCTTGGCCTGTGGCTGCGCCTTTTCGCCCTGGACGTGGTGGGGCTGTGGTGGGACGAATTCGTGACGCTCGGCCGGGCCGCCTGGCCGCTTGCCGACATGCTGCCTTCCCTGGCTTTCCAGGGGCCGAGCGACGTGAGCCTCGACTCCTCGCCGCCGCTTTACCATCTGCTCGTCCACGCCGCCTTGCAGGTCTTTCCGGCCACCGACGCCACGGTCAAAATGCCGAGCGTCGTGGCCGGCACGCTCACCATTCCCGTGGTCTGGCTGCTCGGACGACGGCTTTTCTCCCGGGAAACCGGGCTGGCCGCGGCCGTGATCTGCGCCGTGTCGCTTTTCCCCATCCACTATTCCCGCGAGGCCCGGCCCTATGCCCTGTATCTGCTGTGCGCCCTGACGGGGTTTTATTTCCTGCTGCGGGCCATGGATTCGGGCCGCCGCCGTGACTGGGCCGGCTTCGTCCTGGCCAATGCGGCCATGTTCTACGCCTCCTACCTGGCCTCGGCCACCTGCGCGGCCGAGGGGCTCATCGTCTGCGGCCGGGCGGCCCTGCTTTGGCGCGTCGACAGGCCGGCCGCCCGGCGACTTTGCCGCGACGCCGCCCTGGCCGCCGGCCTGGTCGTCCTGGCCTACCTGCCCTGGATTCCCGGCCACCTCTTCCAGATGCGCACCATCCACAGCGACGGCCCCACCGGCGACCGCTTCGCCTCGGCCGGCTTCGACACCGTGCTGCGGGCCTTCACCGCCATGCACGACCAGTCGGGCCGCCCCTGGCCGGCAATCCTCGGCGGGCTGGCGGCGCTCGGGCTGGCGCGCCACCTGCTCCTCGGACGGTGGCGGTCCCTGGCTGCCCTGGCGGTCTGGGCCGGTTGCGCCCTGGCCATGGCCGCCGCCCTGCCCACGCAGATCGACGTTTCCATCCGCTACCTGGTCAACCTGTTCTTTCTCTACGCCTACCTCGCCGCCGGCGGGACCGAGGCCATCGCCGCGCTGCCCGGACGGTTCCTGCGCAACCCGCCCGGGGTCCTGGCCCCGGCCCTTGCCGCCGGGCTGGCGCTTGGCTGCGGCTGGCCCATGGCCGCGGCCCTGCCCGTGTACGTCAAGCGCGACAGCCCGAGCATCAAAAGCGTGCTGGCCGACCTGGCGATTTCCCACGACGACGCGGACTGGCTCTTTTTCTACCGCAACCGCCACCTCAAGATCATCGCCGACTGGTACCTGGGCGGCACGTTCCGCACGGCCGCGAGCCTCACCGACCGGGCCTACCGCCGCTTCCTCCTGCTCACGCCCCACGACCTCGTCGAGCGTCGTCCCCTGCCGGGCTTGACGCCGGTCGAGGAGACCTTCTGGGCCGACGTCTCCCGGGGCGGGGCCGTCAACCGCGCCCCCCTGCCTCTGGACGTCCCCTACGCCACGGATTTTTCCAGCCTGGACTTTTTCGCCGACGTGTTCGCCGCCCGAAACATGGCCCCGGACCTGGGCTACGCCACCCTGGCCCTGTACGACTGCCGCCTGCCCGGGCGGGCGGTCTTCGCCTTCGCCCTGCCGCCGGGAAGCGCCGCCGGGCCGGCCCCGGCCCGGGTGACCCTGGCCCTTCGCCCGGGCAAGGCCGGCCCGCCCGAGGCCGCGGCCACGGTCCTGACCGGGACCGACCCCGAGCGGCTTGCGCCCGCGGCCCGGGCCGCGGCCAAGGATTTCGCCCCGGGCCGCGACCGCCTGGACCTCGACGTCTCCCTGCCGCCGCCCGATCCGGCCACGGGGCTGACGTTTCTGGCTGTGGACCTCGATCCGGGCCATGTGGACGGCTTCCTGGAAGTGGCCGGCCTGCGGGTGACGCCGCCGCCCGACCTGCGTCTGCCTCCCGGCGCGCCCGCGCCCTGGCAGCGCCGGGCGGCGGCGGTGGCCGCCAACACGACCGTGCTGCCGGGTCTCGGCGATGCCCGGGGGACTCTTGGCGGCACGGTTCTTTTCGGCTTCGCCGACGCGCCCGACCCGGCCCTTGGCCTGGGCGGCCCCGAGGACCTGGCCGCCTACCATCGCGCCTACCCGGACGACGCCCCGGCAGCGACCGTGGCCGACGAAGCGGGCGCGGTCCGGGCGCGCTACTTCGACCCGGGCCTGCGCCGTCCCCTGTCCAGCCTTGCCGCCGCGCCGCGCGAACTGCTCCCCGGCTTCGACCGGGAGGTCACGGCCGGGGGGCTGATCGCGGCCGGAAACGTGGCCGGGCAGACGCTTCGCATCGGCCAGGCCCGGGTCCGCCTGCCCGTGGCCGGGCCGGCGGGCTCCCGGCTGCTGCTCGGCGCGGACGGACGCGGCCTGCTCCATTTTTCCCCGACCTTCGACCGCCCGCTTCCACGCATCCTGGACGAAACCTTCCTCGCCGACGCCCTGGCCGCCGTGCCCGGCGAGCCGGCGCTCACCTGCTCCGGCGACGCCCCCTGCTTTTTCACCTACGCCGTCACGCCGCCGCCGGGGGAGGCCGGGACGGCCGCGCCCATCGAGGCCTTCCGCCTGGCCTGGTATCCGCAGGCGCTCACCGACGGGACCGGCCACAACCGGGTGACCGTGGCCTATTCCACGGACGGGTCCCGGTACGAACCGTTGGGAGAGCTCAAGAGCGAAGGGGATTTCTTCTGGTACGGCGGCGAGATGCGCATGGCCCGGGAGGTGCGCCTGCCGCAGCCCGCGGACAGGCTTTACCTGCGCTTCGCCCTGTCCGGGGCCGGCGCTCGCCTGTGGAGCGCCCCGGGAACGCCCCTGTCCCTGGACGTGACCCTGGCCGGCACGGGCTTCGCCGGCCTGCCCCTGCCGCCGGGGCCGGTCGCGGCCGCAAGCCCTGACGGCGATGTGCTCGTCCGGCCGACCCTCGCCCCGCCGGCGCTCGGGCTGTCGCTGCGGGAGCGCCTGTAGCGGCCGGCGGGGTACGGCCAAGGCAACGGTTGACAGAGACCCCGATTTCGGGATTAGTGCCTCGTTTGGCCGCGCGGGTACCGATGCGCGGCGCACTCCGCCGTTTCGGACGCGATCCGGCGACCCCCCTGGAGCAAACACCCCATGATGCACGGAAAGAAAGTGGTGGTGGTCATGCCCGCCTACAACGCGGCCTCCACCCTCGAACGGACCTACGCCGAAGTGCCCAAGGACATCGTGGACGAAGTCATCCTCGTCGACGACTGCAGCCGGGACAACACCATCGAGCAGGCGCAGAAGCTCGGCCTGCGCTGCTTCCGCCATCACCAGAACTGGGGCTACGGCCGCAACCAGAAGACCTGCTACGCCGAGGCCCTCAAGACCGGCGCGGACGTGGTCATCATGGTCCACCCGGACTACCAGTACACGCCGAAGATCATCCCGGCCATGGCCAACCTGGTGACCTGCGGCGAGTACGACGCGGTCATCGCCTCGCGCATCCTGGGCGGCACCGCCCTTCGCGGCGGCATGCCCCTGTACAAGTACGTGTCCAACCGCTTCCTGACGCTCAGCCAGAATCTGCTGCTCTCGGCCAAGCTCTCGGAATACCACACCGGCTACCGGGCCTTCTCCCGGGAAGTGCTGGAGACCCTGCCGCTGTGGGAAAATTCCGACGACTTCGTCTTCGACAACCAGATGCTGGCCCAGACGATCTACTTCGGCTACCGCATCGGCGAGGTGTCGTGCCCGACGAAGTACTTCGAGGAAGCCTCGTCCATCAACTTCCGCCGCAGCTGCACATACGGCATCGGCGTGCTTGAGACCTCGGTGCAGTTCCGCCTGCAGAAGTGGGGCCGCAAGCAATACCCCATCTTCGACAGGAACGGCCGGGGCCTGTCTAGCCCCAATCCCCCGTATTACGCGGACGAGTCCCCGAACTGCGATCCGGCCAGCTGAAGTCCGGCCCGGCCAGTTCGCCGAGCGTCGCTCCCCTGACGTCGAAGGTCCGCCGCAGCCAGACGGCGAAGCGGCGGACCTTGCCCAGAAATCCGTCCACCGCCGCCTTGTCCGGAAAATGCGGGCTGGCCCCGGGCAAAAGTTCCGAGGAATGCCAGAACATGGTCACGGCCCGGCCGCCGCGCCGGACGTGGCTGCGCACGGCCAGGCGCATGGTGGGCTCGGGCATCCAGACCGGATTGACGCCGAGCGTCATGGTTTTCATGAAAAGCCCCAGCACGGCGTCCCTGGCCCGGCCCGGCAGCCGCCCGGCCAGGGCGTGCAGGAGTCTGGGGCTTTTGGGCGCCAAGGGAAGCTGGGTGGTCGGGGCCTCCAGCAGGCGCGAGCCGCCCGGCCCGGCCGGACGCAGCCAGTAGGGATCGGCCGGGGCCAGGAAATGGTCCGGCCCGCCGGGAACGTGGCGCAACGGGGCCACGCTGGAATCGACTGTGAACCCGGCTTCCGGCAGCATGGCCATGGCCCGGCGAAAGAGGTTCCACCGGCCCATGCGGAAGGAGGCGGCGCGGCGGCCGGCGAAGGCCTCCACGGCTTCCTGGAGCGATTCGAGCTTGGCCCGGAAGACGTCCACGGGCATGACGGCCGTGGACACGGGCTCGGGCCAGGGCATGTCCGGAAAGGGCGGCGTGTTCCAGGGATGCAGGTGCGCGCCGAGCTCCCCGCCGACCCGGCCGAGCAGGTCCGCCAGCACGTCGCGGCTCGGGCCGTGGGTCAGCACCGGGTAGTCGCACAGATAGGTGAGCGGCAGCCCGAACTCCCGGGGCAGAAATTCCAGACGGGAAAGGTGGGCAATGTTGGCCAAGCCCGCGCCCGACCTGGGGTAGGCCCCGGAAAAAAGGCCCTCTTCCTCCACGTCGAGACTGACGACGACGGCAAGCTTGCTCGGCGGCATGAACGTTCTCCCGACGGGCATCCTAGCCAGGCGGCGGAAAAAGTACAGAGGCGGCGGCGGGAAAGATTCCGAAGGATCTGCATGAAAATTGCAAAAACTTTCGGAAACGGCGGAGGCGATCCAGCCGGGATGGATTTCCCTCGATTTTCTTGACAGATTCGAGTAAGGTTTATTTTAAGAAAGAGTGTTTCCCGTCGTGCCCCCCAGGAACAAGACATGATGCAGCGAGTGCCCCTTGCGTTGTTGCGAGCAGGGATGATCCTGGCGGAGCCCTTGTGCCGCCGGGACGGAGCTCTGGTCTTGCCCGCCGGAGCGGTCCTGACCGAGCGGCACCTGGAATTGTTCCCGGTCTGGAGCGTCGAGGCGGCCATGGTGGAAGACCACGAAGGCCCGCCCGCGGCCGCTGCGCCGAGCGCCGCCGCCCCGCCCGCCGAGCCCGATGCCGGAGACATGGAGACCGCCCGGGAACTGCTCGCGGCGCGCTTCGTCCACGCCGACCTTTCCTTCGAGCCCACGGCCGCCCTGTTCGCCCTGGCCCTGCCCCGGGCCGCCGCGCTTCTGGTCGAACGCGGCCCGTCCGCCCTGGCCCTGCCCGGGCCCGTGCCCGCCTCGGACCTGCCGCCCCTGCCGGAAGCGCCCGTGCCCGGCCCCATGTCCATCATCGAGTCCGACCCCAAGTTGACCTCGCTGCCCGACGTGTTCGTGCGCATAAACGAGGTCTTAAACGACGCCCACAGCACGGCCAGGGAAGCCGCCGACGCCATCGGCAAGGACACGAGCCTTTCCACCAAGCTCTTAAAGCTCGTCAACAGCGCCTTCTACGGCTTCCCCGTCAAGGTGGACACCCTGTCCCGGGCCGTGACCCTCATCGGCAGCCGCCAGCTCACCACCCTGGCCCTTGGCATCTCGGTCATCGCGCTGTTCAAGGACCTGCCCGGCGGCCTGGTGGACATGCGGTCGTTCTGGAAGCACAGCATCGCCTGCGGGGTCATCGCCTCGACCCTGGCCGACCCCGAGGGCGGCGAGGTGGAGCGCCTTTTCGTGGCCGGACTGCTCCACGACATGGGCCGGCTCGTGCTCTACCGCAACCTGCCGCGCCACGCCGCCCACGTCCTGGCCAGGGCCCGGTGCGAGGGCATCCTGTTGCGCGAGGCCGAACGCGCCTGCCTGGGCTTCGACCACGCCACCCTGGCCGGCATGCTGCTGCGCAAGTGGCGGTTCCCGGAAAGCCTGGAAAAGGCGGTGCGCCACCATCACGGCGGCCTGGCCCACATGTCCATGCCCACGCCGGCCACGGTGCACGTGGCCGACGCCATGACCGGGGCGCTCGGCATCGGCTCGAGCGGCGAGGTCTACGCCCCGCCGCTGTCTCCCGCGGCCTGGGGCGCGGTGGGGCTTTCGCCCGAGCGCCTGGCCGACGTGGCCGCCGCCTCCCTGACCCACATCGAAGAGATCACCCGCGTCTTTTTGCCCGACGAGGCCTGATCTCAAGCTCCGCCCGCTCCGACGCGCTCCAGGATGCGCCGTGCCCTGTGCCGGTAGGTGTGTTGCGCGGCCACGAGTTCGCGCCAGGCGGCGGCGAGCCCGTCGCGGTCGCTCGCGCGCTCCCGGGCCAGGCGCGGGATGTCCCGGGCCCGGGCGTAGGTCGCGGGGCGCGTCAGCTCCTCGGGAAAAAGCGCCAAACCCGGCGCGGCGTCGGTGAGCAGGCAGCCGCCGGCGGCCCAGACGTCGAAATGGCGCTGGGTGAGTCCATGGGGCAAAAGCGGGCTCACCGCCCCCACCACGTAGCGGGCCGAGGCGTACATGCCGGCCAGGACCGGGCCGTAGGGCACGGGCGGCAGATAGTCGAAGGCCGCGCCGTCAAGATTCTTCCAGGCGGCGTCCCCGCACACCGTGAGCGCCCCGGTCCGGGCCGCCTCGCGGATCACCAGTTCCCGCCAGGCCAGCCCGCTCTCCTCGGCCCCACGCCCCACCCGGCGCGCCGCCAAGCCCGGCCAGAAGACGTCGATCCCCAGAGAGCGCGCCCACCAGCCGTAATCCGGCCGTTCGCCGCGCGCGAGCATGGCCGTGGCCTCCGGCCACAGCCCGGCGTCGGGGGAAAGCCCGGAAAAAAACGCCTCCTTGTCCGGAAAGGCGCTGCGTCCGACGAAGAGCAGCCGGCCGGCCAACTCCGGCCGGCCGGGCGCGGCCCCGAAAAAGGCCGGATCGGCCGCCAGGGGCAGGTGGTGGACGCGGCGCGCCCCGTGGCCGCGCAGGGGTTCGACGAACCAGTCGTCGGTGACGAACAGGTGCACGTCGCGCCAGGCCGGGGTCCGCACGCCGGAAAGCACGTGGAAGGGGTTGTCCGCCAGCCAGGCGGCCACCGGCACGCCGGCCCGGGCGCAAAGCGCCTGGACCTCGCCGAAGCGGTCCAGGCCGGCGAAGTTGACGGACAGAAAAAGCGCCGGCCGCTCCCGCTCCAGATGCTCCAGCAGGCTCTGCCGGTCCACCTCGGCCACGGCGAAGCCTTCCTCGCCGAAGCCCCGGGCGATGGCGGGGAGGAGCATGCTGCCGGGCGTTTTGGCCAGGAGCACGGTCCCCTTCCCGGACGCGTCCGATCCCTCGGGCCCGGCCGGCCCGGCCGGCGACGGCAGCAGCAGCCCGGCCCGCACCGGGGCCCAGAAGTCCGGGAAAAGCTGGAGCGCCTGGCGGTGCATGAGGATGTTGCCCGGCAGGACCGGCCCCAGGGCCTCGACGCGCCGCCAGGAGGCGGGCACGGCGGCCCGCCAGGCCTCGCCCGCGCCGGCGACGAAGGCGGGGCATTCCAGGTAGGCGACCCGGGCCTCGGCCGGGAGTGCGGCGGCCAGCCCGGCCGGATCCGGGCCAAGGCCCAGGACGAGCCAGTCCTGGCCGCCGCCCAGGGCCACGGCCTCGTGCCCCGGGGCCACCGAGCGCGTGACGCCCAGGGCGTCGGCCAGGCGCAGCCGGAGGGGACGTTGCCGCATGCGGAGAACCTCTGAAAAGGAGACGCCGGGGCCTAGGCCCGGCAAAAACGCGGCACGATGCCGCCCACCCGCTCCCGGTAGCGGTCGTAGGCCTCGCCGAAGCGCCGGCGCAGATGGGCTTCCTCGTGGGGGATGCACAACCGGTAGAATATCGCCGCCACGAGGGGCGCGCCGAGCGTCAAAAGCGTGCCCTGCATGAGGGCCAGGCCCGGCACGATGCACCAGACCCAGGCGGCGTAGAGGGGATGGCGCACCACGGCGTAGACGCCCCGCGTGGCCAGCTGGTCGGCGTCCACGGCCTTGTACACGGCGAAGACGCCAAGGGCGTAAAGCACAAGGCCGAGCAGCAACAGCGTGCCGCCCACGGCCAGGGCCAGCCGCTCCGGCACCAGCCGGTCGCAGAAGCCGGCGATGAGGATCGTGTCGTAGAGCATCGCCAAAAGCGCGTAGAGGATCGTCGCACGGTAGAGCATCGTGCCCATGCCCCATCGGTTCAAGGCCCACCTCCTCGGGTCATGGCTTGCATCCTGACGCAAAACGGATTCCTGTCAAGATGCTCCGTCCGCAAAGGGTCGCACGGGAAGCGCGGGCAAGGCCGGGCGGAAAAAAATTATTATTGCTTTCCGAAATTATTGAAAATAGCATTGTGAACAGCCCGGGTGGGAATTCCCCCGTGCGGCCATGGCACGTTCAAGACGCGCGCGCTACGGAACCCTAGCAGCAAGGAGCAAGGCATGAAGGCTTCCTGGAAGGCTCTCCTCCCCATCGTCGTGGGGGCGATCATCTGGCTTCTCCCCATACCCGCCGGCCTGACCGCGGATGCCTGGCATTATTTCGCGCTTTTCACCGCCGTCATCGTGGCCCTTGTCCTCGAACCCCTCCCGGCCGCCGCCCTGGGCCTGATCGGCATCAGCGTCATCGCGGCCCTCAACCTGGTGCCGGGCGGCGGCGCCGCGCCGCCCAAACCGGCCGACGCCGTGCGCTGGGCCTTGTCGGGCTTTTCCAACGGCACGGTCTGGCTCATCTTCGTGGCCTTCATGTTCGCCATGGGCTATGAAAAAACGGGCCTTGGCAAGCGCATCGCCCTGTTCCTCATCAAAAAGCTCGGCCGGTCCACCCTGGGCCTGGGCTACGCCGTGGCCCTGGCCGACTGCGGCCTGGCCCCGTTCACGCCGTCCAACACCGCCCGCAGCGGCGGCGTCATCTTCCCCATCATCAAGAACATCCCGCCGCTGTACGGCTCCACCCCGGAAAGCGGAGCGCGCAAGATCGGCGCCTATCTCATGTGGGTGGCCCTGGCCACCACCTGCGTCACCAGCACCATGTTCCTGACGGCCCTGGCCCCCAACCTGCTGGCCCTGTCCATCCTGCAGAAGACCACCAACCAGAGCTTCGCCTGGATGGAATGGTTCACGGCCCTGGCCCCGGCCTGCGTCCCCCTGTTCCTGCTCCTGCCCTGGCTCATCTACGTCATCTATCCGCCGGAGATCAAACGCAGCGACGACGCGCCGCGCTGGGCCGGCGACGAGCTGGCCAAGATGGGGCCGCTTTCGGCCAAGGAACTCACCATGGCCGGGCTGGCCGTCTTCGCCCTGGTGCTGTGGATCTTCGCGCCGAGCATCCTCGACGCCACCACCGTGGCCCTGCTCGCCCTGTCGCTCATGATCATCACCAAGGTGGTCACCTGGGAAGACATCATCACCAACAAGAACGCCTGGAACGTCCTGTGCTGGTTCGGCACGCTGGTGGCCCTGGCCGACGGCCTGGGCAAGGTCGGCTTCCTCAAGTGGTTCGCCGGCATCGCCGCCGCGGCCATGACCGGATTTTCCATCAACGCGGTCATCGTCGGGCTGGTGCTCATCTTCTTCTTCGTCCACTACATGTTCGCCAGCCTCACCGCCCACACCACGGCCCTGCTCCCCGTCTTCCTGGTCACGGCCCAGAACATCCCCGGCCTGCCGCTTAAGACCGTGTCCCTGCTCCTTTGCGCCACCCTCGGCATCATGGGCATCCTCACGCCCTACGCCACGGGGCCGAGCCCGGTCTACTACGGCAGCGGCTACATCACGCCCAAGGCCTTCTGGGCCCTGGGGGCGGTCTTCGGCGTCATCTTCATCGCCTTCCTGGTGGGCATCGACTTCCCGATCCTGCTGATGCGCGGTTTCTAGGAACCAAGGCAGGCAATTGCGCCCAACCCGTGCCCCGCGTGGGCATGGCAAACCAGCGGGCTCCGTCGCGAGCCGACGGAGCCCGCGCCGTCTCAAGGAGGCTCGTCGTCTATGCAGTCGTACAAGATCGCCGTCATCCCCGGTGACGGCATCGGCAAGGAACTCGCGCCCGAGGGCGTGCGCGTCCTGGACGCCGCGGCCGAAGCCGTCGGCGGTTTTCGCCTGGAATACGAATACTTCCCCTGGGGATGCGAGTACTATCTCGAACACAAGGAAATGATGCCGGAAAACGGCCTGGACCTGCTGCGCCCCTTCGACGCCATCTACTTCGGCGCGGTGGGCTATCCCGAGCTCGTGCCCGACGACGTGTCCCTGCACGGCCTGCTCATCAAGATCCGCCTGGGCTTCGACCAGTACATCTGCCTGCGGCCGAGCCTGCTGCTGCCCGGCGTCAAGAGCCCGCTCGGCGGGCGCAAGGCCGGGGACATCGACATCGTGACCGTGCGCGAGAACACCGAGGGCGAATACGCCGGGGCCGGCGGACGGGTGCATCCCGGCCAGCCCTGCGAGCTGGCCCTGGAAACGGCGGTGTTCACCCGCACCGGCGTGGAGCGCGTCATCCGCTATTCCTTCGAGCTGGCCCGCTCCCGCCCCCGCAAGCACCTGGTCTCGGCCACCAAGTCCAACGCCCAGAAGCACACCCTGACCTTCTGGGACCAGGTCTTCGACGAAGTGGCCAAGGACTACCCCGACGTGCGCACCGAGCGCATGCTCATCGACGCGCTTTCGGCCCGCTACGTGCTCCATCCCGATTCCCTGGACGTGGTGGTGGCCTCCAACATGTTCGGCGACATCCTCACGGACATCGGCGGCGCCATCACCGGCAGCCTGGGCCTTTCGGCCAGCGGCAACATCGACCCCGAGCGCCGCTATCCGTCCATGTTCGAGCCCGTGCACGGCTCCGCCCCGGACCTCTACGGCAAGGGTGTGGCCAACCCCATCGCCATGTCCTGGAGCGGGGCCATGATGCTGGAGTTTTTGGGCCAGAAGGCGGCCGCGGACAAGATCCTCGCGGCCATCAAGGCGGTCACGGCCGCCGGCAAGACGCTGACCCCGGACCTCGGCGGCACGTCCAAGACCTCGGAAGTGACCGACGCCTTCCTCCGGCACATCCGCACCGGCAGCATCTAACGCATCAAGAGACCATCCCCGGCGGGGACCGGCGGCCCGGGAACGGGCCGTCCGGTCCCCGCTCCGTTTTGCGGCCCGGGCGACAGGCGCGCTGCACGGTCCTTTCTCCGCCATCCGGCCAGACGCCTTCCCGACTGAAGCAATGCGCGGCGCGACGCGCGGGAAGATGGTACGCCGCGCAGAATCCATCCCGCCGACTGACGCACCCTTCTCCCCGACGCGGTCCGGGGTCGTCCGCCGCCCGCATCCGGCCACGGGCTTCTTGTTCTCTTTTTAACAGCCCGCGCCGTTTCCGAACGGTATTGAACCAGGAACTACATTATGCTACTCTTGGCTTAAAAATATCCTCACACCACGACCGACAGGAAAATGGAGGCGTTCATGTCCATCCATGCCCGATCCAACGACGGTTCCGCTTCGTGGTTACGCAAGATCTCCCTCACCTGGCGCTTCGTGCTGCTCCTCGCCTTGTTCGCCATCTTCATCTGCGGCGTGGTCCTGACGTTCTACCTCGGCATGCAAGCCCTGACGGACAGCAACGTCGCCATCGCCCAGAACATCATGCTGCAAGGCCAGAAGGACAAGCTCCTCGTCGCCTCAAGCGCCCTGGCCGCCTCCATCGGCGAGGCCGTCAAGGGCATCGATGACCCGGCCAAGCGCATCGACATGATCCGCAGGATGGTGGACGAGTTCCGTTTCGAGGAAGACAAATCCGGCTACTATTTCGTCTACGAGGACACGGTCAATGTGGCCCTGCCCATCGCCAAGGAGCGCCAGGGCAAGGATCTCGGCGAGGTGAGGGACAAAAACGGCGTGCCCTACGTGCGCGAACTGGCCCGCCGGGCCAAGGCCGGCGGCGGCTTCGTGGAATACGTCTTTCCCAAGCCCGGCCAGGGCGACCAGCCCAAGCTGGCCTGCGCCGTCATGATCCCGGGCACGTCCATGTGGCTCGGCACGGGCGTGTACATCGACAATATCGAGCGCGAAAAGGCGGCCATCCGGACCGAGAGCCAGGCGCGCATCGAATCCCTGCTCCTGCGCATCCTGGCCGGCGTCGGCCTCGGCCTGGTCGTGCTCATGGGCCTGTGCCTGCTCGTCATCCGCTCGGTCGCCGGCCCCATCCGCCAGGCCACCGAGGCGGCGGCGCGCTGCGCCGCCGGCAACCTGGACATCGCCCTGGACGCTTCGGGCAACGACGAGGCCGCCCGCATGCAGGCCGCCCTCAACACCATGGTGGCCACCCTGCGCGAGAACATCGCCGCCATCGAGACCAAGACCCGGGAGGCCGAGGACAAGGCCCGGGCCGCCGACGCCTCGCGCCGGGAGGCCGAGGCGGCCATGGCCCAGGCCCAGGCGGCCCGGGCCGAAGGCCTGCTCCAGGCGGCCGGGCGGCTCGGCGGCGTGGTGGGCGTGGTGTCGAGCGCCGCGGCCGAACTTTCGGCCCAGATCGACGAATCGAGCCGGGGCGCGGACAACCAGTCCCGGCGCATGGCCGAAACGGCCACGGCCATGGAAGAGATGAACGCCACGGTGCTGGAAGTGGCCAAGAATGCCGGCAACGCCGCCGCCACCACCGATGCGGCCCGGGGCAAGGCCAACGAGGGCGCGGACGTGGTCGGCCGCATGGTGGAGCGCATCGGCCGCGTCCGGGACCAGGCGCGCGCCCTCAAGGAGGACATGGGCCGGCTCGGGACCCAGGCCCGGGACATCGGCCGGATCATGAACGTCATTTCCGACATCGCGGACCAGACGAACCTGCTGGCCTTAAACGCCGCCATCGAGGCGGCCAGGGCCGGCGAGGCCGGGCGCGGCTTCGCCGTCGTGGCCGACGAAGTGCGAAAGCTCGCGGAAAAGACCATGACCGCCACCAAGGAGGTGGGCGAGGCGATACACGGCATCCAGCAGGGCACGGGCCGCAACGTGCAGCATGTGGAGCAGGCGGCCGACTCCGTGGAGGAGGCCAGCACGCTCGCCGACGCGGCCGGGCAGGCGCTGGCGGCCATCGTCGCGCTTGTGGACAGCGCCTCGGACCAGGTGCGCTCCATCGCCACGGCAGCCGAGGAGCAGTCCGCCACGAGCGAGGAGATCAACCGCTCCATCGAGGACGTCAACGCCATCGCCTCGGCCGCTTCCACGGCCATGGGCGAGGCTTCCCGGGCCGTGGGCGACCTGGCCCGCGAGGCCCAGGAACTGGCGGCCCTGACGCAGGAGCTGGAAACCGAGGGGAAGGCGGCAGGGGGCAGGCAGTTGGGCTGAGCCCTTTCCCTTCCGACGCCGCCGCCCGGGCCGAGCGCCTTACCAGGTGGTGCACGAGTAGGGTTGCGGGCACTTTTCCAGGAACATGATCACGTCGTTGAACATCGTGATCTTGTCCGTTTCGTTCAACCGTTCGATGAACAGCCGGTAGTAGTGGTCGTAGCTGCAGCGTGAATTTTCCGAGACGTCCCGGATATGGTTGTACCACCACTTGGCGACGTCGCCGAGGGCGTCGGCCGCGATATGGTCCACGATGGCGAGGTCTTTATTGCCCGTCAGTTCGACCTGGGCCTTGAGGGGATTCATGAAATTGTTGACGAACTTGGCATGCGTCGTCAAATGCCCGGTGTAGACGGATTCCTTGAAGCCGAATTTGTCCACCAGAATCTTCAGCAGGCCTTCTTCCAGGGTGAAATGGGCGTAGGAGAAAATTTCCAGGAATGAGAACTTTTTTCTCATGTATTCTATGCTGTCGACACGAGGAATCTTGTTGTTGAGAATTTCCGTGTGCCAGGCGTTGATGAATCGGAGGATTCCCTTGTGTTGGCAGTTTATGATGTCCACGACGCAGTCATAGCTTGTCTTCCATGTAATGAACTCGACGATTTGCGATGGGGTCTCCTGCAGCATGATACGTCCTTGTGCAGAGGGTGATCCGACGACGGCCTCGATTTCTTTGGTCCCTGACGCCTCCTAAACGCCGTGCGCCGACTCGGCCGGCCACGACAGGGGATTTCCGAGCGTTCCCCCATCCTATCGCCCCGAATGGGAAAAGTAAATACCGCAGCGACGTTACGAGTCCTCTCCGCGGTTTTGAAAAATGGCAAAGCGGACCCCGTACACATTGCAACGAACGCTTCCTAGCGGCAATGACCAAAGCACAAGACCAAGACGGCGCTCGACGAGTCCTGGCACAAAAGCACCTCGGTCTTTTCACGGCCGGCTTCTGCATCCAAATATTTCCGTTTACATAACAACGAAAGGGTGCCGTCCTGTCTGAAGCCCGATTGTGCGCCCGCATGAAAACCGGCTATGGCGCGCCTGCTTTCCAGGCGGCCAGCCGAACCGCCGTCTGCCGTTTCCTTGCCGAACTGGCGGCTTTCGCCGCCAAGTCCTGAAGGCCACGAAAAAGGGCGGCCCCTTCCGGGACCGCCCTGAACATGCACGATTGTTCGGCCTTGCCTAGCCGGCCACGGCCGCCTTCACCTTGGCGAAGGCCTCGTCGATGCCGGCCGGGTTCGTGCCGCCGGCCTGCGCCATGTCCGGGCGGCCGCCGCCCGAGCCGCCGACCGCCGCCGCCGCATCCTTGATGAGCGCCGGGGCCGTGAAACGGCCGTGCAGATCCTTGCTCACGGCCACGATCAGGCTGACCTTGCCGCCCTCCTGCTCGGCGGCGATGGCCACCACGCCCGAGGGCACCTTGCTGCGCAGGTCGTCCATGGCCTCGCGAAGGGCCTTGACGTTGGCCGCGTCCACCCTGGCGCACAGCACCTTCACCCCGCCGATCTCCTCCAGGCCGGAAAGCAGGTCGCGGCCCTGGCCCGAGGCCAGCTTGGCCGCCAACTGCTCCTTTTCCTTGCCCAGGGCCTTGATCTCGTCCTGCAGCTTTTTGACGCGCGAGACCAGCTCGCCCGGCCGCGCCTTGACGGCGTGCAGGGCCTCGTCGAGCTCGCCGCGCATGGCCCGCAGTTGCGCCAGGGCGTTTGTGCCCGTGGCCGCCTCGATGCGCCGCGTGCCGGCGGCCACGCCCGATTCCGACAGGATCAGGAAGCTGCCGGCCTGGCCCGTGGCCCGCAGGTGCGTGCCGCCGCAAAATTCCATGGACACGCCCGGCACCTCGACCACGCGTACCTCGTCGCCGTACTTCTCGCCGAAAAGCGCGGTCGCGCCCTTGGCCCGGGCCGCTTCTATGCCCATGACCTCGGTGACCACCGGCGCGTCGAGCAGTATGGCCGCGTTGACCTCGTCCTCGACTTTGGCGATCTCCTCGGGCGTCATGGCCGAGACGTGGGTGAAGTCGAAACGCAGCCGCTCGGGCGTAACCAGCGAGCCGGCCTGGTTGACGTGGCCGCCGAGCACGTTTTTCAGCGCCTTGTGCAGCAGGTGGGTCGTCGTGTGGTTGCGCGCCGTGGCCGTGCGCACGGCCGCGTCCACGGCAAGTTCCGCCTCCTGGTCGAGCAGGATCTCGCCGGTTTCCACCTTGATGTGGTGCGCGGTCAGCTCCGGCCCGGCTTTCACGGTTCCGAGCACGACGGCGTCGCCGGTCAGGGTGGACACCGTGCCCACGTCGCCGGCCTGGCCGCCGGACTCGCCGTAAAAAGGCGTCACGGCGCTGACCATGTAGCCGGTCTCGCCGACCGTCAGACGCTCCACGGCCTGGCCCTCGGCCGAGATGAGCGCGTTGACCCGGCTTTTGGCGGTCAGGTCCTCGTAGCCCACGAAGCGCGACTTCATGCCCGATTCGAGCAGCTCCAGGAACAGCACCGCCGGGTCGGTCTCGCCGCTGCCCTTCCAGGCCGCCTTGGCCCGGGCCTTCTGCTCGGCCATGCAGACGCGGTAGCCGTCCTCGTCCGCGACGATGCCCCGCTTGCCGGCCACGTCGTTGACGATGTCCAGCGGAAATCCGTAGGTGTCGTAGAGCTTGAAGGCGAACTGGCCGGTGATGGTCGTCTCCCCGGCCCCGGCCATGCGGTCGAGCTCCTCGGCCAGGATGGCCAGGCCCTTGTCGAGGGTCACGCCGAAACGCTCCTCCTCCTCGCGCACCACCCGCTCCATGAACTCACGGCTGGCCACGAGCTCCGGATAGGCGTCGCCCATGACGTCCACCACCGTGCCGGCGGTCTTGAAGAGGAACGGATCGGACAGGCCGATGAGCTTGCCGAAGCGCAGCGCCCGGCGGATCAAGCGGCGCAGCACGTAGCCCCGGCCCTCGTTGGAGGGCATGACGCCGTCGGCCAGCAGGAACGCCACCGAGCGGCTGTGGTCGCCAATGACGCGAAGGGCCGTGTCGCTCTCCTCGTCCGCGCCGTAGGCCACGCCGGCGATGGACGCGGCCGTGGCGATGATGGTCTGGAAGAGGTCGATGTCGAAATTGGAATGCACGCCCTGGACCACGGCCGCGATGCGCTCCAGGCCCATGCCCGTGTCGATGCTCGGGCGCGGCAGGGACACGCGCGTGTCCTTGTCGATCTGGTCGTACTGCATGAACACCAGGTTCCAGATTTCCAGGTACCGGTCGCAGTCGCAGGCGCCGATGCCGCAATTGGGGCCGCAGGCGATCGCCTCGCCCCGGTCGTACATGATCTCCGAACACGGGCCGCAGGGGCCGGTGTCGCCCATGGACCAGAAGTTGTCCTTCTCGCCCAGGCGGAAGATGCGGTCGTCGCTGAGCCCGGCGATCTTCTTCCACAGGCCGAAGGCCTCGTCGTCGTCCAGGTAGACCGTGGCGTACAGGCGCGACTTGTCCAGGCCAATGACCTCGGTCAGGAAGGTCCAGGCGAACCGGATGGCGTCTTCCTTGAAATAGTCGCCGAAGGAGAAGTTGCCGAGCATCTCGAAAAAGGTGTGGTGGCGGGCGGTGCGGCCGACGTTTTCCAGGTCGTTGTGCTTGCCGCCCACGCGCAGGCACTTCTGGGAAGTGGTGGCCCGCTTGTAGCCGGGCTTGTCCTGGCCCAGGAACACCTTCTTGAACTGCACCATGCCGGCGTTGGTGAAAAGAAGCGTCGGGTCCTCTCGCGGCACGAGCGGCGAGGAAGAAACCAGCTGGTGCCCGTTGGCGACGAAGTATTCCAGGAACTTGGCGCGAATCTCATTGGCCGTCATCATCACGTATGCCTCCGCATGGGGATGGAAGACCAAAGGACGCATCCCCCGCATCTTCCTCGAAATATTGAAGAGCCAGGAGGGGCGTCGCCCCTCCTGGACCTCCCCATCGGGGGGGATGATCCCCCCCGAACCCCCTCAAGGGGTGGGGATGGGAAGCCCTGCCGGCCGTTGTGGGCT
>JAEWCY010000214.1 GCA_023390395.1 Pseudomonadota bacterium | reverse complement strand
CCCGGCGTCTGCGTGGCTTCGGCGCGCATGGAGGCGATGAGTTCGAGCAGGGTGGTGGCCTGGGCCGCCACCTCGGCCACGGCCGTGGCCGCCTCGGCCATGGCCTGGCTGGTCTCGGCCGAGATGGCGTTTATTTCGGTGATGGAACGGCTGATCTCCTCCGCGGCCGAAGACTGCTCCTCCGTGGCCGTGGCGATGGCCCGGACCTGGTCCGAGGCCGCTTCCACCAGGGTGACGATCTCGCCAAGGGACTGGCCCGATTCCTGGGCCTTGTCCGTGGCCTCGGCGATGGCGGCCACGGAGCGCTCCACCGCGCCGATGGTCCCCTGCGCGCCCTGCTGGATGCCGTGGATGGCGTCGCCGACCTCGCGGGTGGCGGCCATGGTCTTCTCGGCGAGCTTTCTGACCTCGTCGGCCACCACGGCGAAGCCCCGACCGGCCTCGCCGGCCCGGGCCGCCTCGATGGCGGCGTTTAAGGCCAGCAGGTTCGTCTGGTCGGCGATGTCGTTGATCACGCCGATGACCGCGCCGATGTCCCGGGCCCGCTGGCCGAGATGCCCCATGTCCTCCTTGAGCGCCAGGGCCTGGTCGCGCACGGCGCGGATGCGCGAGACCGCCTCGGCCACGATGGCCGAGCCGCGCTCGGCCCTGCCACGGGCCTCGTCGGTGGTGGCGGCGGCCTGGGAGGCGTTCTGGGCCACCTCGAGGACCGTGGCGTTCATCTGTTCCATGGAGGTGGCCGTTTCCGCCACCCGGGCGGACTGGGCGTCCGAGCCTTGGCGCGACTGGCCGATGCGGCCGCGCAAGGCGTCCGAGGCGGCGGTCACCACGGAAACCACTTCCCCCAGGCGCTCGGCCGCGTGGAGCACGCCTTCTCGCCGGGCGGATTCGCCCTCTCGCCTGGCCGCCTCGGCCGCGAGCTGCGCCTTGCAGGCGTTTTCCGATTCCTGGCGGGCCGTTTCCACGGCGGCCTCGGCTTCGGCGATCTTGTCCCGAAGCGTGTCCACCATACGGCCGATGTCCCGGGTCAGGCTCCCCACTTCGTCGCCGCCGGCGGCCGGCAGGGCGGCGTCGAACCTGCCGGCCGCCACGGCCTTGGTGAAGGCGGCCAGGGCGATGACGGGCCGGGTGAGCAGGCGCGAGGCCCAAACGGCCAGGCCGCCGAGGAGGGCGACGGCGGCCAGGGCCGACAACCCGGCCGCGCGCGTGACGCTCGACAAGGTATTGGTGAGCTCATCCATGGATTTGCCCACGAAGCCGATGCCCGCGGGCCTGCCCGAGGCGTCGGCCAGGGGCCAGTAGACCGCGATGAAGGGCCGTCCGAAAAGACGCAGGTGCTTGAAGACCGTTTCGCCCCGGCCGAGGACCCGGTCCTTGACCTCGGCGTCCTCGATCAAGGTGCCCACGGCCCGGCCGCCGTGTTCGACGATGGTGGTGGACACGCGCCTGGCCCCGGAAAAAAGCGTCGCTTCCACGCCCAGGATGCGGCCCAGGGCGTCGACCAGGGCATTGCCCGTGGCCAGGTCGTCGACAAGGCTCACCATGCCGACCACCGCGCCGTCCCTGCGCACCGGGACGCTGACGAGAAAGGGCAGACGGTCTCCGGACACGGCCACGAATCCGGCCGATTCCCCGCCGGCCCGGATCTTGGCCTGGGCCTTGGCCAGGGCTTCCTCCAGGCCCGTCGCGTCCCCGGCCGAGGCGACCACCGCGCCGGAGGCGTCGGAGAAGACGACGCCGTCGGCTTGGCCCACGGACAGGATGTCCTTGGCGAACTGGGAGAGCTGGGCGGCGTTGCCCGTGGCCAGGCCGGCCACGACGTTGGGCCGCACGGCCTGGGTCTTGGCCGTGTTGGCCAGGGCGGCGCTCACGTTTGCGACGCGGTCTTCCCCCACCCTGGCAAAGGCCGCGATGGCCGCGTCGTATTCCTTGGAAAAGCCATCCTGAAAGGCCAGCCGACCGGAAACAAGCACCACCAGGGCGGAGACGACCACGGCAGACGCCGTGAGGAGAACGATTTTGTGCGTGATGCCGAGGCGCATGAAACCTCCTGATTGGAAGGGAAAAGCGAAGTCTGGACGCCGCTTCGGAGCGCTCCGGGGGGAGAAGCCTGTTTTCCTGCACGGTCTGCAAAAAAAATTCCAATGCATGTTCACGGCGCGACGTTGCGTGGCGTGGCGAAGCAACAGGGCATGAAAAGCAGGGGCGTCGAGGCGAAAAGAAAACGAGAAAGCCGCGAAGGCGAAGGATAATTCCGGAAGTTCCAGGGAATTCGGCCTGGGCCGCTTCGCATGCCGGGCATTGCAATCAGGGCAGCTTGTCTGGTCGACGTTTCCGGAGGCGGCTGGCCCGGGACCCGGGCCGCCGTGCAATTGCAGATCATGCATGCAATCACGCCAAAGGCATGCAAGCTCGAGGGGCCCGTGTATTGCAAATCATACTGGGCAAGTCGTGTAGAAACGAAGAAACGCCGGCGGCAAGCCGCACGGACTCCCCAGCGACGCACGGCCGGGGGCCTGATGCGCGGCCGTGTCGGTCGCGCCGGCGGGCGCGGGTGTGCCGCCGAAACGAAGCGCGTCGCCGGGCCGTCGCCGTATCGCGGGGAGCGACGCTCGCCTCGCCCCTTCGATACGTCCGGCGCGACGCCTTCAAGAAGACAACGCTAGGTGTGGTTGAACCCTCCCGCCGTTTCGGCCGTCAGGGGATGGCGCACGGGGTTTTGGGCGAAGTAGTCCAGGCAGCGCTTGAGGTCGGCCACCAGCAGGTCGGCCATGTCGCGACTGAAGCCGTGGCGCGCCAGGGCGCGCATGACCACCAGGTCCTGGCGGTGGGCGGGCATGGAATAGGCCGGGACCTGCCAGCCCCGGGAGCGCAGCCGGTCGGACAGGTCGTAGAGGGTGAAGCCGGGGTCGGCCCCGGCGGCCAGGCTCCAGCTCACGGCCGGAATGCCGCCCCGTCCGTCGTAGATGACGTCGAAGCAGGCGATGGCCCGCAAGGCGTCGCCCAGGTAGGCGGCCGTGCGGTAGCAGGCCTCCTGGATCTTGCGGTAGCCCTCGTGGCCCAGGCGCAGGAAGTTGTAGTACTGGGCCACGATCTGTCCGCCCGGGCGCGAGAAGTTGAGGGCGAAGGTGGGCATGTCGCCGCCCAGGTAGTTGACGCGAAAGACGAGGTCCTCGGGCAGGTCGGCCGCGTCGCGCCACAGCGCCCAGCCGACGCCGAGCGGCGACAGGCCGAACTTGTGGCCCGAGGCGTTGATGGACCGGACCCGGGGCAGGCGGAAGTCCCAGGCCAGGTCCGGCTGGCAGAAGGGGGCCAGGAAGCCGCCGCTGGCCGCGTCCACATGCACCGGGACGTCGAGGCCGGTGTCGTCGCGCAGCTTGTCCAGGGCGGCGCATACCTCGGCCACGGGCTCGTACTGGCAGGTGAAGGTCACGCCCAGGGTGGGGACCACGCCGATGGTGTTCTCGTCGCAGCGCGCCACGGCCTCCTCGGGGCTCATGATGAGCCGCTCGCCCTCCATGGGGATCTCGCGCAGCTCCACATCCCAGTAGCGGGCGAACTTGTGCCAGCAGATCTGGACCGGGCCGCAGACCAGGTTGGGCCTGTCGGCCGGCTTGCCGGCGGCCTGTCGGGCGGCGCGCCAGCGCCATTTCATGGCCAGCCCGCCGAGCATGGCCGCTTCGCTCGATCCGGTGGTGGAGCAGCCCACGGCGCCCGCCGACTCGGGCGCGCGCCAGAGGTCGGCCAGCATGCGCACGCAACGCGCCTCCAGTTCTGCCGTCTGCGGATACTCGTCCTTGTCGATCATGTTCTTGTCGAGGCACTCGTCCATGAGCCGGCGCACCTCCGGCTCCACCCAGGTCTGGCAGAAGGTGGCCAGGTTCTGGCGGGAGTTGCCGTCGAGCATCAGTTCGTCGTGCACAGCCTGGTAGGCGTGGCGCGCGTCGATCTCCTTGAGAGGGAAATGGCGGCGGGGCAGGCGCTCCGACAGGTCGGCGGAAGCGTAGACATCGTCGAAGCAAGCGTTTCGAAGCGCTTTTTTTTCGTGCAGCGGCATGGCGGTGTTCCTTCGTGAAAGCGGCGGAGGATCAGAAGCGGTATCGCAGGCCGAGGGCTCCCTGCCAGGCGTCGCCGGCGGCGCGGGTCATGCGCCGGCCCCAGATGCTTTCGCGAAGGCCGTAGGCATGGGCGAAGCCGGTCTCAGCGATCAGCTCCAGGGAGTCGTACAGGGCGTAGACGTGCTCCGTGGCCACGGACAGCAGGCTCTCGCCCAGGGCCAGGTCCTGGCCCATGGTCACGTACTGCCCGGGGCCGCCGGTCGCGCCCACGGCCTTGCGCAGGCCGGCCGGGGAGTTCGTGCCCGTGGCGAAGGACACGGCGGCAAGGGAAGTGAGTTTGGATACGATGTTGATATTGTTGAAATTCAAGTTCAGGCCCGTGCTGCCCTGGGGGGTGGTGGCGAGGGCGGCGTGGGTCAGATTCTGGTCGGCGTCGAAGAGAAAGGACCCGGCCGGACCCCAGGCCGTGTAGATGGTGGGCAGGCGCTCGGAGCCGTTGGCCAGGCTCGCGTCCTCGCCGGTGCTCCACCAGGCCATGAGCTGGGGCGCGAACAGGGAAAAGCCGGTGTATTCCACGGCCCAGTCCGCAAACCAGCCGTGGCGGCGGTTGCGTCGCCGGTCGGCGAAGCCGGCGTCGCCGTAGGCCAGGTCGGCGTAGAAGCGCACCGGGTCCAGGGCGGTGACGGTGACCGCCGTCCCGGCCCACAGGGCGGCCGCCTGGTCGTCGGCGTAGCCGGTCGGCGCGACGAAAGAGCCGGCCGAGCGCATGGTGTTGGCCATGGAGCCCGGCAGGTTGGCGCTTTTGCCGAGGATGCCGACCGCGCCGAAGGGGGTGACGGACGCCCCGGGCAGGGTCAGGGCGGCGGTGGCCAGGGCCAGGTCGAATGCGTCGTCCACTTGCCTGGTGGTCGGGTCGAAGGTCCTGTTCGTGTCCACCAGGCGGGCGTAGCCCACGGTCGCGGTCAGGCGGTCGGCGACAAGGGGGGCCGAGACGATCAGGGCCGCGGCGTCGTTGTTGCCGGAGTCGGCGGAGAGGATCACCGAATCGTAGAAGATCGGGGTATGGGGCAGGCTCACGGGCTGCAGGCCTGCGGTGACGACCACGCGGGTGTCGGGCACGGTGAACTGGAGGTAGGCTTGGTAGGGCTGGATGGCCACGGCGGGGTTGGCCGCGGTCAGGTAGTCCGTGCCCCAGGTCTGGTTGTTGACGCGAAGCCCCAGGCGGAAGGCGAGATTTTCACTGGCGGCCAGGTCGACGTGCAGGCGCAGGCGTTGCCAGATGGTCAGCGTTTCCTCGGTCTGGGTCCCGGTCGCGTTCCAACCGGTGAAGTTCTGGTTGGTGAAGTACGTGCCCTGGACGCGGAAGTCGCCGTACATGCGCACCGTGGTCTCGGCGCGGGCGGTAGTTGCGAGGAAGAGGGCAAGCCAGACGACAAGAAGACGCGAGAGTCTGGGCATGTGAGAATCCTTTGGCGATAGAACAATGCTTGAACGGAAAGGGCATGCAGGTTTATCGACGCTCGCCGATCAATGCCGAAAGGGAAACAGGCGTCGCCTGATGCGAAACAACGGAAAAACTTCTTGTCAGCCACGACACCACAGGATCACTGCGCGACACGGCAACTCTTGGAGGCCGCCTGGACTTCATCACGGCGACAGTCTCGGACGGCAGCTTGCCCGAAGCCTTTTTGTTGCCGTGGGATGTCGCTTTCGTCAATGGTTTCAGGCCGCATTGCAGGTATCTTCCCTGGCGGCCCCTGCGTCAAGCGTTCCGAAGCAAGGGAACGCCCCGGGGCGAGGCGGCGAAACGGAGGCCGGCTCCGGGCGGCTGGGAGGCGGGACGCGTCCGGTCGCGGCAAGGCCCGGCGCAACACGCCCGCGCGCTCGATGGTCCCGGGCAGGGTGCGGAAACCGTCCGGGCAACGGGATGTCAACGCCCTGCTCTGGGCCAAAAGTCACGACGATGCGGGCGTCCGGGGAGGGCCGCCGCGAACGGGGAGAGGCGAGGCGTCGGGCCTGGATGGCGAGGCGCCCGAGCTTTTCTGCAGGCGAAGCGGGATGGAGGCGTCGCCGGCGCGGGGTTTCGGCGCCACGGCCGCAACGGCCAGGGAGAGGCAGAGCGTGAAGCAGACGGTCGCGACGGCGAGAAAGGAATGCCTGGGCCTGGACACGAGCGCGGCCAGTGGGAAATCGCGCTCGAGGAGACGCCTCGGGAGGATTTTTCCGAGAAGCCTGTCGACGTGCTGGATGTTCGCATAGTCCCGGGACACGATTTGCAGCATCCGCAGCAAGGCGATCACGACGTCGTGAACGCAGCAAGGGATGGCGTTGGCGTATGTGTACCGGTCGAGGGGATAGGACGGAAATCTCTCGGCTATGTAATCCCTGTAGCGGTCGTAACGGTATTTTATCTCCCTTGTTCGGATGAACCGGCCTTGTGCGTCCACGAAGTGGAGGCCGAAGGTCGGGTCGAGAGGCGTATCCGTGCCATCGATGGTGGCTTCCACCAACGTATGGTACGGCACGCCGTCCTCGCCGATCAGGTTCAGTTCCCTGCCCCTGATGCCGGCGCTCCTCAAAAGGGCGAGCAGCAGCTTCGATTTGGCCCCGCAAGGGCCGGTATACGAGATGCCGTGGCGCAAAACGACGCCCGGCGGGATGAGGTTGAACGGAAGCGCTCCATAAAAAGCCCCTGTCCAGCCGTGTTTGGTGAGATTTTCGTAAAACCCGGCCAGCCCTACCGCGGATGTCGCAAGGTCGGTGACAAAGCGCAGCATCAGAAGCGCAGTCTCGGTATCCGTGGTCGACAGAGAGACTATTTTACTCGCACATTGGTTGATATGAATATTCTCTCGACGTAACAAAAAAATATTCCAGAGAAGGAGGGCCAAAAAAAAGACAGCGCTGCACAGAAGAATCAAAAAAAACGTCTCCCGTACTCCAGAAAACCAAGGCATGTGGCACCGCCGGATGGAATTTGCCAGGGGCAGGAGAACCACATAGCTATGTTGGTTTTGAAAATCAATATCAAATTAAGCTTTGGATGGGTGCGGCGGACAGGCGCTTCGGACGGCGTGGGGCCGCTTCCGGGCCAGGGCGGCCGTGGCTGGCGTGGCGTGGAGGAGGCCGGAAACCGGACCGTCCGGCTCCCGGCCCCTTCATGCCGGCGAGAGCTTGAGGGCGGCGCTGCGGCGAGGGGCGGCCGCAACGCCTCGGAGCGCACCGGGTCCCACTTTGCGGGAAGGCGGCGTCAGTGCGGCTTGACCGACTGTCGCCACTGGGTCACGGCCTCGCGCACGGCGGCCGCGGCCAGGCTGGCGTGCTCCCCGGCCTCGCTGGGGAAGGCCCCGAGGGTGGCGCGGATGGCCCGCTCGTCCATGGCGGCGGCCTCGTCCAGGGTCTTGCCCAGGGCCCAATGGGCGGCGGCCGCGGCCGCGATCTTCACCGCCGGGCAGCCCTCGGCGTCGAAATCCGTCTGCACGATGGTCTCGCCGAAAATGCCGAGCGCCACCGAGGCGCGGCTGCCGGCCGCGTCCTGGGCCGTGCCGATGGCCGTGGGGGCGGTGAGGCGCTGGGGGTGTCTGGCCTCGCACCACAGGCGCAGGGCCTTTTCGCCGAAGCGGGCGAGCAGGGCGGCGCGGCGACGGGGATCGGCCGCGTCCTTGGCCGTCATGGGGGTGGAAAGGTCGAGGGGCGTGCGCATGGGCTGTCCTTGGGCTGGCGTGCGGTGGCCGGGCTCGTTTCGCGCTTGATGGTGTTTCCCTTGAATTCCGACGTGTTGTTTCACGAACTCCAGGCTAGCGGGCATGCAGCCGGGGCCTGGCGTCGCGCCTGGGCCGGGGCGCGGCCGGCCGATCCGTGGGGGGAGCCGGCAATTCCGTGACCGTGGGCTGGCCGGTGACCGCGTCGCGGGAAAAGAACACGTACCAGTCGCCGGGCGAGGCGGCCGCCAGGGCGTCGCCGACGCCGGCCAGGGGCCGGGAAAGCCCGAGCGCCGCGCCGATGCGGCCGAAGACGCCGTAAACGCGATCGGCAAGCACCACAAGGCAGAAAGCAAACAGGAATTCGGTAAATGCCCACCGCATGTCCATGGCGTCCTCCAGGGGAAAAGGGTTTAGGTGTCGCCTTCGCCGGCCACCGCGTCGGGGTCGCCGGGTTCGGCCTTGACCGCCAGCACCGGGCAGGAGGCCAGGGCCAGCACGCGCTCGGCCACACTGCCGAGCATGAGCCGGCGCAGGCCGCTTTTGCCGTAGGCCCCGAGCACCAGGCAGCCGGCCCCGATCTCGGCGGCGAACCCGGCGATGGCCCGATACGGCGGGCCTTCGAGCACCGTGGCCAGGGCCTTGACGTCGCGGGCCTGGGCCGCCTTGACCACGGCGTTTATGGCCACCAGCGCCCGGCGTTTGATGTCCTCGTAGATGCCGTAGATGAGGTTGCGGTCCACGGGCACGTCCACCACGGCCAACACGTCCAAATCGCCGGCGTAGGCGGCGCACAGGCTGATGGCCCGGCCGGCGGCGGCCAGGCTCTGGCGCGAGCCGTCCACGGCCGCCACCACCCGCTTGAAGTCGAGCCTGGCCCCTTCGGGCACGACCAGCACGTCGCAGGGGCTGTAGCCGATGACCTTGGCCACGTTGCGCCCGAGCAGCACCCGTTCCATGTAGGTGCGCCGGGCGTCGCCGATGACCGTGAGGCTCGCTTCCTCGGCCTCGGCCGCGTCCACCAGGCGTTCGTGGGCCTCGCCGTGTTCCAGGATCTTCTTGAGCGGCAGCCCGGCCTTGGCCGCGGCTTCGGCCGCCTCGGCCAGGGCCTGCTCGAAGGGGCGCGCCAGCTCCCGGCGCTCGTCCTCGCTGCCGATGCGTTCCAGGCCGCCGAGGCCCGGGGCCACGGCCACGGCCACCAGCCGCGCCCGCAGCGTCCCGGCCAGGACCATGGCCTGCTCGAAGGCCCCCCGGGAGGCCGGGGAGCCGTCGAGCCCGACGACGAGGGTCTTGGGGCGATGCACGATCATGCCGGTTCCTTTGCGCGCCCTACGCCTGGTTTTCCAGGCGGCGGGCCTTGAACATGGAGGCCAGAATGATGCCCGCGCCCACGAGCAGGGCCACGACCATGACGGCGAAGCTCGTCTGGGACAGCACGGACACCGTGGCGTCGCCGAAGCTCGTCAGCGAGAGCTTGTCCAGGTACTTGGGCATGGCCAGGAAGCGGCTGAGCGCCACGATGAGCATGATCACGGCCATGACCATCTTGATCATGTATTCCTTGACGTAGGTGGTGCCGATGGCCCCGAGCTGCACGCCGAAGAGCGAACCGCCGAGGATGATGAGTGTGAGCCGGATGTCCACCATGCCGTAGTAGGCCCAGATGAGCGTGCCGCCGAGGCCCATGACGAAGGCGATGACCAGCTCCGTGGCCGAGGCCACGATGCTCGTGACGCCGATGACGTACATGAGGCCCGGCACGCCGATGAAGCCGCCCACGGCGATGGTGGCGGCCAGCATGCCCGTGGCGATGGCCACCGGGACGAGGAACCACAGGGAGATGCGCACGCCCGCCCGCTTGAAGGTCAGCATGGGCCACAGCTCGATGGCCTGCAGGCGCTTGCACAGGTTGGTGGGCTTGCCGTCGGCCTCGCCGCTGCGGGCCAGGCGCAGGGCGTCGCGCATGACGAAGCTGCCCACGGTCAAGAGCACGGCCACGAAGGCCACGCTCACGTACAGGTTGGAGCCGGCCTCGCCCCATTTCTCCAGGATCTTGGTCTGCACCATGATGCCGACCTGGACGCCGATCTCGGCGAAAAGGCCCATGATGACGCCGAGCTTCACGTCCACCTGGCCATAGCGGTAGCGCTTGATGGACCCGACCAGGGCCTTGGGGAACTTGTGGCACATGTTGCTGGCCACGGCCACCGGGCCGGGCACGCCCAGGCTCATCATGCCCGGGGTCAGGACGAAGGCTCCGCCGGAGCCGATGAACCCGCTCACCAGCCCGCCGATGAAGCCGACCAGGAACAGGAAAACGATCGAATACAGATTGAGGTCGATGAAAGTGATCATCTCGCCGGCGCCGTGCATGTCATATCCTCCCGGAAAAGTGGCTTGAACTGCTACGCGTTGACCTGGGCCACGGCCCGGCCGTCCTTGCGCTTGGCCGCGCCGGCCGTGGCCTGCTTGCCGGCGGTCGCGCCCTTGGAGGCCTCGATGCCGAGCGCCGACCAGAACGCGCCGGTGAAGCTGCCGTGCACGTACGAGAACAGGAACACGGTGACGACCGGCACCACGGCGTAGAAGCCGCCCTTGGCCGACAGGTCGGCGATGAAGTCGGAATGGGTGAAGACCGCGGCGTACAGGGCCACGGCAGCCGCGCCGAACACCACGGTGCGGGCCAGGTTGCGCTTGCGGGATCTCTCGGACATGGTCAACCTCCCAGGGTTTCGCTGTTGCGGCATCCGGCGGCCGCGACCGCCCTTCCCGTCGGCCACGCGCAGGCCGAACACGGGCACGGGCGAACGCCGGGCCACCTCCTCGATGCCGATGGCCGGGTCGAGCACCACGAAGTCGATGCGCCGGCCGCCGTGCACGATCGCCAGCACGGCCTCGGACGCCTTGCCCGAGGCCGTGACATGCTCGAACCCGATGCCGCGCGCGGCGGCGTTCTCCCCGAACGCCGCCGCGTCGCCGGCCACGCCGGCCGCGAAGCGTTCGCGGCGGGAAAGCCGGTCCCCGTAGCGGGGCAGGGTGTCGACGTAGGCCGCCAGCACCCCGAGCCCGAGCCGCTCGGCCACGCCCAGGGCGTAGTCGCCCAGGGCCCGGCCGGCGCTTGCGCCGCGCACGACCACCAGCACCTGGTGGGGCCGCGCCGTGGGCATTTCGGGGGCGTCGCGTCGTGTCGCGTCAAACATCCTGTCTCCTCGCTTCGGGGCCTGCGGCCCGATGGAACCCTGCCAAAACAAATTGCGTGCCAGGCTGTAAAAACTTGTTTTCCTGCCGGAATCGCTGGGAATTCTGCGGATGATGCAATACTGACTGGCTACTCAGTCAGTATTGCGATTTGCAACAGGCGCGGACTCCTGCGCCCGGAAAGGCCCTCGGAGGCGGGGATTTCGTTTCCGCGCAAAAGTCTGTTTCAGATCGCAACACGGGTTTTGGCGCGTTGCAAATCGCAACACGCTTTCGCGCGCCCGCCGCGCGACCCGTTTGCCCACGGCTCCCTTTTGGCGCTAGACTGGCCCGCAACCGCCAGGATCAAGGAGAATCGCCATGTTCTTCGGCAGCAAGCCCAGACAGGCCCCGACGCAGGTCCCCCCGGAATCGGCGAGCGCCGCCGGCGTGCTGGAAATCCTCGCCCGCGCCGTGGAAGCGGCCCGGCTCCCGCCCCAGGCCGCCGACGCCGCCGCGCGCGAGCTGGCCAAGCTCGAAACCACGGACCCGGCCGTGGCCGAATACGCCGTGGGCATCAATTACTTGGAATTCCTGCTGAAGCTCCCCTGGAACAACTGCACCCGCGACACCCTCGACCTGCGCCGCGCCCGGGAGGTCCTCGACGCCCGCCACCGGGGCCTGGCCGCGGTCAAGGAACGCATCCTGGAATTCCTGGCCGCCCGGGCCCTTCGCGGCGCGGCCAAGGCGAAGCTCCTCGTGGTCGACGACGAGGAGATCGCCCGCACCAACATGGCCCATGTGCTCGGCAAGGAAGGCTACGAGGTGCGCACGGCCGGCGACGGCCTGGAAGCCCTGGACGTGCTGGCCTCGGGCTTTTGCGCCGACGTGGTGGTCACGGATCTCAAAATGGAACGCTTGGACGGCATGGAGCTGTTGCGCCGGCTGCGCCGGGCCGCTCCGGACGCGGCCGTGGTCATGGTCACGGGCTTCGCCACGGTGGGCACGGCCGTGGAGGCCCTGCGCGCCGGCGCGGCCCACTACCTCGGCAAGCCGGTCAATCTCGTGGAACTCAAGAAGACCGTGGCCGAGGTCCTGGAGGCCCGCCTTTCCGCCTCGCCGGGGCGCGGGCCGGTCCTGTGCTTCTCCGGCCCGCCGGGCGTGGGCAAGACCTCCGTGGGCCTGGCCGTGGCCGAGGCGCTGGGGCGCGAATTCGTGCGCCTGTCCGTGGCCGGCCTTCGCGACGAGGCCGAGCTGCGCGGCCACCGCCGCACCTACGTGGGCTCCATGCCCGGGCGCATCCTCAAGGAGCTCTCCCGCGTCGGCGTGGCCAACCCGGTCTTCATGCTGGACGAAATCGACAAGATCGGCGCGGATTTTCGCGGCGACGCCGCCTCCGCCCTGCTCGAGATCCTCGACCCCGAACAAAACGCCCGCTTCTCCGACAACTACCTGGAAATCCCCTTCGACCTGTCGCGCATCATGTTCATCGGCACGGCCAACGACGTCTCGCGACTGCCCGGCCCGCTTCTCGACCGCCTGGAAATCCTGGAGTTCCCCGGCTACACCGACCGCGAAAAACGCGACATCGCCAGGGAGTTCCTCCTGCCCCGGCACCTGCGCGAAAACGGCCTCTCCCCGGAAGCCGTCTCCTTCACCGACGCGGCGCTCGGGCGCATCATCGACGACTACACCCGCGAATCGGGCCTGCGGAACCTGTCCCGGGCCGTGGGCTCGGCCTGCCGCCGCCTCGCCCGCCTGGCCTACGACGACGCCGCCACCGCCCCGACCGACGTGGACGCGCCCGACATCCCGAACCTCCTCGGCCCCCGGCGCTACACCCGCGAGGCCGCCGAGGCCGGCGACCGCGTGGGCGTGGTCACCGGCCTCGTCGTCGGCCAGCACGGCGGCGAAATCCTCTTCGTCGAAACCGCCCGCATGCCGGGCTCGGGCCGACTGCTCCTTACCGGCTCCCTCGGCGACATCCTGCGGGAATCGGCCCAGGCGGCGCTGAGCCTCATCCGCAGCCGGGCCGGCGAACTCGGCGTGGACCCGGGATTTTTCGAAAAAACCGACATCCACGTCCACTTCCCCTCGGCCGCCGTCACCAAGGACGGCCCCTCGGCCGGGGTCACCATCTTCTGCGCCCTGCTCTCGCTCCTCGCCAACCGCCCGGCCCGCTGCGACACCGCCGCCACCGGCGAAATCACCCTCTCGGGACGCCTCCTGCCCGTGGCCGGCATCCGCGAAAAATGCCTGGCCGCCAGACGCGCCGGCATCACCACCGTCCTCGTGCCCCGGGCCAACACCGACGCGGTCGCGGCCCTGCCGGCGGACGTGCTGGAAGGCCTGGACGTCGTCACGGTCGGAGACGTGACGGAAGCGGCGCGGCTGGTGTTGGTGTGAGGGAGGACGGAGTGGAGGAGGGGAAGTGAAGATGCCTCCGGCGGCCGGGGGGGATGAACCCCCCCGGTCCCCCCCGACGGGGCGGGCGGGGAGGCGTGCGGGAACGACGGGCGGCGGGGCGTCGGTCGTTGTGGTCGCGGAAATGGGCCGGGCGACGCAGGCCGCAAAGCCGGCCAGCACCGCCCGGCCC
>JAEWCY010000164.1 GCA_023390395.1 Pseudomonadota bacterium | reverse complement strand
CGCCAGGGCGGCCAGAGCGGCGGCCGTGGCCTGCCGCTGCGCCCGGTCGGCGAAAAAGGCCGGCCCCTGCCAGCCGCCGGCCCGGGCCAGGGCGGTCAGGGCCGTTTGCGTCTCCAGGCTGGACCGGGCCGAGCCGACCACGGCCACGGCTCCCGGGCCGAAGGCCTCCACCACCCCGCAAAGGCGCGTCCCGGCCAGGGCCAGGGCCGTGGCCATGCTGGTCGGCACGCCGTCCGCCCGGGCCTGGCGGGGGCGTTCGGCGCTGGCGGCGTAGCCGAAGGAATAACGGCCCCGGTCGCAGATGAAATGGCCGTTGACGGCCGGGTTTTCCCGGGCCTCGATCCGCACGACCTCGCGGTAGCGCGAAAGGGCCACGGTGCCGCAGCCGAGCGAACAATGCGGGCACACGGACGGGGCGCGCTGGCAGTCCCAGCGCCGGGACTTGTACCGGGCCGGCTTGTCGGTCAGCGTGCCCGTGGGGCAGAGGTCGGCCAGGTTGCCGGAAAAGGGGCTTTCCAGGGGGCCGCTCGCGAAGCGGCCGAAGTAGACCCGGTTGGCGTTCTGCATGGGGCCGAAGTCGAGGTAGCCGCAATATTCCTGGTAGAACCGCACGCAGCGGTAGCAGTGGATGCAGCGGTTCATCTCGTGCCGGATGAAAGGCCCCAGATCCTGGTCCAGGTAGGTGCGCTTCTTGCCCGGGAAGCGGCGCAGGGCGTGGCCGCCGGAGATGGTTTCGTCCTGGAGCAGGCAATGCCCGCCCTCGTCGCACACCGGGCAGTCGTGGGGGTGGTTGGCCATGAGCAGCTCGACGACGCGTCGGCGGAAGGTCACGGCCTCGGGGTGGAACGTCTCCACCACCATGCCGTCGGCGGCCGGCACCATGCAGCTCATCTCCAGGCCCTTGACCGGCCCGTCCAGGAACATGACGGCGCACATGCGGCAGGCCCCGGCCGCGCCGAGCGCCGGATGCCAGCAGAAGCGGGGGATGACGATCCCGAGCGACTCGGCCGCCGCGATGACCGGCGTGCCCTTGGGCACGCGCACCGGCCGGCCGTCGATGATCAGATCGGGCATTGGTCCTCCGGGCAGGGGGTGGGGCCGAAGGCCGGGGGCCGCGTGCCGCAGGCCTTGCCGCGCATGGCCGGCGGCGGGTTGCCGAAGGGGCAGCGCTTCTGGCGCAGGTGCTCGCGCACTTCCGGCTCGAAATACTCGAACAGGCTCAGCAGCGGTTCGGCCGCGCCCGGGGCGAAGGCGCAGTAGGCCGAGCGCATGGCCTGGGCCATGTCCTTGATCATGCCGATGTGCTCCTCCTCGCCCTGGCCGCCCTCGATCAGGCGCAGCAGGTGGCGCACGTAGGGCAGGCCTTCGCGGCAGGGCGTGCACCAGCCGCAGGACTCCCGGGCGAAGAATTCGATCAGGTTGAGCGTGGCCCCGACCAGGCAGGTGTTCTGGTCGAAGACCATGATCGAGGCCGTGCCGAAGCGCTGGCCGGCCCGTTTCATGGGCTCGAAGTCCATTTCCAGGTCGAGGTACTTGTCGGGCATGAACGGCGTCGAGGCCCCGCCGGGGATGACGGCCTTGAGCACCCGACCGGGCGGCATGCCGCCGGCGTGGTCCAGAATCTCGCGAAGCGGCGTGCCGATGGGCAGCTCGTAGCAGCCCGGCCTGGCGATGCGACCGGACACGCTGAAGAGCTTGGTGCCCGAGCCCCCGGCCGAGCGCGCCAGGGACTTGAACCAGTCCGGGCCGTTTCGCACGATGCCGGGGAGGTTGGCCAGGGTCTCCAGGTTGTTGACGATGGTCGGGCAGTCCCACAACCCCTTGACGCTGGTGCGCGGGCCGCCTTTTCGCGGATTGGGGCGCAGGCCCGAGATGGCCTTGATCTGGGCCGAGGCCTCGCCGCAGATGTAGCGGCCGGCGCTGCGGTGCACGTGGATGTCGAAGGAAAAGCCCGAGCCCAGGATGTTATCGCCGAGGAGCCCGTGGTCCCGGGCCACTTGCGACTGCTCCTCGAGCAGCACGGCGTCGGATTCGTAGGAGGGGCGGATGAAGCACACGCCTTCGGTCGCCTGCACGGCGTAGGCGCACAGAATGATGCCCTCGATGACCAGATGCGGGTCGGTGTTGACCAGGATGCGGTCCTTGAAGGTGCCGGGCTCCATCTCGTCGGTGTTGACCACCACGTAGCGCGGGCCGACGTAGTCGGCCGGGATGCCCTGCCATTTCCTGCCGGCCGGGAATCCCGCCCCGCCCCGGCCGCGCAGGTCGGCGTCGAGCACCAGTTGCAGCACCTCGGCCGGCGTGCGCTTGCCGACCGTGGCGACAAGCGCCTTGTAGCCGCCGCCGGCCCGGTATTCCTCGAAGGTGGCCGGCCGGCCCAGGTGGCGGTTTTTTAAAAGCACCAGGGGCGTTTCTACTTGCATCGCACCGGCTCCTCGGTGGACTGGCGCAGCTCGGCGAGCACCGCGTCGATGCGCTCGGCGGTCAGCCTGTCGTAAAAACGGCCGTTTATGAGCATGCTCGGGGCGTTGTGGCAGTTGCCGATGCAGGCCGCCGGCAGCACGGTGAACATGCCGTCCTCGGTGGTGCCGCCGGGCGGCACGCCGAGCTTGCGGCACAGGTAGTCGAAGATGGAGTCCTGGTGGAACATCCAGCAGACCACCGAGTCGCACACGTGGATGACGTAGCGCCCCACCGGCCGGCGGTAGAGGTAGTCGTAGAAGGTGGCCAGGGACTCGAGCTCGAGCGTCGTCATGCCGAGGACCTTGCTCGCGTAGTGCATGGCCTCGTCGCAGAGATAGCCGTAGTGGCGCTGCAAGGCGTACATCACGTCCACGGCCGCTTCGCGCTTGTGGTGCTCCACGGCGGCGATGACGCCGTCGATCTCGGCCACGACGGCGTCAGGCAGCGACATGGTGTGCCTCCGGCGGCCAGGGGCTCTGCCCCTGGACCCCGCCGGGGGGCATGATGCCCCCCGGACCCCCTCGAAGGGGGAATGGGGGTAGAGTGTGGACTTTTGCGTTCATCGGTCGATGTCCGGGAGGATGTAGTCGTAGGAGGCGAGCACGGCCACGAAGTCGGCGATGCGAAGGCCCTTGGCGATAAGCGGCAGGGCCTGGATGTTGGCGAAGCCGGGCGTGCGGGCGCGCAGCCGGTAGGCGTGGCAGCCGCCGTCGGAAACGAGGAAGTAGCCCTGCTCGCCGCGCGGGGCTTCGGTGGCGGCGTAGGCCTGGCCGGCCGGGAGCCTGGGGCCGCGCGTCACGTTGACGAAATGGTGGATGAGGCTTTCGATGTCGCGAAGCGCCTCCTCTTTTTGCGGCAGGCAGTAGCGCACGTCCTCGGACAGGTAGCGCCCGCCCGGCATCCTGTTCGCCGCCTGTTCGACGATGCGCAGGCTCTCGCGCATCTCGTCCATGCGCACGAGGTAGCGGGCGAAGCAGTCGCCGCCTTCGCCGGTCGGCACGTCGAAGTCGAAGTCGGCGTACGCGCCGTAGGGCAGGGCCTTGCGCCGGTCCCAGGCCACGCCGGCCGCGCGCAGGTTGGGGCCGGTGACGCCCCAGTCGATGGCGTCGGCGGCCGTGATGCCGCCGACGCCGAGGCAGCGCGCCTTGACGATGGGGTTTTTCGTCACCCCGGCGTGGTATTCCTTGAGCCTTGCCGGGAAGATCCGCACGAAGGCGTCCACCATGTCCTTCCAGCCCTCGGGCAGGTCGGCGGCCAGGCCGCCGATGCGCAACCACGACGGATGGAGCCTGCCGCCCGTTATGGTCTCGATGATGTCGAGCACCGTCTCGCGCTCGCGCAGCGCGTAGAAGATGGGGCTCATCATGCCGAGGTCCTGGAGGAAGGTGCCGAAATACATCAGGTGGTTGGACAGGCGGAACAGTTCCGAGAGCATGACCCGGGCGTAGGCGGCGCGCGGCGGCACGTCGATGCCGGCCAGGGTCTCCACGGCCGTGACGTAGGACAGGTTGTTGGCCACGCCCGAGAGGTAGTCCACCCGGTCGGTGTAGGGGATGAACTGGTGCCAGGTCTGGCGCTCGCCGATTTTTTCCACGCCCCGGTGGTGGTAGCCGATGTCCAGGCCCAGGGCGCGGATGCGCTCGCCGCGCATGGCCAGGGCGTAGCGCAGGATGCCGTGGGTGGCGTAGTGGTGGGGGCCGAAGTTGAGGAGGTAGTCCCCGGCGTCGGCGTCCGGCCCGAGGATCTCCCGGGCGTCCACGGGTTCGAGCCTGCGGGCGTCGGCCTCGGTGAAGGGCGGCATGCTGGTGGCCCGGCCCTCGTAGTCCTTGCGCAGGGGATGGCCCTCCCAGTCGCGGTGGGTAAGGAGCCGCCTGGGGTCCGGGTGGCCTTCGAAGCGCAGGCCGAACATCTCGGCCGCCTCGCGTTCATACCAGTTGGCCGCAGGCCACACGCTTGTCGCCGTGGCGATGGCGGCGTCCCGCCCGGGCAGCGCGCAGCGCAGGCGCACCATGCCCGGCCTGGACAGCGAGGTCAGGGTGTAGACGACCGTGGCCTCGTGGCCGGGCGGGGCCTGCCGCGCCGTCTCGTCCACGGCCGTCAGGTCCTCCAGGCGCTCGAAGCGGGTGGGGGCCTGGCGCTTGAGGCGGGCCAGGACCTCGACGATGCGCGCCGGGGCGACGTCGTAGGTCGGCATGTCTTGGGCCGACGGCGCCAGGGCGACGTCCTGGCCGAAGGCGGCCAGCAGGTCGGCGGCCACGGCCTCCTGGTCCGGGCGCAGGGAAATGGCGGGCGCGGGCGGGGTCCACATGCCCTCGGCGCGCGAGCCGAAAAAGCGCGGCTCGGTGGCGGCCGTGCCCCGGATGGGGATGCCGGCGTAGCCCGGGCCGCGCGTGTCGCGGCATTTGCTTACGCCGTCGACCAGGTGGTCGCGCCGGCCGCCTTCGCTGCCGCCCGGCAGGTGCAGCACGGGCCGGGTCGGTTTTTCCCCGGCGGCGATCTTTTTTTGCAGGAGCATGAGCCCCTCGAACACGGCCTCGGGCCGGGGCGGGCAGCCCGGGATGTAGACGTCCACGGGCAGAATCTGGTCCGAGCCCTGGACCACGGAATAGACATCGTACATGCCGCCGGAATTGCTGCACGAGCCCATGGAGATGACCCATTTGGGATCGGCCATCTGCTCGTAAAGCCGCAAGGCCACCGGGGCGACCTTTTTAAACATCGTGCCGGAGATGATGAGCACGTCGGCCTGGCGCGGCGAGCCCCGGAAGACCTCCGAGCCGAAGCGGGCGATGTCGTAGCGCGGCCCCCAGGCCGTGGCCTCCTCCACGAAGCAGCAGGACAGACCGAAGAAAAAGGGCCAGAGGCTGTTTTTGCGCGCCCAGTTGATGACGGCGTCGGCCGGGGCGAAGGCGGCGTCCAGGGCTCCGGTCACAGGCCCTCCTCCTCGTCCCAGTCCAGGCCGCCCTTTTTCCAGGCGTAGGCCAGCCCCAGCCCCAGCACCACGACGAACACGGCCAGGCGCAGGTAGCCGGCCAGGCCGAGCCCGGTCCAGGCCACGGCGTAGGCGATGATGTAGGCGGTTTCCACGTCGAAGATGAGGAAGAAGACGGCCATGAGGAAAAAGGGCACCGGATAGCGGAACCGGCCCTGGCCCGTGGGCAGGATGCCGCACTCGTAGGGCCGCTGCTTTTCCGGGGTGGGCCGGCGGCGCGTCAGGAAGCCGGACAGGAAGAGGATCAGGGCCAAAATGGCCAGCACGATGCAAAAAAAGACCACGAAGCCGAGCGCGCCGGGTTCCCAGGGGGAAAACGGGGAGACGAGGGGGGTGAAGGCGTCCTGTGGCGGCATGGGACCTCGCTTGGCCCGGATCATCCGTTTTCGCGTGAACGGATAGGGCCTATTGCAAACGATACTACCCGCAACGGATTTTTTTGCAACAGGTTGGCGTTTCGCGGCGCGGATTTTGCGCGAAAGCCGGACAATGCGCCGCGACGCCGCCGGGCGGACCCGGGGCATCGGTGGCGGTCGATGGAAGACGGGAGGCTCAGGCGGCGGGCCGGCTGGCGGCGCGGGGGGCGGGGACGATGATGAGCGAAAGGCGGGGCGGCAGGCAGGTCTTGGCGACGTGGGGCCGGGAGCAGGCCGGGCAAGGGTAGCTCTGCACCCGGTCGCAGCCGGCCTGCCGGGAGACCACCACCTCGAAGACCGCGCCGCAGGCGCAGGTCATGGTGGTTTTTTCCTGGCTGCACACGCTGGGGTCGATGTCGATCATGGCGCACCTCTCTTTTCTTTTTTCATCGGATCGCACCATGCGCCGATCCGGGACGGGCATGGCGGCGGCGCGGCGGCGGTTGCGTGACGTTTGCTTGATTTGCCGCGGCTTGGCCGCCGCGTCCGGCGGCGGCCGGGGGACAGGCGCTCAGGGGGGTGTCCGTTTAAAGCATAAACTTGTCATTTTGCCGAGAGACAGACAATGGGGCAGGTCTTATCTCAGGCCCGGAAGGGCGGAAACGGCCGCCCGGCGGACAACGGCCCATGTCGCCGTCCGCTTTCCCGGACAGGGAAGGCGGGCGCGGCGGCCGACTCCCCACGGGAACGAGGGACAATCCGATGCACGCGAACGAAAATGAAATGGATACGGCGCGACGCTCCTCCCCGGTCAGGCTGGCGCTGGTCACGCTCGCCACGGGCGTGGTCGCCGGCCTCGGCGGCATGTGCCTGGCCCTGCTCCTGCACGCCATCCAGCACGTGGCCTTCGGCTACGACGTCTTTCACCTGCACGGGACGCAAAGCTTTCTGCAAGGGGTGACCGGGGCCAGCCCGGCGCGGCGGGTGGTCGCGCTCGGCGCGTGCGGCCTGGCGGCGGGCCTTGGCTGGTGGTTCGTCTACGGGCGCTGCCGGCCCCTCGTGTCCATCCGCAAGGCGGTGGCCTCCGACGACCACCGGATGCCCGTGGTCGCCACCACCCTCCACGCCCTGTTGCAGATCGTGACCGTGGCCCTGGGCTCGCCGCTCGGGCGCGAGGTCGCGCCCAGGGAGATCGCCGCGGCCTATGCCGGGAAGCTGGCCCAGTGGGCCGGGCTCACGGCCGAGGAGACGAAGGTCATGGTCGCTGCGGCGGCCGGGGCGGGGTTGGCGGCCGTGTACAACGTGCCGCTTGGCGGCGCGCTCTTCACCTTGGAGGTATTGCTCGGGACGTTTCGCTTCCCGGCGCTGCTGCCGGCCATGGCCGCCTCGGGCGTCGCCGCCATGGTCGCCTGGATCGGCCTTGGCGACGTGTCGCAGTACGTTTTCCCGCAGCAGGCGATCTCCGCCTCCCTGGTGGCCTGGGCCGTCGCGGTCGGACCGCTTCTGGGCGCGGCGGCCTTCGTCTTCACCCGGGCCGCCGCGGCCGCGCGGAGCCAGGCCCCCCGGGACTGGCGGCTCGTGCCGGCCTGCCTTATCCAGTTTTTGGCGCTCGGGGTCATGGCCGCGCCTTTCCCGGAGCTTCTGGGCAATGGCAAGGGGCCGTTGCAGCTCGTCTTTTACAACGAGATGACGTCCGGCTTCGCGGCGGTCCTGCTTGGGCTCAAGTTCCTCTTTATCACGGCGAGCCTGCGCGCCGGCGCGGAAGGCGGCCTGCTGACCCCGGGCATGACGCTCGGGGCGATGCTGGCGACCGCGACCGCCGGATTATGGAACCTGGCCTTTCCGGCCATCGCGCCGGCGAGCCTGGCCGTCGTTGGGGCCGGGGCGTTTCTGGCCGCGTCCATGAACATGCCCGCAACCGCCGTCGTGCTCGTCTTCGAGTTCACGCGTTTTCCCCACGACTTCTTCTATCCCCTGATCTTTGCCGTGACCGGATCGTACGCGACGTTCACGCTCCTTTCGAACCGGGTCCGGGCAGGGGCCGGAGCCCCCGTCAACGGCCTGGCCGCGCTTTTCCCGGGGAAGCCTGGCCGCGTCCGAGCCTGAGCCGGCGGCCGGTCAGCCGGCGGTAGGCCCATTCCAGGCCGAAACAGAAGGGGAAAAGCCCGAGCATGGTCCAGAAGGCCGGCTTGGAGTGCGTGAACATGTTGGCCCCGAGCACGGCCAGAAGGGCCAGGCACAAGGCGATGGACAGCCAGATCAGCGCCGGCCGTCCCCCGGTCTCGGTCCGCAGGCGCAGGTGGGCGGCGGCCACGGCGGCGTAGATGAACAGAAAGGCCCCGCTGCCCATCATGGCCACGCTCGAGAGGTCGAAGAAGAGCACGAAGACCAGCACCAGCCCGGAGGTGAGGAAAAGTCCTTCCGGGGCGCGCTTCCAGGCCATGCGGTCGAACACGCCCGGCAGCTCGCCGTCGCGGGCGATCATGTAGCAGACGTTGGCCGCGCCGTAGAGCGTGGCGTTGAGCGCGGCGGCCGTGGCGAAAAGCGCCCCCACGGCGATGCAGGCGAATCCCGAGCCGCCCATGAAGGTCCGGGCCGCCTCGGACAGCGCGTAGTCGCTGGCCGCGTCGATGGCCGGCAGGGACAGGTGGCCGAGCACGGCCAGGGCCACGCCCAGATAGACGAGGCAGACGGCGGCCACGGAAATGTAGAGCGCCTTGGGCAGGATGCGCGCCGGGTCGGGCATGTCCCCGGCGGCGTTGGTCACCAGGCCGAAGCCTTCGTAGGCGATGAACAGCATGCCGCCGCCGAAGACGATGCCCGAGGGCGAGGCCCAGCCCGCGGAGGACAGGCCGTTCCAGTCGGCCGTGGCGCAGCCCCAGATGGAAAAGATGGCCAGCACCCCCAGGTTCACGGCCACGGTGAGCATCTCCGAGCGGCCGACGTAGGCCGCGCCGAGGACGTTGACCCCGGTGAAAAGCAGCACCGCGCCGGCGGCCACGGCCTTGGGCAGCCAGGGAAGGTGGGCCTGGGGGAAGAAGGTCGCCATGTAGCCGGCGAAGCCGGCGGCGTACATGGCCAGGGCGATGACGTAGCCGATCCACATGTAGATGTTGAGCCCGCCGCTGACCACGCCGTCGCCGATCCCCCGGACGAGGAATTCCACCGCGCCGCCCTTGGTGGGGTAGCGCGCCCCGAGCTTGGCGTAGTTGTACGAGGTGCCCAGGGCGACCAGCGCGCCGAGCAGAAACGACATCCACAGGGCCGAGCCGGCCACCTTGGCCGCCGTGCCGAAGATGGCGTACACGCCGCCGCCGACCATGCCGCCGATGCCGATGGCGACGGCGGAGAAAAGCCCGATCTGCTTGGGAGCCGCCTGGGCGGTCGGCGTGGCCTCGCTTCGCGTGTCCATGTTGTCCCCCTGAAGCTGTTGTCGGTGTCGGATACACCCTCGTCGCGTCGAACAAAAGACGGCGGACGGCGCTGCCTCACGGATACGGTCCGCGGGGACGACCCGCAGGACAGCCTCTCCGCTGCAACGGGAAACGCATTTGACCTTGGCGATCCGGATGGGCGGGAGCGCATGTGCCGTTTGGACGAAGACGCCGCTCCTTGCTTGATCCCCAACGTCTTGGCAAGCGCAGTGCCCGCGGCAACTCCCGCCGCCCGGTTTGATGTCTCCAATATTTAAATAAATCCGGCAAGCTGCGCTTTTCCGTCAGGAGGGGAACGGCGCAGGAATCATGAGTATTTTAATATTCTTTTGTAAATAATATTTAGATACCGTCTTAATTGTGCGCATTTAATAGGAATAGTTATCGAAAAAATAATTTTACCATTGACAATCGCTCCCGCAGCCGCTAGCGGTGGCCAATATAGGTTGCCTGAGGGACGCCTCTTCGAGATCGAGCCGGGAACCACCGGGAGGTGGCTGTTGAAAAAGGGCCAACAAGCGGTCGTTGACGGCCCCTCCGTTGCGCGTCGGCGGCAAGCGCCAGCCGAATCCCGTGGCCGCGATGCGCTCGCCCACGGCGCCGAGGTCGAAGCCCACGGCCCAGAGTCCGGCCCGCCAAGCCTCGGTCAGGGTGTAGCACCAGGTCTCCGGCCACACCGAAAGGAAAAGGGCGGCGTGGCAGTCGAGTTCGCGGATGACGTCCACGGCGTCCTCCTCGTGGTACCGCCCCGAAACGAAGGCCTTGTCCGTGGCGAAAAGCGGAAAGTCGTCCCTGGTGTGGCCGGCCACGAGAAAACGCAGGGGCAGGCCGCGCCGGTTGGCGTCGCGGGCCATGGCGAGCAGCACGCCGTAGCCCTTGTGCTCGCCGATGGCCCCGACCACGGCCAGCCGGATCTCGGTCGCGCCGTCCCAGGGCAGGATCGCCGGCCGGGGCGGCGGGGCGAAAGGCGGCTCGGGATGGGGCACGACTTCCACCCGGGCGGCGGGAAAGCGCCGGGCGACGCGCCCGGCCGCGTCGGCGCTCGGGGCCACGACCCGCGCCGCCGTGCCGAGCAGGCGCGCGGACTGGTCGAGGAGCGCTTCCACGGTCAGGTGCGGCATGTCCGTGCCGTTGACGTCGGCGCAACGCTGGCAGGCGGCCGTGTCGGGCTCGCCGCAGCACAGTCCCGAGTCGTCGATGCAGTTGATGCTCGGGCAAAACCAGCCGTAGTCGTGGATGCGCGCCTCGTGGGGCACGCCGCAAAGCTCGGGCAGGTCGAGCAGTCGCGGCGGCAGGTCCAGGAAATGGTGGAAGATGCAGCCGGCGATGCCGAGGGCCTGCAAATCCGCCACGAGCAGCGGCAATTCATGGGACAGGTCGTAGACGAGTTCGGCCGGAACCTCCGGGTGGTCCAGGCCAAGGCGCACGCGGGCGTCCGGGGCGTCCTGGTCCGCCGGGACGAGGGTGGCCGGCAGATAGCCGGCGGCGGTCAGCTCTTTCGCCTCGTCGGCCAGCCGCCTGGCCGTGCCTCCGTCCTTGGCGTGGCACAGGCGCACGACCAGGGGCCCGGCGTCGGCGTGGCGCAGCCTCGCCACGTCCACGGCCCGGCGCAGGGGCGCAACCGGGTCCGCCCGGGTGAAGGCGGCCACGGCGGCCAGGTAGCCGGGATGGCGCGCGGCCAGCACGGCCAGGTTGCGGGCCAGGGCCGGGTCCTTGTCCTTGCCGAAGGAGGCCCCGCCGGCGTGCACGGCGAAGACGTCGCCGGCCAGCACGTGCCGCCAGCCGAGCCGGGCGGCTCGCAGGCAGAAATCGTTCTCCTCGCCGTAGCCCGCGCCGAAGGCGTCGGCGTCGAAAAACCCCGTTTCCTCCAGGCAGGCTCCCCGGATGTACAGGCAAAAGCCCACGGCCGTGGGCAGGTCCACGGCGCGCCCGGCGTTTTGCGCGGCGAACAGGGCGTCGAGGCCCATTGCGTCGATGTCCGCGGGCAGGGGATTGTCCCGGTTGGGCAGCGGGTAGGAGCAGATGGTGGCGTTGTTGGAAAAGGGCGTGGCCGTGCCGATGTCCGGGGCGGCGTGGACGGCGGCGGCCAGGCGGTCGAGCCAGCCGTCGAAGACCACGACGTCGCTGTTGACGAGGACGCGGTCATGGCCGGGGGACAGGGCCAGGCCCCGGTTGGCCGTGGCCGGAAAGCCCAGGTTGCGGGCGTTTTCCAGAAGCAGGACGCGCCCGGAGGCAGCGAGCTTTCGCAGCCAGGCCGTCAGTTCCGGCTCGGGCGAGCGGTCGTTTATGACCACGACCCGGCAGGGCGTGCGGTTGGCCGCGCCGAGGATCGATTCCAGGCAGGCGCGGGTCAGGGCGTGCCCCTTGTAGACCGGCACGACGACGTCCACGGGCAGGGGGGCTGAGGTGGCTTCAGGCATGGGCGTCCCCCGGCGTTTCCGATTTCGCGGCGGCGGCCTCGTACTGGCCGGCCAGGGCGGCCAGGGCGCTGCGGGCCAGGTCGAGCAGCGCGCCCCGGCAGGCCTCGGGCAGGGGCGGGGGCGCGTCCGGCGTGCGCCCGGCCTCCCGCAGCCAGGCGTTGAGGCGGCACAGGGCCGCCCCGGCCTCCCGGGGTCGGGGCACCGTCACGGGCGAGCCGGCCAACGGTTCTCCCGTGTCCTCCGCCAGGACCCGGACGCGGCGGCCAGGGCGCTGCGCGTCGTGGGGCCAGACCACGTCGAAAGCGTGTTTCCCGTCGCCGAAGCCCCGGGCCAGGAGGTCGGCCTCGAAAGCGTCGGCCGTGGCGAAGACGGTTCCGGCCGGGTCGCCGTCCGGGACCAGGGCCAGGCGCAGGCGCGCCGTGGGCCGGGCCGGATCGTACAAATGTCCGACGACGCGGCCGTCGGGAAGGGCCCGGACCGCGCCGCGCACCGGCCCCGGGGAGGGCGCGCGGCGCGCCTCCACGATGCGCGGACTGCCGTGCAGGGGCCGGCCGGTGGCGGCCAGCACGGCCTCGACCGTCGTGCCGGGGGCCAGGAGCTTCGGCGGCGCGTAGCGGAAGGCGGCCAGGCCCAGCCCGGCCAGGAAAGGCTTGTCGGCCATGACCCGGGCTAGGCGCTTGCCGTCGGCCAGCAGCTCTACCTGCGCCGCTCCCGGGGCCGTTACCCCGGCGATCTCGTTGTCATCGGCGGAGCGCAGTACGCCGAAGGAGCCGTCCTCGGCCAGGGCGGCCAGAATCCGGGAGGCCATGGGGGCCAGTTCCGGCGAGGGGACCGGCGCGGCCAGGGCGGCCACGGCAACGTCCCGGACCGCTTGCGGCCGCCCCAACCTTCCGGCCGCCGCGAAAAGGGCGGCCATGGCCAGGGGCTCGTCGGGTTCGAGGATCAGGGCGCGGCGGGCCGTGCCCAGGGCCGCCGCGTGGCGGCCGGCGTCGGTCTGGGCCATGGCGAAAAGGCTTTGGGCGCGCGAGCTGTCGGGAGCGAGTCTGGCGGCCCGCCCGGCCAGGCGCAGGGCCTCGGCTGCGTCGCCCTGGCGGCGGGCCAGGTCGTGCAGCAGCAGCAGGGCCGCCACGTGCAGGGCCGGTTCGCCGAGCACGGGCAGGGCCCGCTGCCGGGCTTGGGCCAGGTCTCCGGCGGCGGCCAGGGCCTTGGCCTGCGCCAGGGCTTGCAAGGCGGCCGGGGAAGGGGGGGCGAGGGCCCGCTCAGGCTTCGGCATCGTAATCTCCGGCCAGGACTCGCTCGGCCAGGCGCAGATGCGCCGGCAGGCAGACCTTTTTCTTGTCGTAGCGCGCGAGCACCGTTTCCCGGGCGGCCCGGCGCACGTGCGCCAGGTCGTTGCGGGCCTCAAGGACCGAGGCGATGCGCGCCGCCAGGGCCTCGTGATCGAAGAAGTCCGCAAGAAAGCCGTTTTCCCCGTCGGTCACCACCTCGCGCACCGGCGGCGTGTCCGAGCCGACCAGCAGGCAGCCGGCGGCCATGGCCTCGAGGACCGACCAGGACAGGACGAAGGGATAGGTCAGGTACACGTGGCAGGCCGAGACCTGGAGGACCTTGAGGAAATCGGGATAGGGCAGGGTGTCGCGGAAGAACACCCGGTCCGGGTCGACAGGGTACTGGGCCTTGTAGCGCCGGGCGTAGCTTTGGCCGAAGGGCGGCTTCATGCCGTAGCTTACGCCCTCGCGCCCCACCACGAGCACGCGGCAGCCCGGCCGCAGCCGCAGCAGATGGGGCAGGCAGCGCATGAAGACGTGGAAGCCGCGATACGGTTCGAGGTCCCGGGCCATGTAGGTGACGACCTCGTCGCCGTTGGCCAGTTCCCCGGGCAGGCCGTCCAGGCGCAGCCGGGCCGAAGCGTCGGGGCGGGCGAGATCGGTGTCCACGCCCTCGTGCACGACCGCGATGCGCTCCTGCCAGGGGCGGGGATAGTTCCCCCGCTGCCAGAAGGTGGGGGAGACGCCCCGGTCGCAGGCGGCCAGGGCGAGCAGGCCCGCCGTATTTTGCAGGGTGACGATGGGCCAGTGGTATTCCAGGAGCGGAAACTCCGGGTCGAAGGCCGCGTCGCCCTCCCGCGGAAGGTAGTAGTGCTCGCAGTAGGCGATCAGCCGGGCGCTCGGAAAGACGTCCTTGAGGAACAGCGCCTCGCCCCAGCCGGGATGGGCGTAGACGAGGTCCGGGACGAAGCCGGCCCGGCGCAGGGCCTTGGCCGCTTCCATGGCGGCCCGGCCGCGCCGGATCTGCTCCTCCACCTGGCGGGCGTACTGGTCCAACCCCTGGGGCCCCTCGCCGGGGCCGTCGTAGGGCGCGTCCACGACGCCCGGGATGGCAAGCCCCTTGCTTCCATCCCGGATGGCGGCGACCCGCGTGCCGGGGCGGCGCAGGAAATGCTCGAGCAGCCCCCGGAACTGGCTGGGGAAATCCTTGTGGACGAAAAGGACGGTCAGGTCCGGCTGCATGGCGGCCTCGCTTCGGCTGCGGCCAGGCTGCGGCCCGACGACGGCCGGACGCGGCCGCCGCGGCGGGGGAATCGTCCCCGACGGCGGACGCGCCTGGCGCGGCGACGGACCGGGCAAGCCCCGTCGGGCCGGCTAGGCCTTTTTCGGCGCGAACGTCACGCGCAGGGTCTCCAGGTGGTCGCCCTGGACCGGGGAGGCGAGGAACTCGCCGTTGGCCACGGGGCCGGCCGGTCCGCCCTGGATGAAGCTGCCCGAATAGACGATGTCGTAGCGCGCGGCGGCGTCGCCCGAGAGCCTGGCCGCGAAGCCGATCAGGGGCAGGCCCAGGCCCCGGCTGCCGGTGAACTGAGGGGGGCAGACCCAGGGCATCAGGCGTCCGTCGTGGCTGACGGCGGCGTATTCGATCTCGTGCAGGGCCACGCCCTCGGCATAGAGGGCCACGGCCTCGAGGCGTCTCCTGGAACCCGGCCTGCCGACGGTCTGGCCCGGCTCGAAGGCCACGTCGCCTTCCCGCTCGATATGCCCGGCCAGGCGGATGCCGGGCGTCGGCGCGGTTGGCGCGGCCTGGGGCGCGAAAGGGCGCGGCGCGGCCGGGGC
>JAEWCY010000160.1 GCA_023390395.1 Pseudomonadota bacterium | reverse complement strand
CCGTCCTCAACAAGCTCATGCCTTCGGTCAACAGCGAATCCATGGACGCCTACGGGCTGGTCAACGAGTCCAACATCCGCATCCGCGGCCAGTCGGCCTTCACCTTCGGCAGCCTGTCCCAGACCATAAACGGCGCGCCCATCGGCATCTCCACGGGCTACGGCGCTTCGGGCAACTACATCGACCTGGAAAACATCGATTCCATGAGCCTGTACCGGGGGCCCATCCCGGCCGACAAGGGCTTCGGCTTCGGCGACGCCGCCGGCGTGCTGGACATGCAGGTCCTGGGTCCCTCCTATACGCGGGGGGCGACCATCGAACAGAAGATCGGCACCTACAATTTCAACCGCACCTACGGCCGGCTGGATTCCGGGGAACTGGCTACAGGGACGCGCGTCTTCGGTTCGTTTTCCCACGCCTTGGCCGACAAGTGGCGCGGCACGGGCGACGCCGAACGCCTGAACTTCATGGGCGGCCTGGCCCAGCCCCTGTTCGACAACCGCCTGAACCTCGAGGTCTACGCCCTCTACAACAAGTTCAACCAGGACGAGTACCGCCCGCTCACCTACGCCCAGACCAGGAGCCAGAGCTATTATCGCGGCTTCGACTTCACGGGCGAAATGACCGGCACCCCGTCCGTGGACTACGCCTACTACGGCTACAACCGGCAGTACTTCGACGAATGGTCCGTGTTCGGCAAGCTCGAGGCCAAGCTCTGGCAGGGGGCCACGGCTTCCTTCCGGCCGTATTACGCCGGCAACGACGGACGCCGCTACAACACGGGCGCCAACAGCGCCAAGTCGACCGGCAGCGGCTACACCTACACCGTCATGGACTACGAGCAGCGGCAGTTCGGCTATCTGGCCCAGATCGAACAGAAGCTCGACCCGGTGACCGTCAAGCTCGGCTACTGGTACCAGAACCTGGCGATGTATCCTCCCGTGCCGGCCAGCGTGCGGACCTTCAACCTGTCGAACTACGGCTCCTATTTCAGCAGCTGGTCCAACCTGGCCGAGGTCGGGGACCGCATCTTCCATTCGCCCTATCTGCAGACCAAGACCGACCTGGGCAAGGTGCATCTGTCCGCCGGCCTGCGCTACCTGTCCGTCGATTTTCCTTCCGTCACCGCCTACAACACCACCGGCGTGCCGGACGGCTCCTACGACGATGTCCTCGACACGTTGCTCACGCCCAATGCGAGCCTGAGCGCGAAAAAGGCCACCAAGGACGTCTGGCTGCCCAACGCCGGCATCAGCTACGATCTGACCGACCAGCTCTCGGCCCGCTTCATGTACGGCCGCACCTACGCCTGTCCGCCCCAGGGGCCGTTTTACAACGGCTACTCCAAGTACGTGTCCAAGTTCCAGGCCGCCGGCATCACCTTTCAGAGCCTGTGGGACGACATGAAGCTGGAGACGGCGGACAACTTCGACGTCGGCCTGCGCTTCGCCAACGACACGTTCAGCCTGTCGCCGACCTTCTACTACTCCAGGCACTACGACAAGCAGGTCACCGTCTACGACAACCTGGTCGGCGGCTCCTACAGCCAGACCAACGCCGAGGCCGAATCCATCGGCGGCGAGCTGGAGGCTTCGTGGAAGGTCAGGTCCTGGCTGACCCTCTTCGGCTCCGGCTCCTACAACCGCTTCACCTTCACCAAGAACCTGAACACGGCGCTCAACACCACCCTCAACATCAAGGGCAACCAGGTGCCGGACGTGCCGCTGTGGCAGGCGAAATTCGGGTTGACCGCCAAATACGACAAGCTCTCCGTCACGCCGACGTACCGTTACATGGACCTGCGCTACGGCGACGTCCAGAACAAGCAGTCCCTCGACGGCTACCATATCGTGGACCTGTCCATGGCCTACGAAATTCCCAACGCGCTCGGCAGCAAGAAGGTGACCCTGACCCTGGATCTCCAGAATATCCTGGACCAGCGCTATATCGCCGTCATCCGTTCGAGCGACGACAGCACGGCGGATTCCTCCATCTATTACTACCCGGGCGCGCCGTTCAACGCCGTGGCCGGCATCAAGCTGGAATTCTAGCGTGTCGTCCCTGATACGATAACTGCTGAGCGGAGTGCCCACGGATTGCAGCGGCACGGAGTTCGTGGGCACGACACTCGGCCAGGGCCATGGCGACGCCGCGCCGGCTAATCCTGCTCCTCTCCGGGCCGCGTTGCGGGCCGCGGCGGCAGGGCGGCCGGGACCGCCACGGTCCCACGAACACGATGGCCGACGGCGCGGCGCGCCGGCAAGGGGAGGCGTCATGAACGACGCATCGGAGTCCAGGGAGTCGGTTCCCGCCGGGGAGTGGCTCTTCGAGGCCGCGGCCGCGGCCCTGTCGCGTCGCCTCGGTCCGGGAGTGGGTGAGCTGCGCATCGACCGGTTGGTGGTGGGGGTGTTCGCCACCGGGGTGCGGCTGTCCGACGGGCGGGGCGGCGTGGCCTACACCCCGCCGGAACTGGTGGCCCAGGCCAGCCGGCGCATCCTGCACGGCGGCCTGCGCCGGGTGCGGGGCCTGGCCGCCCTGGACGTGGTCATGGGCCGGGAGGCGGGGCCGTTCGCCCCGGTGGTGCGGCTGGCCGCCCTTAACGCCTTGTCCGTGCCGGTGCTGGAAGGCCTGGCCCGGGACGGGGGGGAAGGCGAGGGCGAGGCCTTCGCCCCTCTGGTCGCCGGCCGCCGGGTCTGCATGGTCGGAGCCATGGTGCCGCTGATCAAGCGGCTGCTGCGCCTCGGTCCGGCCGCGCTGGCGGTGGCGGACCGCAAGGCCGAGACCCTGGCCGAGGTCGCGGGCTGCGCCATCGTGGACCTTAACCGCCTGGACGAGGCCCTGGCCGCCTGCCAGACCGCGGTCTTCACCGGGGCCAGCATCGCCAACGACTCCCTGCCGCGCCTGCTGGCGGCCGTCTCCCCCGGCGCGGCCGTGGCCGTGGCCGGACCCACGGCCGGCTTCATTCCCGATCCCCTGTTCGACCGGGGCGTGACCCTGGTCGCCACCACGGTCGTCACCGACGCCGACGAGGCCCTGGACATCCTCGCCGAAGGCGGCGGCCTGTATCCCCTGTTCGGCCGCTGCCTGCGCAAGGTCAACCTTTTACGCCCCGGCCCGTTGCCCGACCGGGGCTAAACAGGGGCTTTCGCCCGAGGAGTTCCCCATGAACGAAGAATATCGCGAGCAATATCTGAAACTTCTGGACGAGGCCGGCCGGTTTCACGGCGACGTGTGCCGGGGCATCGAGCTTGGCACCCGCATGACCATGCGGGGGTTGCGCGAGATCGGCATCGCCGATCCCAAGGGCGCGGACCGCAAGAACCTCATCGTCTACGTGGAGATCGACCGCTGCGCCACCGACGCCATCATGGCCCTGACCGGCTGCCGGCCCGGCAAGCGCACCATGAAGGTGCTCGACTACGGCAAGATGGCGGCCACCTTCATCCACCTGGAAACCGGGCGCGCCGTGCGTGTGGCCCTGCGGCCCAAGCGGCCGGAGGCTCGGAGCGAGGACGTGCCCATGGACACCCTGTCCGACGACGAGCTGCTCCTGGTCACGCCGGTGGAAGTGGACCTGCGTCCCGAGGACTTGCCCGGCCGGCCGGTGCGCACCTGCGCCTGCGACCGCTGCGGCGAGAACATCATGGACGGCCGGGAAATCGTGGTCGGCGACGAAACCCTCTGCCGCTCCTGCCGCGAGGGCGTGGCCTACTACCGCCTGCCGGACGGGGCCGGCCGATGACCGCCGGGAGCGGGGGCGTCGCATCGCCCGCCGCCTCCCCATGCCCGGGACAAGCGGGCCGCGACGGGCCGCGTTCCGCGGCCGGCGGAGCGTCCGCCGCGGTCCCGCTTCCCAAGGAGGTCGCCATGCGTTTTCGTTTTTTTCCCTTTTTCCATGCGCTCCCGGTCCTTGCCCTGGTCATGGCCTGCTGCCTTCCGGGCCAGGTCCGGGCCGCGACCTTCACCGACGCCAACGGCGTCGCCGTGGCCGTGCCCGACGCGCCCAGGCGCGTCTACGCCCTGTCCCCGCCCGAGGCGCTGCTGGTCTACGCCATCAACCCCTGCCTGCTGGCGGGCTGGAATTTTCCCCAGACCGAGGCGGCCAGGGCGTGGTATCCGGCCTGCGCCCGGGACCTGCCGGTGCTCGGCGGTTTTTTCGGCCAGGGCCTGACCCCGGACAAGGAAGCCCTGCTCAAGGCCGCGCCCGATCTCGTGGTCGGCGGCACCATGGCCCCGGTGAACAAGGAATTCGAAGCCCTTTTCGCCAGCCTCGGCATCCCGGTGGTGCGCATCGGCAGCCGCGACCTGGACGACTATCCCAGGGCCCTGCGCCAGTTCGGCGAACTGCTCGGCGACAAGGCGCGCGGCGAGGCGCTGGCCGCCTATGCCGAAAAGACCCTGGCCGACGTCCGCCGGGGCGTGGCGACGATTCCCCGGGACAAGCGCCTGCGCGTCTACTACGCCGAGGGCGAGGACGGCCTTTCCACCGACGGCGAGGGCTCGTTTCATACCCAGGTGCTGGAGCTGGCCGGCGGCCTCAACGTCCATAGGGCCCCCCCGAGCCGCATCTTCGGCATGGACAAGGTCAGCATGGAAACGGTGATCGGCTACGCGCCCCAGGTGATCGTGGCCCAAACGCCCAAGGTCCGGGCCGCCATCCTGTCCTCCCCGACTTGGCGGGTCGTTCCCGCCGCGCGCGACGGCCGGGTGCTCGGCCTGCAGAACCGGCCCGTCAACTGGTTCGACCGGCCGCCGTCGTTCATGCGCCTGCTGTCGCTCAAATGGATGGCCCAGGCCCTTTATCCCGACGTCTTCGCCTACGACATGGTCCAGGAGGCCCGGGAGTTCTTCAAGCTCTTCTGGAACAAGGACCTGACCGAGGCCGAGGCCCGGGCCCTGCTGGAACCGGCCGGAGCCGCCAAACCATGATCCCGGCCCCCGGCAAGCCCTCCCGGGCGGACGTCCTGCTCCGGGGCACGCCCTGGCTGCTGGCCCTGCTGCTCGGCGTGGCGGCCGTCTGGTCGCTGACGGTCGGCAACTACCCGATCTCCCTGGCCGACCAATGGCGCTACGTCCTTGGCGTGTGCGATCCGGCGGCGGGGCCGGCGACCCGGCAGGCCAAACTCGTCGGCGTGGTGCTCGGCGACGTCCGGGCCCCGAGGCTGTTGGCGGCCGTGCTCATCGGCGCGGCCCTGTCCACCTCGGGCGCGGCCTACCAGTCCATGTTCGTCAATCCCCTGGTGTCGCCGGGGCTGCTCGGGGTGCTGGCCGGGGCGTCCTTCGGCGCGGCCCTCGGCATGCTGGCCGAGCTGCCCTGGACGGCGGTGCAGGGCTGCGCCTTCGCCGGAGGCGTCGCCGCCGTGGCCCTGGCCCTGGGGCTGGCCCGGCTGAGCCGGGGCGACCGCCTGCTGCTGCTCGTGCTCGGAGGGGTCATCAGCACGGCCCTCTTCACGGCCCTGCTTTCGGCGGTCAAATACCTGGCCGATCCCACCAACCAGTTGCCGGCCATCACCTACTGGCTCATGGGCGGCCTGTCCCGGGCGGACAAGGAGACGGTCCTCAAGGCGACGCCGCTGTTCGTTCTCGGCATGGCCGGGCTGTTCCTGTTCTCCCGGCAGCTCGACCTGCTGAGCCTTGGCGACGAGCAGGCGCGAAGCCTGGGCCTGTCCGTGGGCCGGGCGCGGTTTTGGCTCATCGCCCTGTCCACGGTCCTCAGCGCCGCCACCGTCTCCATCGCCGGGCTGGTCGGCTGGGTGGGGCTGATCATCCCCCATGCCGGACGCCTGCTGGTCGGCCCGTCCAACCGGCGGCTTCTGCCCACGGCGGGCCTGCTCGGCGGGCTGTATCTGCTGCTCGTGGACGACGTGTCCCGGCTGGCCTTCGGCGTGGAGATCCCCCTCGGCATCCTGACGGCCCTGGTCGGCATTCCCTTTTTCCCGCTGGTGCTGCGAAATGCCCGCAGGTCCTGGGGGTGACATGCACGTCCTGGCGGCGGAAGACCTGGCTTTTTCCTACAACGGCGCGCCGGTCCTGTCGGGCGTGTCCTTCACGGTGCGCCCGGGAGAGCTCGTCTGCCTCCTCGGCCCCAACGGCTGCGGCAAGACCACGCTGCTGCGCCTGCTGCTCGGCCTGCTCGCCCCCACGGCGGGGAGGGCGACGGTGGACGGCCGGGAAGCCCACGCCACGCCGCCCCGGGACATGGCCGCGGCCGTGGCCTACGTGCCCCAGTCCCACCAGGGCGCTTTCGCCTACAGCGTGCTCGATGTCGTGCTCATGGGCCGGGCCGCCAGATCGTTTTTTTTCGGTCCGCCGAGCGCCGAGGACGTGGACGTCGCCCTGCGCTCCCTGCGCCGCTTCTCCATCGAACATCTGGCCAGGCAGCCCGTCACGCAGCTCAGCGGCGGCCAGCGCCAGTTGACGCTCCTCGCCCGCGCCCTGGCCCAGGGCGCGCGGGTCCTGGTCCTCGACGAACCCGTCACCGGCCTCGATTTCGGGCATCAGGCCAGGTTCCTGGAAATCCTGCGCGAGCTTTGCGCCGAGGGCTACGCCTGCATCATGACCACCCATTTCCCGGACCATGCCCTGTGGGTGGCCGACCGCGTCCTCATGCTGCGCCAGGGGCGGATCGTGGCCGACGGCCCGCCCGGGGACGTGGTCACCGGAGAGGCGCTCGGCCGGCTTTACGACGTGGATATCTCCGTCTTCCCCATCGCGCCGGCTCTGCGCGTCTGCGTTCCGGACCGCATCAGCCGGTTGTGCCGCGACGCGAGGCCGACGGGACCGTCGGACTGAAAAAGCCGGGTCGCGCCACTCCGTCGCCGCATCGGGCCTCGGGAGAGGCGGCGAAAGCCGCCGCCGGGTCGCGACGCCGTCTTGCCCGTTGGTTGGCCCAGCCTTGCCTTGGCGGAAAATGCCGATTACGAACTCTCGGGCGTCGCGGCGCGTGAACGCGCGCCGCTTCGAGAGCAAAAGGCATGGCGCAGCAGCCTGTTAAAGCGGAAACAGGGGACGCGCGCGTCGGCTGTCCGCCGGCTTGCGCCGCTGCAGCGAGGGAAAAATGGGCGAAAGCGACTGGGCGCGGGCGATGGAGGCGGCCATGGGCGACGCGGCCTTCGAAGTCCCTAAGGTGTTTCGCGGTCGGGGAGCCCTGGCCGCCATGCGGGAGGGCCTCTGGGTCCCCGTCGCCCGCGACGGCGAAACCGTGCTGGTCGCCGCGGCGGAGCCGGGGCGCGAGGGCCTGGCCCGCGCCGTCGGACAGGCCCTGGGCGCGGAATCCGTCCGGTTGTTCGCGACGCCGCCCGCGACGGTGCGCCGCATCCTCGACAACACCATGGACGTCTGCCCCGGCTTCCCGCCCGAGGCGTCCCGGCTGGAGCTGGCCAAGGTCCGGACCTACCTGGCCGCCCGCCGTTCCTTCCTGTCCGGGTTTCGCACCACGCTGGCCCGGGGCCGCACCGGGCTTTCCATGTTTCGCACCGGGATCGCCTTCCTGACGGTCCTGCTCGTGCTGGTGCGCGTGTTCGGCCTGGGGCCGGCCGTGCCCTTCGAGGCGCTGCTTCTGGGCTCGGGGCTTTTCTTCATCGCGGACGGCATCCTCTGGTACCTGCCGGCCCGGCGCATGTCCCACCGGGGGTTGCCGGCCTGCGTGCCCGATCCGGACCCGTCGCTCGGCAACACGGGCGTGCTGTCCGTCTCGGCCGACCTGGCCTGGCCGCGTTTCCGCTGGCTGGCGGCGGCGCCCGGCGCGGGAGCCCTGCGGGCGGCCTGGGGCGCGCTTGCCCCGGCGGCCCGGCGGCGTTTTCTGGCCATGGACCGCACCGCCCTGGCCCTGGAGCGCACGTCCCTGGCCGAACTGCGCTCCGTCATGGCCCGGTCGCGCACCGGCCTGGCCCTTGGCCGCACGGGCATCGCCGTGGCCGGCGTCGGCATCGCCATGCTCCGCCAGTTCCACCACGGGCCATGGGACGTCGCCAGCTTCGGGCTCCTCGGCATGGGCGCGGTCATGGCCCTGGAGGGCCTGTCCTGGTATCTCCCGGCCCGGCGCGTCGGCCGGTCGTGCCACGCCGCCCTGTGCCGGGCCGCCGCCTGCCCCAGTCCCCGGACACTGGGCCAGGCCCCCGGGGAGGGCGCGGCCGTCGGCCTCGGCGCGTCCGGCCCGGGCCTGCTCGGGACCACGGGCCTGGCCCTGGAACGCACCCTCCTGGCCGAGGAGCGCAACGTCCTGGCCCGGCTGCGCACGCAGATGGCCCGGGGCCGCACGGGGCTGGCCTTCGTGCGCACGGGGCTCAACGCCGTGGCCGTCGGCCTCGGGCTGCTGGCCTGGTTCGGCACGGCCGCCACGGGCTGGACGGTATTTAACCTGTGCCTGCTGGCCGGCGGGCTGGCGCTGATCGGCGACGGGCTGCGCTGGTATCTTCCCGCGGCGCGGGCGCGGCGGCGATCGGGCCTCGGCGAGGCCGATTTCGAGCTGGCGGTGCCGGATTACGCCGCGCCCGAGGACGCCTGGGGCCGGGCCGGAACCGGATTGGGCGGGCCCCATGCCGCCTGAGGCCGCCGCCCCCTTCCGCTTCGACGAGTCGCTGCGCGTCCCGGCCGACCTGCTCGGCCGTCTGGCCCCGGCGGACTTCGCCCAGGACCGCTGGTTTCCCCTCGGCCGCGACGGCGACGGAACCGTCGTGGTCGCCCTGGCCGACCCCGACGACGCGGCCGACCGGGCCGCCGCCGGTCGGGCGCTGGGCGAGGGGACCCTGCGCTTCGTGGCCGCCGCGGCAGGCGACGTCGGCCTGCTGGCCGGCGAATACAAGCCGGCCGTGACCGGCGCGGCCGTGGGCGTGGTGCGCACCAACCTGGCCTTCTGGCGCAACACCATGGCCCAGTGGCGCACCCGTCTGGCCTGCTGGCGCACGGACATGGCCACGGGGCGCACCTGGCTTGGCGTCTCCCGCTTCGGCCTGGGGCTCATGGCCCTTGGCGGCACGCTCTTGCGTTCGGCCCAGACCTCGTCGGCCCGACTGGTCGACGGCGGCTGCCTGGGGCTGGGGCTGTGCCTGGCCGGGGTCGCCGCCGCGGCCTACCTGCGCCTGCGCCTGTCCCGGCGGCGGCTGCCCGGGGTGCAGACCCTGGTGGAGATCTCGGCCGCCACCCTCCAGTTCCTGGAGGAATACCATTTCGTCGAAGCCCCGGGCCGCCGGCGTCCGGCCTCCAAGGGCACCATGCTCGGCCGCCTGGGCGACATGCTGGAAGACCACGCCACCATCCTGGAAATCGCCTCGGGCGCGCCGGAGCGCATCCATCTGGCGCGCGAACGCAACGTCCTGGCCGCCCAGCGCACGGTGTGCGCCTGCTACCGCACCATCGCCGCCCGGGCGCGCACGGGCCTGGCCTTCATCCGCACCGGCGTGGCCGTGCTGAGCCTGGGCATCGGGCTTTTGCGCTATTACGGCGACGGCCCCCAGTCGCTGATCGACTGGCTGCTGGCCGTGGTCGGCGCGGCCATGGTCGTCGACGGCCTTCTGTGGTATTGGCCGGTGCGCCAGGAGCCGGTCCGCACCCCCAGGTGCATGGACCCGCCGGGGGAGCGGGCATGAAGATCAAGACCAAGCTGATCGTCGGCAGCTGCACGAGCCTTGCCCTGCTGCTCCTCTTGGCGGTGCTGGCCCGGCACGACATGGACCGGGTGGTGGACAAGCTGCGCTTCGTCGAGGTCCAGGACGACCTCAACGCCGGCTTTCTGGAAATGCGCCTGGCGGAGAAAAACCTCTTCCTGTTCGGGGACAAGGCGGCGCTTCGCGAAATCGCGGCCAAGATCGACGAGACCCGGGCGGTGCTGGCCAAATCCCGGGACCGCATCGTCCGCGGGGCCGGGGAGACGAACTACCTTTCCCTCAAGCGGCATCTCGACGCCTACGCGGCCGCCGTGGAGCGGGCCGCCGCCGACGAGGCGGCCGCCGACGGCGTGGAGGCGGCCATGCGCGAAACCGGCCGGGCCCTGCGCGAGTTCTCCACCACCCTGGTGTCCCGGGAGCGGGCCCAGGTGAGCGAGATCATCGCCTCCTCGCGCAGCACCATGACCCTGTCCCTGACGGCCGTGGTCTGCACGGCGGTGCTGGCCGCGCCGCTGCTTTTCCGCAAGGTGCTGGTGTCCCTGGCCCAGGTGGAGCGCCTGGCCGGGGCCATCGCCGACGGCAAGTTCGAGAGCATCGAGGAGCCCAAGAGCCACGACGAGCTGGATTCCGTCATCCGGGCCGTCAACACCATGTCCGAGCGCCTGGGCTCGCGCGAGGCCGAGATCCTGCAGTCGAAAAAGCTCGCCTCCCTCGGCACCCTGACCGCCGGCGTGGCCCACGAGATCACCAACCCGGTCAACAACATCTCCATGATCGCCGAGACCTTCGAGGCCATGGCCGACGAGCTGCCGCCGGCCGAGCGCCTGGAGATGGTGCGCCAGATCCGGAAGGAATGCGGGCGCATCCACGGCATCGTCACCAACCTCCTCGACTTCTCCAAGCCCAAGGCCGCCAGCATGCGCCCGGTCGGAGTCAACGCGCTGGTCGCCGACACCCTGCCGCTGGTGCGCAATATGCTGCACGTGTCCAACATCGACCTGCGCCTGGACCTGGCCCCGCAGGAAACCCTCGTCCTGGCCGACACCGCCCAGATGCACCAGGTGCTCGTCAACCTCGTCACCAACGCCATCCAGTCCATGCGCCCCGGCGGGGAACTGCGCGTGTCCACGGACCTGGCCGGGGAGACGGCGCGCATCGTCATCGCGGACAACGGCCAGGGCATCGCTCCCGACGCCCTGCCGCACATCTTCGATCCTTTTTTCAGCACCAAGGGCACCGAGGGCACGGGGCTCGGGCTTTCGGTCAGCTACGGCATCATCAAAAACCACGGGGGACGGCTGCGCGTGGAAAGCACGGTGGGAGCGGGAACCACCTGCGTCGTCGAATTGACGGCCATCGCCCCGACGGAGGCTTCCGATGAGCACGCAACCGGTTAGGATCATGGTCATCGACGACGAAAAGGTCGTCGGCGACATGCTGCGCATCCACCTGGCCAAGCAGGGGTTCGTGGCGGAGACGTTCCTGGACGCCCCGACGGCCCTGCGGCGGCTGGCCGAGGAGCGCTTCGCCCTGATCATCACGGACTTCAAGATGAAGGGCATGGACGGGATGGAGCTGCTCAAGATCGTCAAGAGCGACCACCCGGACGTCCATGTGATCATGATCACGGCCTTCGCTCACCTGGACACGGCCATCGAGGCGTTTCGCGGGCAGGTGCACGATTTCTTCCCGAAGCCTTTCAAGATCAAGGAGCTGCTCGCTTCCGTGGAGCGGGCGCTGGAGCGCGGCGAGGCGTCTTCCGCGAAGGCCTGAAGCCGTCGCGGGGCGCTGGGGCGCAGGCGGGACGCCGGATCGGCCCGAAGCGGCGGCGAGGCCCGGCAAGGGAAACGCGGCATTTCTCCGCCGGGGAGACAGGCTGTCCGCGCTCCCCTTGCCGGGGTCCAGGCCGACGCCCGCGCCTTGCCTGCCATGCGGGGGGTGACGTGGAGGGCGGCGCAAGGCGTCGGGGAATCGCAAAGGTCGTTTTCCTGGCCCGCCGGCCGAGGCCTGCCCCGAACCGGGCCGGCAAAATGGACCGTCTCCCGGCTGAATGGCGGCCTTCTGGCAGAATGGCCGGGCCTCGGTGGAATGGCACGCCGGTAGGCTGGGCCGGTAGAATGCTAGGCTCCGGGCCAATTGATGGACCCGATAGAAGAACAGGCCCCTTACGAGGTTTGCGAGGACAGCCAGCAACCCGATTGAAGATGTTTCAAGGCTATAGCAATATGTTGGAGTTTAAAGAGTTTGCTTTTTCGGCTGGTCCAGGAACGGACGCCCTCCAGGATTTCTTCAGCATTGCAAGTATCGCCGGCATATTCTTTGGTGGCCAACCAATGTACAGTTGCCAATAACTCCATGCCATATGCAGACTCATATCCTTCGGCAAGGCATGCAACACGCTCGAAGCGTAATTTTGAATCCGAACAAGAGTCCAAATAAAACATGGCTTCGTCAAATGCGCCAGGTAATAATGCGATCTTGGTTAAGGGGCTATTTGAAGCGTCCCCCCATCCAACTATATAGTGCCCTTCTAGCAGGTTCAATACATGTCGAAGATTGTCAGCGTATGGTCCATAAAAGCTCTTGTAGTAATTAAGTCGCAAAGGCTCTCCTGCAATCTGCATAAAATAGCAAAGTTTTTGAACCTCTAAAAGTGACAGGCAAGGTTCAAATAGGAGCTCGCAATAGCGACCAAGAATACCGAGGAATGCCGCCCGACCTTTAGTCATTTCTGGCCTAGTAGTACGGTTTGGCATGGCCGCAGCGGCTGGCGCACCTACTGGCTGATAGAGAAAAACCTGGACTCCTGGCAGGTTGGCGAAGGCAGCTTCAATCATGCTTTTGACATCTGGCCAAGGCAGGCCACCAAGCCCGCAACCAAGGGGCGGGATAGCAATGGAGCGAATCCTCAGTCGCTGGACGTCCTTAGTCAAGGCCTTTAAGCCTTCTTCAATGTCTTGGATACGACTTTTACCCTTCCAATGACGCTTTGTAGGAAAATTAATCAAGTACCGTGGGCCGTGCAGTCTATTGGGTGCAGTGATAAACATAGCGCCGACACGAACCACGCCAGCTTTGCACGCCGCCTCATACTCTCTAAAATTATCTGGAAATGCTTTTTTAAATTGGAGAGCGATGCCTTTGCCCATGATGCCGACTGTGTTAACGGTATTGACCAGAGCTTCGGCAGAAGATTCGAGTAGGTTGCCAGAAGTGAGGGTGATCATCGCCTCGCCCTCCTAAAAGTACCAAGCACGTAAGATTTTGGTTTGGGTAGACTTATCCCCATGGTCATTTAAGACTTTTTTCACATACCCCAAATGTTTCTCATCGTAAACGCCAATTCCGCGAACGAAGGACCAGGGGAGAAACCGATGGGCAAGAAATTCGGCCATGCGTCGCTCGACTCGTTCAACATCGTCTGGGGTATTGGCCCAATAGTTGCTTTTAAGCAAAGGCCAGTCAAGATTGTTTGATAACAAACTTAAATCGTTGAAGAATGAAGCAGATGCAAGTGAAGCATTTCTATCTGTAAAGCACCAAGAAAGTTTAGATCCAACAGTTTCCGCATCGGAGACCAGATAGACAACTTGGTCTTGTGTGTAAGAGCATCCAGGGACATTCCCTTTATAAATAGAAAAAAGCATTGGCGATCGTGGTGCAAAGTAGAATGGAACATAGTCGGCGACCACGCCGAACGGAGGAGTAGGCACTCCTCTTTGCGCACGACGCTCTTTGATTCGACGGTTACCTACATTAACGTAATCCTCTTGGGAAAGGCTCGAATCGCAAGTGAGTCCTCCTGCATGCAAAATTGTGACCAAGTTCTCATGATGGGTAAAATGGAGAATGTTCGTCTTCTGTTTGGGAGTAGTCAAATTTAGCCCCCAGACCGAGTGGCAACAAACTTAATAATCTAGTTCAGAAACCAACCACATTGCAGGCTGCTTATGCACGGGTATAATCCGCGCGCTATACGAATTAAACCGACGCCGTCCGAAAGAATAAAAGGCCCCACCGGTCAAGCGGACCAGATGGACCGCCACAGCCCTTGTCGGCGGCCTAAAATTGGTCGGTCTACTGGGGATAGGGCTAGAAAAATCCTCCCTGGGTAGGTCGGCAGCCTAAAAACTGGCGGGAGAGGACTTCACATTGAAGCGACAACATACTGATTGTCAACGCTAAAACGTGTTCGGAATTTCGCAGTTATCCGGAAAGTTATCCGGTCCCTCGCCCCCCTGCACTCCCGTTGACTATCATTGCGGCCAGCGGTCCGTCCAGCCGAGGCCTTAAAGTCTCCAAGGCAAGGGGAAGGCCTTCTCCTGCCGGGTCATGTTCTCTGAGGGATAGGCGGGGGGCATCGGCCTACCCTGCGGGGAGTGTCCATGCTGCGGACCTCATTAGACAGCTTCAGGCGAGGCTGATCCCCGCTCTTCAACGGACCTGAGCTTGACAAGAACCAAATGCGTATTAGCTACAACTCTTGCTAGAGGTCTTAGGGCACGGAAGTGTGGGCAAGGTATCGCTAGCAGTCGCCTCGAAGGTGAAAATAAAGCACCCAAAGGAGGAACTGTTATGATGAAGCTCGACGCTTTAGTGGTCGCTGGATGGATTGCCTTTGCTGTTGGAACTCTGTTGAAAGTTAAGTATCTATGGTGGGCATTTCCCTTCTTGGCGATGGCTAGAGCCTTGCCCTAAGCCCTCTATCATTTTCATTTAGCGAGTTTTTCTTGGGTAGGGCTCCTGACTTCGGAGATCTTGCCCCCTACCACTTGCCCGGCAAAAGGAAAGCGGCCCACCTCCGAAGAAGCAGGCCGCCCATGATCCGGTTGCCGAGGCTCTACGCCTAAACTCGCTCTTCCTCCCGGGCCATGCAAAAAGCCCGAAGCGCAATCTCAATCCCGGCCGTTACGCCATCAAGGCCGTTGCTGGCGTGGTCCACTCCCTGGCGGATGATCCGATAGGCCGCATCCTGAAGCCGTTCATCGTCCGAGGGAAAGCCCTTGGACTTCTCCACCAGGGCAAGGCCCATGGCTTCGTCTGCCAAGTCCTGGACCGTGCCGAGAAATTCCAGCTTGGCGGTGTAGATCATGCCCATGATCTCCTGAAGGCGGCGCTTCACCTGGGCATTGCTCATGCCCTCGGGGCGCTTGCTGGTGGCCACTAGGGCGTGGGAGACGGGGATGCCGGCGCGGATGAAGTCGGAGGGCTTAGCCATGGCGCACCTCCCGGCCCTCGGCCACGTCACGCAGGAACTTTTCGGCCCAACCCATGGCCGGGTGTTCTTTCCACTTCACGCAAAAGGCGTCGGGGTCGCCGGGCTCGGCATAGACCAGCCCGAGCTTATCGAGGTCAAGGCGCTGCTGCTCGAGTCTTTCCGCCATTTCCTCGGGTGTTGCCTCGCGGTCATTTTTCCCGGTCGTCAGCTGCACCCGGCAGCGAAGGCGCGGATCGCGATGGTAAAAGACAATATGGAAGTCCCGAAGCATCCGCCGGTAGCTTTCCTCCTCGCTCTCGTGATGGCCGACAGTCCCGCCGTGGGGGATGACGACGAAATCCTTGTCCCGGCAATGCCGGTCAGCCGTGCGGAATCGGCACCCGGCGTCAGCCCTCGCCGCCTCGCCCTTGCCGCGTGAAAACAGACCGGATAAGCTGAAAAGAGCCATGGCACTACCTCCTTGGGGTAGGGTTGTGGTCAGGCCCGGCCGGGAGCGTCACCTCCTTGCCGGGCTGTTTTTTCTCAGTGCATGATGATTTATTGATATGGACTCGTTCTTTGGCTATGTCAATATATCATCATGAAAGAGAGAGACAAAATCATGAGCAGAGTTCGGGAACAAATGGAACGGATCGGGGAAACTGTCCAAGGTCTTGCCGACAAAACAGGGCTTTCTCCTCAGACGATCATGCGCGCCCGTGGCTCTCGGGTCGGCACGTGTACGTTGAACACCCTGGCCACCATCGCCGGGGCGCTCGGCTGCCGGGTGAAGGATTTGTTCGAGGAGGGGTAAATTTTACGTGTCGCCAGAAAAAAAAACAGGCAATAGATGATGGCCTTTTCTTTCAGGATAATACATTGAACACAACGATATTTGCAAAATCTTCACGTAGAAAGAGTTTAACGCGTAGAGAGCAAAAAATCCAAACACAGATAAGTGTATTTTACCTTGCGTCAATAAAATGCGACAGCATTTGAAAGGTACTCAAAACTTATGTATAGAGTTTGAAAAATATTTAGGAGGTTCTTTATGACAAACTGTCCATTTTATAAAAAGGGACGCCGTAATTTAAGAAGCAACGAAATAGGTTCTCGATTCCCACATGTTGTCCCTACGGGCATGGAATTTGCGTATTGCTCAAAATCGCAATCAGGCTACACGCCGACTTTCGGTACAAACGATATCATATGCGAAGGGCTCATTGAGAACTGTCCCCTTAAATAATTATTAGGATTGGATTGACGAGGCCCCGACACGCCCTCCGCGCCGGGGCCACAGTCCAGACGCGGAGGGTCACGCCGCCAAATCCTCGTAGTGGAAGCAAAGGTAGCTGCCGCCGAGCGCATTGGCCATGGAGAGTGTCTTCTGCTGGTGCGCTTCCGTTTCGCCCGGCGTCCCGGTCATGAAGAAAGCCACATAATCCACGCTTCGGTCGCGGAGGATGCCGACAGTCCGAAAAAGTGCATCGTCGGTCAGGTTCTTCCTGAGGACCGCGTTTCGATACTGCTCGTCCCCGGCTTCCACCCCGAAAGCACAGCCGATCATGCCCCGGTCAATCAGCCAGGTAAGATGCTCGGGGCGGATGTCCGCACGGATGTAGGCCACGAAAGGATGTCGGAAGTCTCCCCAGGACTCGCGCCACGCCGCGTTGCCATAAGGGAGGCTGGCGTCTCCGATGAAAAAGACGTCCGGTCGGTAGACCTCGGCCAAGTGTTCCAAATCCTCCTTGACCCGGGCCCGGACCCGCACCCCCTTGGGCTGGTGGCGGATCTGGCAAAATGTACAGGAACCATTGCAACCACGGCTGGAATAGTACGGGAGCACTTTCTTCCCCACGAGATAGGACAGGCCTCGCTCAAAAGGGATGTCCCGGAAGAGCTCATAGTCTGGTAGGGGAAGGGAATGAATGTCCCGGCACACCTGCGGAGCATCGAAAATCCGGGTGTCCCCGGATAGCAAAAAGTCCGGGAGTCCCTCTCCGTCTCCCCGGCAAACGAAATCCACGGCCGGGTCAACCGGTTTGCCGAGGCCGGCCCATACACCTCCCAAAAGAACCAAACAGCCCATCATTTTGGCGGCGCGGATGTAGGGCAGACAGGCGTGATAGTCATGGCCCGTCACGCAGGAAAACCCAATGACCTGCGGTTTCTCGCGCCGTACCTGCTCCACGAAGGCCTGAAGGCCCTCGAGGACACACAAGCTGACGTCGATGCCCCTGGCTTTGCACAGAGCCGACAACAGTGCCACGCCATGGTTGTAGCGGACGAACAAGGGATAAAAGGCAAAAATGATTTTTTTCATACAGTTACCTTTCTTGGGCCGGCCACCCCGGAATAAAGAGCAGGTTATGTGCCTATGTTTTTATCGGGCTGCGCGGCAAGCAAAGCCCCGACAAGGTCGATGTGCCGGGGCCTTTCCTTCTGCCGGGCCTAGAAGTTCCATCCGTCAGCCCTAGCCAATGCTTCGATATGGGGGGTGATGCTCCGAAGGTCGTTGACCGTGGAAAGCGGCATTACTTCGCCCACCTATTCGCGCGCAGGATTTTCGCCGCAGCCTCGCGAGTGATTTTCCCGGCCTTGAACGCGTCCACGACGTCGGTGGGACTGCGGAACAGGTCTTGACCTTGCTGTTGCCCCTGGTTACCGGCCGGGACCCCTTGCGGCTGTTGTCCCATAGCTTGGCCCTGCTGCGGCATCTGGCCACCAGGAGCACCGCTCATGCCGCCAGCCGGCGACGCTGTCGGGGTGCCGTTTTGCCCCTGGATGGGAACCGGCACCATTTGACCGGTTGCGGGGTCATATTGCGCGGGAACAGTAGCCATCCCCATTGGATCGGGATGGACATTCATAATATGCGGCGGTTTCGGCCGCCCCAGCGCCTCGGTGCTGGCCCTGGTGTGCTCCAGCGTCGCGGCCTGTTGGTCCAACTGCCCAGGGTAGAGCCCGGCCGCCCGGTCGGCGGCGGCAGCTGCCCGGGCATCGGAGTTGCGCGCCATGTTGACGTTGTTCCAAAGTCCCACGTCTACGCCGGTAGGCGCGCCCACGGCGGCCCCAGTGGCGTCGTTGCGCTGCAACTGGATATTCTGCGCAGCCCCGAGGGAAAGCTTCAAGGCATCCTGGCCGAGGCCGTCGTAGTAGGTGTGGAACTGCGCCGGGATGTCCTGGCCGAAGGTGGACATGAATTTCGTCCGCACCATGTTCAGACTGCTTTGATCCTTCACCATGGGGGCAAATGTCGAAATGAAGTCCGTTTGCGCCTTGGCGATCTTGGCTTGCAAAAGGGCATTGTTGAGCTGGTCGCGGAAAATTGGACAGCCTGCTAAGCTATAGTCCTCAAGCGAGGAGGACGGTTTTCAATGTCCCAGCGACGGAAGTTTTCAGCGGAGTTCAAGGCCAAGGTGGCGCTCGAGGCCCTG
>JAEWCY010000204.1 GCA_023390395.1 Pseudomonadota bacterium | reverse complement strand
GGGCCGGGCGGTGCTGGCCGGCTTTGCGGCCTGCGTCGCCCGGCCCGATTCCCCGACCACAACGACCGACGCCTCGCCGTCCGCCGTTCCCGACCTCCCTCCCATCCGCCCGGTCGGGGGGGACCGGGGGGGATCATCCCCCCCGGCCGCCGGAGGCGTCTTCCCTGTCTTTGCCGTCTTCCTTCCCGCTTCCGTCCGGTCCCGGTCCCTGTTCCAGTATCCGGCGCAACGTATCCTTGGTGACGCCGAGTTCGCGGCAGGCGGCCATGGTTTTGCCGTTGTGGCGGGTGAGGGCGGCCTTGGCGGCGTGGTATTTGGCGGCGCGCATGGTGCGGGGGGCGTCCGGGCCGGCCTGGGGGGCGGCGGGCGCGGGGCGCAGGTAGTCGGGCAGGTGTTCGGGGCCGATGCGGCCGCTGGGGCACAGGATGAAGGCGTATTCCAGGATGTTTTGCAGTTCGCGGACGTTGCCCGGGTAGTCGTGTCGCAGGAGCGGGCGCAGGGCGGCGTCGGTCATGCCGACGACGGATTTTTCGCGAAGGAGGTTCAGGCGTTCGATGAAGGTGGCGATGAGCAGCGGGATGTCTTCGGGGCGGGCGCGCAGGGGCGGCAGGGCCATGCGGGCGACGCTCAGGCGGTAGAAGAGGTCGCGGCGGAACGCGCCGGAGGCGGCCATGGCTTCCAGGTCGCGGTTGGTGGCGGCGATGATGCGCGCGTCGGCGGCGACGGTCTTGTCCGAGCCCAGGGGTTCGTAGGCGTGTTCCTGGAGCACGCGCAGGAGCTTGACTTGCAGGGGCAGGGGCAGTTCGCCGATTTCGTCGAGGAAGAGCGTGCCGCCGGCGGCCAGGGCGAAGCGGCCCTTGCGGTCGGTCTTGGCGTCGGTGAACGCGCCGCGCGCGTGGCCGAAGAGTTCCGATTCCAGGAGTTCGCCGGGGATGGCTCCGCAGTTGACGGCGACGAAGGGACCGGCCGCCCGGGGGCTTAAGTTGTGCAGGGCCCGGGCGAAGAGTTCCTTGCCGGTGCCGGATTCGCCAAGCAGCAGCACCGCGGCCCCGCTTTGGGCGATGGGCGGCAGCAGGTCCAGGTGGCGGGCCATTTCCCTGTTCTTGGTGACGATGTCCTCCAGGGTGCGCACGCCGTCCACTTCCTTGCGCAGCCGGTCGAGGTCGGAGATGTCGCGGAAGGTCTCCACGCCGCCGACGATGCGTCCGGCGGCGTCGCGCAGGGGCGCGGCGCTGATGCTGACCGGCACCTTGCGGCCGTCGGGGCGCACGATGAAGATGGCTTTTTCCGAGAGCGTGGCGTCGTCGCGGATGCAGGCCCCCAGGGCGCAGTCGCCGTCGCACAGGCTCGAGTGGAAGACTTCCCAGCATTTGCGGCCCAGGGCCTCGGCCGGGGCGAGGCCGGCGATGGCTCCGGCGGCGCGGTTGAAGAAGGTGATGGTGAAGTCCGTGTCCACGGTGAAGACGCCGTCGGCCAGGGACTCCATGATCTCTTCGCAGGGGATGTCTCGGGGCAGGGCCATTGTGGGATCGCCTCTGGCGCGAAACGGCGCGCCGGGGGCAGGATAGCCCATGGCCGCGGCCGTGTCCAAGGCGGCGCGGCACCTTGACTTCCCCGGGGCCTGACCGGATAACCGGCCGGGAAACGGGGAAATCGGCGTTCCCCGCAAACTTCCGGGAGGTCGCCCATGTCCGAGCCGCTCGATCCCAGGGGCCGCATGCTCATGATCGGCACGCCCTGCTACAACGGCAACGTGTCGATCCAGTACCTGCGCTCGCTCATTCCCATGCTCGGGTTCCTGGAGCGCCAGGGCATCCGCACCGGCATGCTCACCCCGTCCCACGAGAGCCTCATCACGCGCGGGCGCAACCTGGTGGCCAACGAATTCCTGCGCCAGAAGGAATACACGCATCTGCTCTTCATCGACGCGGACATCGGCTTTTCGCCGGAGCTGGCCTGGAAGTACCTGGAGGCGGACAAGGACGTGGTCTGCGGCATCTATCCGGTCAAGCACCTGGACGTGGACAAGCTGCGCACCATCCGGCGCGACGTGCTGCCGCGGGTGGCCCAGGCGGCCTCGCTGCACTACGCCGTGAAGCTCAAGCCCGGCGGCCGGCCCGAGCCGGGCACGGGCCTCGTTCCCGTGGAGTATGGGGCCACGGGCTTCATGATGATCAGGCGCGAGGTGTTCACGCGCCTGGCCGAGGCCTATCCCGAGCTCGCCTACGACTATGCCTACACCAACGATGACCACGTGGGGAACGTGGCCTTTTTCGAGACGGCCATCGACGCGGCCACGCGGGACTACCTTCCCGAGGACTACGCCTTCTGCAAGCGCTGGACGGACATCGGCGGCGAGATCTACGCCGACGTGCACAGCGTCTTCACCCACGTGGGCAACTACGAGTTCACGGGCAACTTCACCGCCTTTCTGACGCACCTGGGCGGCCCGACGACGGAAAAGTAGGCCCGGGAAGCGGGGGCCTTTCCCGACGCCGCGACATGGGCTAGGCTAGGCGGCGCGGCCCGGCGCGTCCGTGCCGGCCGACGCCGCCTTTCCCGGGGAAGCCCATGCGCCTGACCGACGCCGACCTGCTGGCGGAACTCGACCAGCCCGAATTCGCCGAGGTGCGGCGGGCCTTCGTGTCGCGCCGCTACGCCAAGGGCCGGCAGGTCTTCTCCCCGCGCGAGACGAAAAACCGCCTCTTCATCGTGGTGCGCGGCCGGGCCAGGGTCTACCTGGCCTACCGGGACAAGGAATTCACCATGGCCATCCTGGACGTGGGCGACGTCTACACCACCCATACCCGGGCCCACGTCTCGGCCCTGGACGACCTGGAGATCCTGGTGGCCGACATCGCCGCCGTGCGCCGCTTCCTGGCCGCCATGCCGGCCCTGACCACCTCCATGGTCAAGGTGCTCGGCGACCTGCTTTCCCACGCCTTCACGGTCATCGACGGCCTGGCCTTCCACGACGTGCGCAAGCGCCTGGTGCAGCTTCTGCTCCTGGAGGCGAGGCGCGCCCAGGCTGGCGGGCAGGGGGCCGTCTGCTTCGACCATGGACTGAGCATCGAGCAGCTGGCCACCATTGTGGGCTCCTCGCGCCAGACCGTGTCCTCGCTGCTCAACGTCCTGGAGCGCGAGGGCGTGATCACCCTCAAGGCGCGCGGCGTCATCTGCGTGCCGGACCTGCCCGCCCTGGAAGCCCTGTCGGAAGCCTGAGCCCCGCGGGCCTCAGCAGGCGCGCTTCAGGCGCGCAGCCTCTTCGGCCCCGGGCGCGTCGCCGAGCAACCGACGCAGGTGCTCCTGGCGCGCCTCCTCGGGCAGGCTGCGCAAATAGGTCAAATGGCTTTCGATGTCCTTCGGGTCTTCCCTGCCCCGGGTGCATTTGCGGCAGGCCGCAGGCGGATCGTCGGAATTCACCCTGGAGCGGAATCGGGCCATGGCCGGCGAATTCCACATACGCGAGAAGCCTTCCTCGAACATGTTTCCGAGGATCGGCGAACCGCCGCAGCAGATCTGGACCTGTCCCGTCCGGTTGACGTTGAGGTGCTCCCAGGGGCGGCGGCAGGGCGCGGGCGCGTCCGGCGGCGTGTCGGAGAAAAGGGGTTGGTGCCGGACGTCCACGCCGAGCTTGGCCCCTTTGATCTTGGCGGTGAGCACGTTGTAGTCGTAGAGGTCCTGGTGGAAGAAGGGCGACTCCCGTTCCATGCGCGGGTCGGGTTTGGTGACGAGGAGATAGTTGACCTGGATGGCCGAGGCGCCCAGCCGATGGGCGATATCCACGAAGGCGGGCAACTCGGGCAGAGTGCGCCGCATGGCGCAGTAGACCAGGGTCAGTTCGAAGGGCAGTTGCCTGCGGCGGACGTGTTGCTTGATGGCGAGAAGGTTGCCGAGGACCGTCTCATAGTTCGAGCCCTTCATGATGCTTTGGTACGTCTTTTCCCGAGCGCCGTGAAACGAGCACCACAGGCTCGTCATGCCGTTGTCCAGCAGGTGTTGCGACAGATGTTGGTCGAGTCCCAGGCCGTTGGAGAAGAGTTGGAAGGGAGTGTGGAAACACCGCAAGGAGTCGATGAAGACTGGCAGATGCGGATTCAGAATGGCTTCGAACGACGAAAAAATGACATGTCGGACGAACGGGAGGACGGGTTCGAAGTGTTCTATCCAGTCGGCCGGGCAGAAGGCATCCGCATCGGATTGCTTTTTCCTGCCTGGATCGGCGACGCAGAAGATACATTTTATGTTGCAGACGCTGGAGATATCGAGGCCGACATAGAGAGGCCTTGAATTGACGATGGGATTGTTCTGCCTGCTTTCCAGGGTATTGATCTGGGAATTGATGCTTCTTGCGACGTCATGAGTGTTTTTTGGCAACTGGTATTGCATGGTCATCCTCGCGATACACCATTGTACTGTGGTAGGTTCAACGGTGTAATGCATGGTCCATGCCACGGCTCGCGACGCGTCGAGGAAGGGTATGCCGGATGGCGGTCCCCGTTCCCGTGCGATCTCCTCCCTTCTTTGTCGGCCATCTGACAGACGCGGGTTCGGCGAAAAAGTAACCCTTGGCCCGCATACTCCGCTCCGGGCGCGACCGCGTTGCGGGGACGGCATCACGGGAGGATCGCATGGCCAAGGAATCGAAACCCGTCGAGGAACGCTCCCTCTGGGAGGACGCCCGCAGAATGCTCGAAAAGGCTGCCCGGGACGGCGTGACCACCGCCTGGGACAGGCTCGAGGAGCAGACCCCCCAGTGCGCCTTCTGCGACCAGGGCCTGACGTGCAACAAGTGCGTCATGGGCCCCTGCCGCATCAACACCAAGGGCGACAAACGCCGGCTCGGCGTGTGCGGGGCCGACGCGGACCTGACCGTGGCCCGCAATTTCGGCCGGTTCATCGCCGCCGGCGCGGCCTCCCACAGCGACCACGGCCGCGACCTCCTGGAGGCCCTGCACGGCGTGGGCGAGGGCACGGCCCCGGCCTACGCCGTGCGCGATCCGCAAAAACTCGCGCGCCTGTGCGCCGAGTGCGGCATCGACGTCGCGGGCTTGGACACGGCCGCCCAGGCCCGCGCCCTGGCCGAGGTTCTCTTCAAGGATTACGCCATGCGCGGCAAGGCGCTCGCCTTCGTTTCCCGGGCGCCGGAAAAGCGGCGCGCCATCTGGGAAAAGACCGGCTCCACCCCGCGCGGCATCGACCGCGAGTGCGTGGAGATGCTCCACCGCACCCACATGGGTGTGGACTGTGACCCGGCCTCCATCTGCCTGCACGCCGCCCGCACGGCCCTGGCCGACGGCTGGGGCGGCTCCATGATCGGCACCGAGCTCTCGGACGTGCTCTTCGGCACGCCAAGGCCCGCCAAGGCCGAGGCCAACCTCGGCGTGCTCTCGAGGACCAAGGTCAACATCCTGGTGCACGGCCACAGCCCGGTGGTCTCGGAAATGATCCTGGCCGCCGCGCGCGAGCCGGACCTGCTGGAGGCGGCGCGCGCCGCCGGGGCCGAGGGCATACACGTGGCCGGGCTTTGCTGCACGGGAAACGAGATGCTCATGCGCCAGGGCGTGCCCCTGGCCGGCAACCACCTCATGACCGAGCTGGCCCTGGTCACCGGGGCCGTGGAAATGATCGTGGTGGACTACCAGTGCGTCATGCCGAGCCTCGTGCCCATAAGCGCCTGCTACCACACCCGGTTCGTGACCACCTCGGAGAAGGCCCGCTTCCCCGGGGCCACGCACCTGGAATTCACCCTGGAAAACGCCATGGAAAAGGCCCGCGAAGCGGTGGCCCTGGCCATCGAGGCCTTTCCCCGCCGCGACCCGGCCCGGGTGGAGATCCCGGCCGAGCCGGTTTCCGTCACCACGGGCTTTTCCAACGAGGCCATCCTCGAGGCCTGCGGCGGCACGCCCGAGCCCCTGCTCAAGGCCGTCAGGATCGGCATGGTGCGCGGCGTGGTCGGCATCGTCGGCTGCAACAACCCCAAGATCAAGCACGACAGCCTGCTCGTGGGCCTGGCCCGGGAGCTCGTCAAGCAGGACATCCTGGTCCTGGTCACGGGCTGCGCCACGGTGGCCATGGGCAAGGCCGGGCTCCTCGACGCCTCGGGCGCGGAGCAGGCCGGCGCGGGCCTGGCCGACTTCTGCGGCCACCTCGGCATCCCGCCGGTCCTGCACGTGGGCAGCTGCGTGGACAATTCCCGCATCCTCCACCTGTGCGCCCTGCTGGCCGACGCCCTGGGCGTGGACATCGCCGACCTGCCCGTGGCCGCCAGCGCCCCGGAATGGTATTCGGAAAAAGCCGCCGCCATCGGGCTTTACGCCGTGGCCAGCGGCATCCCCACCCACCTCGGCCTGCCGCCCAACATCCTGGGCAGCCCGCTCGTGACCGATCTGGCCCTGCGCGGCCTGGAGGACGTCTACGGCGCGGCCTTCATGGTGGAGTCCGACGCGGCCAAGGCGGCCGAGGCCATCGGCCGGAGCATCACGGCCAAGCGCCTGGCCCTGGGGCTCAACGACCGCTACGACGGCGCGGTCTATTCCTAGGCGCAGACCGGTTGCGGAGGTTCACGTGAAGATCGCCTTTGCCGGAAAAGGGGGCGTGGGCAAGACGACCCTGGCCGCCTGGATGGCCGATTACCTGGCCCGGCGCGGGGAGGACGTCTATCTGGTGGATGCGGACACGGCCGGTTCCCTCGGCGCGGCCTGCGGCCTGAGGCCCGAGGCGCTGCCGCTCCCCCTGGCCGCGCGCGAGGAGCTCGTGCGCGAGCGCATCGGGGAGGGGGCTTTTCTGGCGCTGACTCCGGAGGTGGGCGACCTGCCGGAGGCCCTCGGCGTGGACGTTCCCGTGGGGCTCGGGCCGCGCCATGCCGCCACGGTCGGCCGCAAGCGGCTGCTGGTCATGGGCGGCGTCGCCTCGGGCGGGTCGGGCTGCGCCTGCGCCGCCGGGACCCTGCTGCGGGCCGTGCTGCGCCACGTGCTCGGGGCCATGCCCGGCCACGTGCTGGTCGACTTCGAGGCCGGCGTGGAACATCTGGGTCGGGGCACGGCCGGGGACCTGGACGCGTTGGTGGTGGTCAGCGAAGAAAGCCGCCGCTCCCTGGACGTGGCGGCGCGGGTGTCGGCCATGGGCCGCGAGATCGGCCTGTCGCGCCAGACCCTGGCCCTGACCCGGGGCGTTTGGCCAGCCTCGGCGACGATCCTTTCCGCCTGGCCGGGACTGCCCGGCGACGTCACGGCGGTGCCTTTCGTGGCCGAACTGGCTGCCCGGCAGGCCGAGGACGGCTCGGTGCTGTCGCTTGAGGCCTCGGCCGTGGCCGACGCGGCCTGCGCCGCGCTGCTGGCGAGCCTGGAACGGGAACGCCCGGAGGCCTGAAAAGGAGGCGGGCGTCCGTCCCTTCCGGGACGGACGCCCGCAACGTCGCTACTTGAGGCAGCGCTTCCAGAAGAACAAGCCGAAGAGGGCCAGAAACACCACCGCGCCAGCTATGGCGCCGACATCCATCAGACTCATGTCCGACTCCTTGGGGCGATCCCAAGTCGCCGGCGGGCGGCTGCCGTCGTCCACCGGGTTTTTGTCCGGCGATCTCGTGTGGCGTCCGCGGCCCGGCGTGCCTGCCAAGGCGTCCGGGTCTCGTCGATCAGGCTTGCGCCCCGCAAGGGGCGGGTTTCCGGTCAAAAAAACGTGACACGAGGGGCGTTGGTTGTCGCGTTCGCTGCTTCCAGGGCCGGCCGACATCCCCACAACCCGGCGCAACGCCTTGTCGGCGTCCGGCCCTGCCGCTGGCGGTTGGCCGGACGCCCGGTCGGGCGGGCGCAAGTCCAGGGCTACGCCCGGGGCGGGCGGCTGACAAGGTTTTCTTGGGAAATAAATCACATTCCCAGGCGGCCTGCCGGCTGCTTCATTTGTTAACAAATTAGAATTATTATACAATTAAAATGATTTCCAAAAAGAAATACGGAGGACGGCGAGGCCGGGGGACGTTCCCGGACCGACGGCCGCTCGGACGCGGCGTGTCCGGCGTTTGGGCGGGAGCCGGGCGAAAAGGGCGGCACGTCCTGGTTTGCTCGTATTTCCGGGCGGCCGTTGCCCCGCTCCTGTCGGGCGTCAGCCGACGACCACGCGGTTGCGGCCCGCCTCCTTGGCCCGATAGAGCGCCTCGTCGGCCCGGCCGACCAGGGCGGCGGCGGATTCTCCCAGCCTGGCCTGGGCCACGCCGAAACTGCAGTTCAGGCTGCCCGCGACCGGGAACAGATGCTTCTCCACGGCCGACCGGAGCCGCTCGGCCAGACGTGCCGCCACGTCCCGGTCCGCCCCGGGCGCGGCGACGAGGAATTCCTCGCCGCCGTAGCGGCCGAGCGTGTCCCCGGCCCGGACCTGGCCGCCGACGAGCCGGGTCAGCTCCACCAGCACCGCGTCTCCGGCCTGGTGGCCGTAGGTGTCGTTGATGGCCTTGAAGTGGTCGATGTCGAACATGATCACGGACAGGGGCAGGTCTTCCGCCACGGCGCGGCGCAGGTCGGACTCGAGCACGTCGTCGAGCCCGGCCCGGTTGGCGATGCCGGTCAGGGCGTCGGTGACGGCGCGCCGCAGCAGGGCGCGGCGCTCCTCGGCCAGGGGGGTGATGTCGGTGAACGTCAGGATGCGCCGTTCCAGTTCCGGAAAGTCCGAGGCCGAGACGAGGAAGGTGCGCTGGCGGCCCTTCTCGCCGGGCAGCAGCGAAAAGACGGCCTGGTGCGTGGCCCCCTCGCGCGCGCCGATGAGCGTCACCCAGGCCAGGTCGGCCGGGTCGTGGCGGCGGCCGTCGATTTCGAGAATCCGGCCGGCGTGGCTGCCGGCCTTGAGCGCGGTCAGGCTCGGCGCGCCCAGGAAATCCAGGAAGGTGCGGTTGATGTAGTCCACCTCGCCCGCGTCGCAGGTGAGGATGAAGTTGGGGTTGATGTCCAGGGTGAACTGGAAGAGCTGGGCCCGGCTGGCCGCCGCCCTTGCCTCGGCCAGGCCCTTGCCCAGCCGCGTGAGCAGTCCGAGCAGCGCCTCGGCCTCCACGGGCTTGACCACGTAGCCGTCGATGCCGATGGCGATGGAGCGCAGGAAGAAGGAGGCGTCGCTGTGGGCCGTGACCATGACCACCGGGGTGGCCTTGTCCATGGCCTTGATGGCCTCGGCCATGTCCAGGCCGTCCATGCGCGGCATGTTGATGTCCGTGACCACGATGTCGGGCCGCTCCTGCTTGAAGAGCTCCAGTCCCTCGGCTCCGTCTCCGGCCGTGCTCAGCCGGCCGGCGAAGCGCGACAACATGAGGCCCATCTGTTCCCGGGCCAGGAGGTCGTCCTCGACGACCAGGATGTGCAGTCGTGAAAGCTGCCGGTACTTCTGCTGGAAGGCGGCGTTTCTGGGCACGGTTCATTCTCCTGGTGAAAGGGGGCGGGGTTGCGCCGCGGGGGCGGCCGGGGCCAGGGGCACGCGTACGGCGAACCTGGCTCCGCCCGCGACGTTGGCCGCGGTCAGGCCGCCCTGCATGTGTTCCTCGATGATGATCTTGGACATGTAAAGGCCCAAGCCCGTGCCGCCGGTGTCGCTTTTGGTGGTGAAGTAGGGGTCGAACACGCGGGGGAGGGCGTCTTCCGGGATGCCGCCGCCGTTGTCGCGGATGTGGATGACGGCCATGCCCCGGCGCTCCATGACTCGGATGGCGATGACTCCGCCCCGGTCGCGGTGGGCCTTTATGGCGTCCTTGGCGTTGCCGAGGAGGTTCAGCACGACCTGGGAGAATTCGCCGCGAAACCCCACCACGCGCGGGTTGCGGCGGGCCGTGAAGCGCACGGCCACGCCGTGCTGGGCCAGGGTCGCCTCGATCAGGAGCAGGGCGTCGCTTGCGGCCTCCACCACGGAGAAGGTCTCGCGCTGCTTGTCGGGCCGGAAGAAGTTGCGGAAGTCGTCGATGGTGGCGGACATCTTGCGCAGGATCTCCCCGGCCTGGCGGTGGGCGGCGGCCAGCTCGGGCGTTTCCCCGCCGCAGGCCGCCTCCTGCTCGAAGCGCATGTTGGCCAGCAGGATGGACAGGGCGTTGAGGGGCTGCCGCCACTGGTGGGCGATGTTGCCGATCATCTCGCCCATGGCGGCCAGGCGGGTGCGGTTGAGGAGCAGGATGTCCTTTTGGCGGTTTTTCTCCGTGGCCTCGCGCACCCGGCGGGCCAGGCTCCGGTTGAGGGCCGTGATCTCCTCCTGCCGGGCGGCCAGGGCGGCCAGCACGCGCTTTCTTTCCGTGACGTCGCGCACGTTGGCCAGGATGACCGGGCGGTCGTCGAGCAGGAGCCGGCGCAGGTAGACCTCCACGTGGAACGTGCCGCCGTCGTGGGCCCGCCTGGCCTTCCACTCGAAGAAACGCTCCTGGCCGGCCATGACGGCGGCCCAGTCCTCGCGCAGCCGCTCCACGGGGCTGTCCGGCGCGGAGATGTCCCGGGCGATGGAGAGCGTGAGGGCTTCCTCCCGGCGCAGGCCGTAGAGTTCCAGGGCCTTGTCGTTGAGGTCGAGGACGCGCCCCTCGGCGTCGTGCAGGAAGATGGCGTCGTAGGTGCTGTTGAACACCCGGCGGAAGCGTTCCTCGGAGGCCCGCAGGGCGGCGTCCGCGGCCCGGCGTTCGGTGATGTCCCGGTAGAAGCCCAGGATGGCCGGCCGGCCGCCGTAGCTGATGGACTGGGCGGAGATGTCCGCGAAAAAGGTCGTGCCGTCGGCGCGCAGGCAGGCGATGTCCTCCAGCAGGCGCAGCCGGCCGGCCGCGATCTCCCCGAAGAGTTCGAGGGAGCGTTCCCGGTCCGCGGCCGGGTGCAGGTCCCAGGGCGAAAGGGCGGTCAGCGCCCGGGAATCGTAGCCGAACATGCGGCAGGCCGCGGCGTTGACGCGCACCACCGTGCGGCTGCCGATGTCGGCGATGACCAGGCCGTCGGAGGTCTCGTTGTAGATGGCCTCCAGTTCGGCGTTGGTCTCGCCCAGCCGGGCCAGGGCGTTTTGGTAGGCCGTGACGTCGCGCCCCAGGATGACCATGCCCTTGGGGCGGCCGTCCCCGTGGAAGAGCGGGGCCTTGATGACGTCGAAATGCCGGGCCTTGCCGGCGGCCGTGGTCAGGGACAGGCCGAAGACGTCGGGATGGCGGGAGGTCCAGGCCCGGAAATCGGCGGCTTCCAGGGTTTCCAGGGCCTGCCGGTCGCCGGCGCAACGTTCGGCCAGCTCTCGGTTGGTCCGCCCGGCCCAATCCTCGCCGGACAGGCCGAACACCTCGAGGATGGCCTGGTTGGCCACCACCCAACGGCCGCCGGCGTCCTTGAAGCAGACCGGGTCGGGCATGGCTTCGACCAGGGAGCGCAAGCGCTGCTCGCTTTCGGCCAGGTTGCGGGCGGCCAGACGGCGTTCGGACGATTCCCGGGCCAGGACGAGCAGGTCGGCCAGGTTGCCGGCGAAAGCCAGTTCGTCGGCGTCGAAGCGACGGGGGCCGCCGCCTTGTTCGAGCTTGAGCGCACCGGCCAGGCGGCCGGAAAAGCGCAGGGGGGCGTCGATGCAGGCCGTCACGCCGCGCGCGGCCAGAAGGGCCGCGGCCGCCGGCCCGGCCAGGGGCCAGGTCGCGGCGTCGTGGATGGCCAGCACCCGTTCGTGGGCCAGGGCGTCGCGATAATCCGGCGCGCCGGCCAGGTCCAGGACCTCCCCGGCCTCTCCGGCGGCGGCCCCGACGCCCAGGGTGCAGACCAGGTGGTCTCCCTCCGGGGACAGCAGCCACAGACTGGCTCTTTCCAGGCGCAGCACGGCCATGGCCCGCGACAGAAGCGTGCGGGCGAAATCGTCGAACGCGCCGCCCTCCAGGGCCTTGAGCCGGGTCAGTTCGAGCACGGCCTGGGACTGGGCTCCCAGCCGCGCCAGGCGCGCGGCCAGCTCGGTCTCGCGCAGCACGACCTCGCGGCGCAGGCGCTGGTGGGGTCGGGCCACGGCGGCCACCACGGCCGCCCGGCAGCCCAGGCAATAGCCGGCGAGCTTGGCCGTGTGGCCGACGAGGTCCGGCCACAGGAAGTGCTCCCCCAAGGTGGAGGCCGCTTCGGCCAGGGCCAGGCAGGTCAGCGTGCCGAGGACCGGCCGGACCACGTCCGGGCCGAGGCTGGCCCGGTCCCGGACCAGGGCCGGGGCCGCCGCCGCGAAAAGCGCCAAGGCGGCCGGATGCGCCAGCACGGTCAGGGAGGGGCCGGTCTCGGGACCGGCCGCCCGGGCCAGGCCGAGGAGCAGCCACAGGGCCAGGTCGCCCCCGGCCACCAGGGCCAGGGCCGCCCAGGAGGGCAGGCGCCTTTTTTGCGGCGAAATCCAGGCCCCGGCGCACAGCGCCATGGCAAGCCCCAGGTTGCCGGCCATGGGTAGGGCCTGGAGCATGGCCGCGGACAGGGGCAGGCGCAGCAGGCCCGAGGCGGCCAGGACGCGCAGGGCGGCGATGCCGGCCGCCGCCAGGATGGCCGGACCCAGCAGCACGAAGAAATTGCGCTCCAGGTAGCGGCGGGCGTTCCACAACACCAGAAACGTCGCCGCGCCGGCCGCCAGGCAGGCCATTTGCGTCAGGGCGTGGAAGGCGTCGCGGTCCAGCAGGCCGCAGGCGACGAGCACGGCCGGCACGGCCAGGATCGCCAGCCCCCCCAGAACGGAAAGCGGGGCCGCGTCCCGGGCATGGGCCGGTCTGGGCGCGTCGCCGGGGCCGTTCATGGAGACGGAGAAGCAGGGCCGTCGTGGCGGCGACGTCCGGCAAGGGAAGAGGGCGGGGCTTGGCGACGATTCACGACGACTCCAGGGACGGCGACCCGGTCCATGGGGACCGGAGCCTCGATTCTCCTTATGGGGAGGCGGTCCAGGGGTCAAGGGGGGCGGTCGTTGACATGGCCCGGGGCCGGCGCTACAGCCCAGGCCGCGCCCCCCCCCCCCCACGCAGCGGCGGCGCCGCCCGGCGGCGCGCGCCCAG
>JAEWCY010000107.1 GCA_023390395.1 Pseudomonadota bacterium | reverse complement strand
CCCCCGAGCCCCCCCTCCTTCCCCAAAAACTTTTAAAGGGGGTGATCAAATTACCCTTGAGAATGACATCAGCCCCTTTCGGGGGTCCAGGGGGATCATCCCCCTGGCGGGTCCAGGGCAGCGCCCTGGCCGCCGGAGGCATCTCCCTCACCCCCGCACAATTGCATCGTCGCGCTCCCAGGCAGATTGGCCACGCCGTGGTGGGTGAGCTGCACGGGCGTGGTGTCGCGGCTGCGGAAGGCGACCATGAAGTCGCCGGCCCGGGTCAGGATGGAGATGACCATGGTCCGGCTCTCCAGTTCCTGGTGGGACAGCGCCGCCCGGCGGGCGAAATCCTCGCGGCTGATGGTCGAAAAGCCCAGGTTGAAGGTGTATTCGCCGGGCGCGAGGTCCAGGGAGATGTCGAAGCGCACGCGTACCACGGAGCCGGCCGGCGTGGCGGTCGGGTGTTCGCAGTCGAACTGCAGGGTGTTCTTGCCGAACACGATGACGCGCTTGTCGTTTATCAGCTCCACCCCGGCCACGGCCACCTCGATGTCGTTGGTCACGGCGTAGCGGCAGAAGATCGAGACGGTCTCGCCCTGCTCGAAGGCCCGGCAGGGCTGGCCCGAGGCGTCGCACACGGCCAGGTGGGTAAGCGTGGCGAAGCCGTTCTCGGCCGCCGCCACGTCGGCGAGGTCGAGGAAGGCCTCGGGCGCGGGCCAGAAGCCGTCCTCCGTGCCCTCGGCCGGCAGGTCCAGCTCGCCCGCCGTGACGGACGCCGCAGCCGTCTTCTCGCCGTGTCCGACCATGTAGCGTTTGACCGCGGCGGCCGCGTCGCCGCAAAAAGTCGTGCGGCCGCGTTCGAGATAGAGCGCCCGGTGGCAGAACTGGGCCACGTCGTTCATGGCGTGGGAGACGAGCACCACCACCGTGCCCCGCGACAGCAGCCCTTCCAGGCGCTGGTAGCATTTCTGGCGGAAAAAGACGTCGCCCACGGCCAGCGCCTCGTCGATGATGAGGACCTCGGGTTCCAGGCTCGTGGTCACGGCAAAGGCCAGGCGCAGAAACATGCCGCTGGAATAGGTCTTGACCGGCTGGTCGAAGTGCGCCCCGATGTCGGCGAAGGCGGCGATGTCGTCCAGGCGCGCCTCCACCACGCTTTTCGGGATGCCGAGCACGGCGGCGTTGACGTAGACGTTCTGGCGGCCGGTGAATTCCGGCTTGAATCCCGAGCCGAGTTCCAGAAGCGCCGTGGTGCGCTCGGGCAGGATCACCTCGCCGGCCGTGGGTTCGAGCACGCCGGCCAGTATTTGCAGCAAGGTGGACTTGCCGGCCCCGTTCTTGCCGATGATGCCGAAGGCCTCGCCGGGCATGACCTCGAAGGACACGTCGCGAAGGGCCCAGTGTTCGCGGAAAAGCGGCTTGCCGCCGGGAAAAAGGAGCTGGCGCAGCCGGTCCTGGGGCCGGTTGTACAGCTCGTACATCTTGGAGACGCCGCGCGCGGCGATGACGGGATCAGACGGCATCGGCGAAGAGCCTCTTGACGCTGGCGAAAAACGCGTAGCCGCCGAGCATGACCACGGTCGAGGCCAGGGTCACCCAGCCGAGCGCCGCCCAGTCGGGCGTCTGGCCGAAAATGATGGTGCGGCGCAGGTGGTCCACCACGGGATGCAGGGGATTGAGCGCCAGCAGCGTACGGTAGGGCTCGGGCACGGCGGACAGGGGGTAGAGGATGGGCGTGGCGAAGAAATAAAGCTGCACGACCACGCCGACCAGGTTGCCGAGGTCCTTGAGGAAGACGCCAACCGGCGCGAGCAGCCAGCACACCCCGAGCGTCAGCATGACAAGGGGCGGATAGGCGAGCGGCGCAAGGAGCATGGTCCAATGGAGCGTTCCCGTGGTGCAAAGGACGCCCACGGCCACGAGCGCCAGGCTGACCAGGGATTCCATGGCTGCGGCGCACAGGATGCCGACGGGCAGGATCTCCAGGGGAAAGAGGACCTTTTTGATGAAATTGACGTTTTCCGAGAGCAGCCGCGGCGTGCGGTTGACGCAGCCGGCGAAGACCTCGAACACGGCCAGGCCCGTGAAAAGAATCAGCGCATAGCCGGCCACGCCCCCTTCCCCGCCGCCGGCCCAGGACGGCTTGAAGACCACGGAAAAAACAAAAGTGTAGACGGCAAGCGTCGCCAGCGGGGAAACCAGGCCCCACAGGACGCCAAGCTGCGCCCCGTGGTAGCGGGAGAGGAATTCGATGCGGGCGAAGGTGGCCAGCACCTCGCGGCGCTTCCAGAAATGCCGCGCGAAGGCCGCCGGGGAAAGGCCGGCGGCAAGACCCGACCAGAACGAGCCGGGGCGCGGTCGCCGCGCGACCATGACCATTTTTGACGCCTGCATGCCGCCGGTTGCATATTCGATGGAATTGACGCATGTCAACGCATCCGCCGCGCCGGCGGCAACGCCCTTACGGACGCCTCATGCGCATCACCATAGACGCGAGCACCCTCTCCCATCCCCAACGCACCGGCATCGGCCGCTGCCTGGAGTCCATCCTGCCGCACCTGGCCGACCTCGCCGCCGGGCGCGACGAGATCATCCTGGTTTCCGGCAAGCCGCTGGTCAACGAGACGGCCTTGGGGCTCGTCGCGCGCGGCCGCCTGTCGGCCCGCACGGCGAACGTGCCCTCGCTCTACGCCTGGCAGCAGGCGGGCATGGCCTGGCAGATCAAGCAGGCCGGCGCGGACGTGCACTACGCCCCGGACGGCCTGCTCCCCCTGGGCTTTCGCGGCCGCAGCGTCGGCGTGGTCAACGACGTGCTGTGGAAGCGCCGGCCCGAGACCCTGGCCTGGCACGTCCGCGCCGTCTTCGCCCTGCGCCAGCGGGCGAGCCTGGCCCGGCTGACCATACCGCTCACCCTTTCCGCCTTCACCCGGCGCGAGATGCTGCGCATCTTCGGCCCCATGGCCGCGCGCACGCGCCCCACGGACCTGTGCGCCGCGGACCGCGACCGCTTCCGGCCGCTTCACCCCGAGGACGCCGCGCCCCTGGCCGCCTTCCGCGCCCGCCATGGCCTGGGGGAGCGCTACCTCCTTTGCGTGGGCAACCTCATGCCCCACAAGAACCTCGGCGTCGCCCTGCGCGCCCTGGCCCGGCTGCACCGCGACGGCGACGCGCCCCGCCTCGCCGTCATCGGCCACGGCGACCCGCAGGCCGTGCTGGGACTTTTGCCGCCCGGGCTGCCGCGAAGCGCCGTGGCCTGCCTGGGCTACCTGCCCGACGCGGACGTGGCCCTGGCCTACCGGGGGGCGGCGGCCTACATCTTTCCTTCGCGCTACGAAGGCTTCGGCCTGCCGGTGCTGGAGGCCATGGCCAGCGGCGTGCCCGTGGCCTACGCCGACGCCGCCTCCCTGCCCGAGGCGGCGGGCATCGCCGGCCTGCCCTTTCCGGCCCGGGACGACGCGGCCCTGGCGGCCGTGCTCGCCCACCTGCTGGCCGACCCGGACCTGCGCCGACGGCAGGCCGCCCTGGGCCTGGACCGGGCGGCGGATTTCTCCTGGCAGGCCTGCGCCCGCCACGTTTACGACGCCCTGCACGAAGCCTCGGGCCTCGCCCCCCTGCGCCTGCCCAAGGTGACGGTGGTCACGCCGTCCTACAACCAGGCGGCCTTCCTGCCCGAGACCCTGGAGAGCGTAGCCGCCCAGAAGGGCGTGGCCGTCGAGCACATCGTTCTCGACGGCGGCTCCACGGACGCGACGCCGGACATCCTGCGCCGCCACGAGGGCAGGCTGGCCTACTGGCGCTCGGCCCCGGACGCGGGGCAGACGGCCGCCCTGGCCGAGGGCTTCGCCATGGCCACGGGCGAGGTCATGGGCTGGCTCAATTCCGACGACACGCTGTGCGCCGACGACGTGCTGGCCGCCGTGGCCGAGGCCTTCGCCCGCCATCCCGAGGCGGTCATGGTCACGGGCGACACGCTCTTGACCGACCCGGCCGGCAAGCCGGTCATGATCGACATGGTGCTGGCCCCCTCCCACCGCCAGATGCGCTACGCCATGGCCGTGCCCCAGCAATCGACCTTTTTCAGGCGCGAGGCCTACCGCGCCGCCGGCGGCATGGACGCGAAATTCACCTACTGCATGGACTACGATCTCTTCGAGCGCGTGAGCCGGCAAGGCCGCATCGTACGCATCCCCAAGCTCGTCGCCACCTTCCGCCTGCACCCCTCGGCCAAGACCGCCACCTGGCGCGAGGTGTTCCGCCGGGAGATACACGCCTGCCAGCACCGCCACGGCAGCGGCCCGGTCCATGAACTCCTGATCAAGCTCGTGGCCATGGAGATCCGCCTGCAATCGCTGCTGGCCCAGTGCGGCGCGCTGCTCCACGGCCGCCGCCTGCCGACGCTTCTCAACGCGCGCATCGAACCCCTGCGCGCCTTGGCCCGCAGGAAGCACGGGCTTATCGGGTAGACGCCCCTTAAAAACACGTCAGCGTTTTTAATGAATAATGATGGCAGCATGTTGAGACAACAAAGCCTGCTTTCCCGAGGATGAGGCACTCGGCCATGCGCATCGCCGTCAACGCCCGCACCCTGGACTACCCCTCCGGCGGCCCCAAGGAGTACCTGCTCGGCCTGGTGCGGGCCATCCTCGACGCCGGCGGCCACGAGTGCCTCCTCTACTATCCCCACGAAAGCCACCTGGGGACCTTCCCGGACGCCGTGGAACGGGTGCTGCCGACCCGAAACCGCCTCGCCTTCGACTGGCTGGCCCTACCCCGGGCGCTCGGGAAGGACCGGCCCGACGTGGCCTTCTTCCCCTCCTCCAACATGCCCGCCGGCATCCCCTGCCCGGCCGTGGTGGCCATGCTGGACCTGGGCTATTTCCACCCGACCCTTCGCATGTACAAGCGCGGCGACACCCTCTACATGCGCCGCTTCATCCGCTACGCCGCGCGCCGGGCCGAACGCCTGGTGGCCATCTCCGAGCATACGCGCGCCGACGTCCTGCGCCTGACAAGGGCCAGACCCGAAAAGGTGAGCGTCACGCCCCTGGCCTGCGACGCCATCTACAAGCGACCCGTCGCACCCGGGGACGTCGCCGCCTTTCGGGCCCGCCACGGCCTGGACAGGCCCTACGTCCTCTACGCCGGCAACATCTCGCCGCGAAAAAACCTGGGCACGCTCCTTGCCGCCTTCGCCCTGGCCGGGGAGCGCCTGCCCTGCGACCTGGCCGTGACCGGGGGCCTTTCCTGGAGCGAGGATTTCACGGCCGAGGTCGCCCGCCTGGGCCTCACGGACCGGGTCCGGCGGCTCGGGCACGTCGAACGCCGGGACATGCCGCTTCTCTACCACGGCGCGCTGGCCCTGGCCTTTCCCTCGCTTTTCGAAGGGTTCGGCCTGCCGGTGCTGGAGGCGCAGGCCTGCGGCACGCCGGTGGCGTGCGCGGCGGCCACCTCCCTGCCCGAGGCGGCCGGCGACGGAGCGCTCTTGGTCGATCCCTCCGACGCCGCCGCCTGGGCCGAGGCGCTTTGCCGCCTGGCCACCGATGCCGCCCTCCGCGAAAGCCTCATCCGGCGCGGCCGGACCAACGAAGCCCGCTTCACCTGGGCGCGCACGGCCAAGCTCACCCTGGACGCCCTGGCCGCCGCCTGCGACCGGCGCTGATTCCCCTGCTTTTCCGGGCCATTCCCCCTTGTGAGCCGGCGCTTTCCGGTTTATGGCCATTGCGAATGCATTTGATTTACGGTATGAACTGTTCCGTGAATTAACCCGGACCCGACGGTCGCGGCAGCGGCCGAACCATACCCCCGGAACCCTCAAACGGAGCATCTCCAACAATGCACAACAAACGCATCGTGGTCATCGGCGGCACGGCGGCCGGCCCCAAGGCGGCGGCCCGGGCCAAGCGCCTGGACGAGACGGCGCAGGTCACGCTCATCCAGAAAACCCCGGAACTCTCCATGGCGTCCTGCGGCTACCCCTACTACGTGGCCGGCAAGGTCAAGGGGCGCGACATGCTGCTCGCCACCCCGGCCGGCGTGGTGCGCGACCCGGCCTTTTTCGCCGGGGCCAAGGGTGTCACCGCCATGGTCGGCACGGAAGTCACGGCCATCGACCGCAAGGCCAGGACCGTTTCCTGGAAGCGCGCCGCCACGGGCGAAACGGGTGAAATCGCCTACGACAAGCTCGTCCTGGCCACGGGTTCCGTGCCCAAGGTGCCGCCCCTGCCCGGCCGGGAGCTGGCCGGGGTGACCACGCTGGCCAGCCTGGCCGACGCCGACGGCCTGCGGGCCGTGGCCGCCGAGGGCAAGGGCCGGCCGGCAGTCATCGTCGGCGGCGGGCTCATCGGCATGGAGACCTGCGAGGCGCTGGTCGCAGCCGGCATGGACGTGACCGTGGTCGAGGCCCTGCCGCAAATCCTCGGCTTCCTCGACCCGGAGCTGGCGCTCGTCGTGGAAAAGCACGCCCGGTCCAAGGGAGCCAGGATCGTCACCGGCGTCGGCATCGCCGCCATCCTCGGCCGGGACGGCAAGGCGACCGGCGTGCGCCTGGCCGACGGCCGGGAGCTGCCGGCCTCGCTTGTGGTCATGGCCATCGGCGTGGCCCCCAACACGGCCCTGGCCAAGGCCGCCGGCCTGGCCCTGGGGGCGACGGGCGGGCTGGTCGTGGACAGGCACATGCGCACCTGCGACCCGGACATCTACGCCGCCGGCGACTGCGTGGAAGTGGAAAACCGCCTGACCGGCAAGCCCGTGCACGCGCCCTTCGGCGACCTGGCCAACCTGGAGGGACGGGTGGCCGGCGAGAACGCGGTCCTCGGCGACGTGGCCGTCTTTCCCGGGACCATCGGCAGCGGCATCTGCAAGGTCTTCGACTGCGCCGCCGCCTCCGCCGGCCTGTCCGAACGCCGGGCCCGGGAAGAGGGCTTCGACGTGGTCACGGCGGTGAACGCCAGCCCGGACAAGCCCGGATTCATGGGGGCCAAGCCGGTGATCTCCAAGCTCATCGCCGAGGCGAAAACCGGCCGCATCCTCGGCTTCGCCTGCGTGGGCCTGGGCAACGTCAACCGCCAGGCGGCGGAGATGGCCATGGCCATCCTCGGCGGGCTGACCGTGGACGACGTGGCCATGGCCGACCTGCCCTACGCGCCGCCCTACTCCCTGGCCGTCGACCATGCCGTCGCCACGGCCCACGTGCTGCAAAACAAGCTGCGCGGGCTCATGCGCGGCGAACCGAGCACAGCGGTCAAGGCGCGCCTGGACGCCGGGGAGAAGCCCTTTCTCCTGGACGTGCGCGGTCCCAAGGAGTTCGAGGAGATGCGCCTGGGCCTTGGCGAGACGCTCATTCCCCTGGGGCAACTGCGCAAGCGCCTGGGCGAGCTTCCGGCCGACAAGCACGCGCCCATCGTCACCTACTGCAAGGTGTCCATGCGCGGCTACGAGGCCCAGCGGGTGCTCGAGGCCAGCGGCTACGACAACGTGACGGTCATGGAGGGGGGCCTGGTCGCCTGGCCGTACAAGCTGGAGAAATAACGTCTTGAAGGCGCGGCTCCGGGGCCGGGACAAGCGTCCCGGGTTCGGCTAGAAGGACGAAAACGTCCTGGAGCCGCGCCATGAAAAGCTATCGCAAGGAATTGTGGTTCAACGTCCCCACCCGCCGGGCCTTCGTCAACATCACCGGAGAGGTCGCGGCCTGCCTGGCCGAATCCGGCATCCGCGAGGGCCTTTGCCTGGTCAACGCCATGCACATCACGGCCTCGGTCTTCATCAACGACGACGAGTCCGGGCTGCACCACGACTACGAACTCTGGCTGGAACGGCTCGCCCCACACGAGCCCGTGTCCGGCTACCGCCACAACGTGGGCGAGGACAACGCCGACGCCCACATGAAGCGCCAGATCATGGGCCGCGAAGTGGTCGTGGCCGTGACCGAAGGCAGGCTCGATTGCGGCACCTGGGAACGCATCTTCTACGGCGAGTTCGACGGTCGCCGCAAAAAGCGGGTGCTGGTCAAGATCATCGGCGAGTGACGCCCGTCGGCCAGGCCCTCGGGCGGGACGAAGTTTCGGCCTGCCGCCCGCCTGGCTCCTCGGTCGTGATGGGGAGCGGACGCACGCCGCTCCCCCGCCGAGGGCGTCGGCAGGCCGAACGCCTCAACAACCGAAAATCCCCTTGCGGGGCGCTCCCGGGCAGCGCCCTTCCCCGCCGAAACGGACGGCCTTCCCCCTACTTCTCGCCGTACAGGGTGCGGATGGATTCCCCGAGCTTTTTGGCCAGGGGCGAGGCCGCCATACGGTCCATGACCACCTCGACGTAGGCCCCCGCGCCGCAGGTTTCGGCCTTGGCCATGGCCGCCTCCAGCTCGGCGTTGGTGGTCGCCCGGGCGCAGAACCAGTCGGGCATGCCGAAGGCGGCCGGGAGCTGGGTGTAGTTCCAGGGGGCCAGATCGTTGTAGGAGCTGCCCGGGTCCTTGCACAACAGCCGCTCGATCAGGTAGCCGTCGTTGTTGAGGCAAAAGACGATGGGCTTCAGGCCGTAACGCCCGAACTGGCCGAGTTCCTGCACCGTCATCTGGTGCGAGCCCTCGCCGGTGAAAAGGAGCGTGCGGCGCTCGGGCGCGGCCACGGCCGCGCCGAAGGCGGCCGGCGTGGCCCAGCCGATGGCTCCCCACAGGGTCTGATTGAAGAATTCCGCCCCGGTCGGCATGCGGGCGAAGCCCAGGCCCATGGAGATGGTGCCCGTCTCGGCCATGACCATGTCGCCCTCGCGCAGGAACTTCTCGAACCGGGGATAAAGGTAGTCCGGGCTGATGGGGTCGTCCGGCGCGCCCTTGGGCTCGCCCAGGCCCTTGGGCCCGGCCACGCCGCGCCCGGGCTTGGGCGAAACGGCCCTGGCCAGCCCCTCCATCACGTCGCGCATCTCCACGTCGCGGAAGGTGGCGTGCCCCACCCGCGTCTCGTGCTGCATGACCGCGATCATGTGCGAGGGGTCGATCTTGGCCGTGAAGGCCCCGGTGTTGAAGTCGCTCCACAGCGCCCCGAGGTTGAGCACGCAGTCGCAGCCCTCGACGAAATCGCGCACGTCCGGGTTCATGATCCGGCCGTCGTAAAGGCCGAGATAGCCGGGCAGGGTTTCGTCCAGGGCGGTCTTGTCCATGAACATGGTGGCGAAGGGCAGGCCCGTGCGGGCGAGCAGGCCCTTGGCCGTGCCGCGAAGCCCCAGGCGCGCGATGAGGTAGCCGGCCAGCACCACGGCCGAGCCGGCCTTGTCGATCTTTTCCGCCACGGCCTCGATGGCGGCGCGCAGCGTGCCGGGGTCGCTTTGGGGCGCTTCGGGCGCGCACACGAGCTCCCCGGCCAGGGGCGCGTCGGCGTAGTCCTGGGGCAGGGCGATGTAGACCGGCCGGTTGCGGGTGAGCGCCGCCTCCAGGCAGCGCTCGATCTGGCAGGCGGCGTTTTCCGGGGTCAGCACGGCGCTGGCCGCGACCACCGGCTTGGTCATGTCGGCGTAGGCGTTGAAGCTGCCGTCGCCCAGGGTGTGGTGCACGATGCGCCGGGCCCGCTGGGTGGACACGCTCGGCATGCCGACCAGGTGGATCACGGGCAGGTGCTCGGTGTAGGAGCCGGCCACGCCGCACAGGGCCGAAAGCTCGCCCACGCCGTAGGTGGTGCACAGGGCGGCGCGGCCGCGCACCCGGGCGTAGCCGTCGGCGGCGTAGGCGGCGTTGAGTTCGTTGCAGCAGCCGATCCAGCGCATGTCCGGATCGTTCTCCACGGCGTCGTTGAGGGCGAAGGAAAAGTCCCCGGGCACGCCGAAGACATCCGTCACCCCGATCTGCTTCAAGCGCGTCGTCAGGTATTCGATGACCGTAGGAGCCATGAACGGAACCTCCCTGCAGGATTTGCCATTGTTTTCGGTCAACCATTTCCGCCGGGCCGCGTCAAGCGCGGGCGGCTTCAGACGGAGACGGCGCGGCGCACGGCCGTGGCGCGGGCCACGGCTTGGCCCAGGGCGGCGAGGTCCACGGGTTTGGACAGGTAGTCGTCCATGCCGCATTCCAGGCAGCGTTCGCGGTCGCCGGCCATGGCGTGGGCGGTCACGGCGATGATGGGCACGGCGGCGTCGATGCCGGGCCGGTCTCCCCGGCGGATGCGCCGGGTGGCCTCGTCGCCGCTTAAGCGCGGCATCTGGATGTCCATGAGCACCACGTCGTAGTCGTGGCCGTCCAGGGCGTCGAGGGCCTCGTCCCCGTCGCTCACGGCGTCGGCGGTAAAGCCCAGCTTGCGCAGCATGGACACCGTGGCCAGGCGGTTGACGGCCTCGTCCTCCACCACCAACACGCGCACCGGACCGTTTTCCGGCGCTTTGCCGACGGCGGCGGGCGCGAGCCGGGCGTCCTCCGTCCCAAGGAGCCGGCAACGGATGGAAAAGGTGAATTCCGTGCCCCGGCCCGGTTCGCTTTCCACGGTGATGGCGCCGTCGAGAAGCCCCACCAGGCGCTTGACGATGCCAAGGCCCAGGCCCGTGCCGCCGTATTTGCGGGTGAACGAGCCGTCGATCTGGGTGAAAGGTTCGAACATGGCGTCGATCTTGTCCTCGGAAACGCCGATGCCCGTATCGGTCACGGTAAAAAGAAGCCACGCCTCCTCGCCGAGCCGTGAAGCCAGGGACACGTCGAGGCGCACCGAACCACGGGCCGTGAACTTCACGGCGTTGCCCACGACGTTGAAAAGGATCTGGCGCAGCCTGGCCGGATCGGTCATGATCCGGCCAGGCACGCCGGGAGCCACATCGGCCGCGACCGCAAGCCCCTTGCGCTCGCTTTCCAGGGCGAACACCTGGATCACCTCGCCCGCCACGTCGCGCACGTCGCAGGCTTCGCTTCGCAGCACCAGCTTGCCGGATTCGATGAGGGTGAAGTCCAGGATATCGGCCAGGACGCGTACGAGTCCCCGGCCGCAGGCCAGGGCCGTGGCCACGTGCTGGGCGTCCTCCCGGGAGAGGCGGGCGCCTTCGAGCAATTGCAGCATGCCCAGGACGCCGTTTAGGGGCGTGCGCACCTCGTGGCTGATGTTGGCCAAAAACTCGCTCTTGGCCCGGCTGGCCGACTCGGCCGTGGCCATGGTCTGACGCAGGCTCTCCTCCACGCGCTTGTACTCGGTGACGTCCACGATGATGCCGTCGAACACGACGCTGCCGTCCGGGGCGCGGCGCGGCGCGGCGCGCAGTTGTCCCCAGTGCGCCGCGCCGTCGGCTCCGGTGAAGCGGGCCTGGACGTCGAAGGTGTCGAGGTTGCGCATGGCCTGGGCTTCGGCCCGGCGCAAGGCGTCGAGGTCTTCGGGGAAGAAGCGGGCCAGGACGCTCCCCGCGTTATCCAGCGCTTCCCCGGCCGAAAGTCCGAAAAGCCGCTCGATTCCCCGGCTGACGTAAAGAAAGCGCCGGGTTCCGTCGGTACGAGCCTCGATCTTGTAGATCACGCCTTCGGGCAGGTTGTCGCCAAGCCCGCGCAAGGTGGCCTCGCGCTCCAAAAGCGCGACCTCGCCTTTGCGGCGCTCGGTGACGTCATGGTAGATCTCCAGGCGCAGGTTCCTGTCGCCGAACCGGAAAAAGCCCGTCTTGACGGAAACGTCCCGGATCTCGCCAAGGTGCGTGGCGATGCGCGTTTCCCGAAGCATGGCGCGCCGACCGTTGGGATAAGCCACCTCCAGGGACTGTCCCTGTCCCGCCTGGGGCGTCAGGCGCAACTCCGCCGGGTCGTGGCCGAGGAGCTCCTCCCTGTCGTAGCCCCATTCCGTGGACACGGCCTGGTTGCAATCCACCACGCGGGCATGGTCCTCGTCCACGACAAGAATGACATTCATGACCTGGTCGAACAGGGAACGGTACTTGTTCTCGCTTTCGGACAGAGCCGACTCGGCCTTGCGGCGCTTGGCACCGGCCAGGGACAACGTCAGGGCCAGGATGCCCAGGAAGGACAGCCAGACGAAGAAAAGGAGCCGGTTGAGGCGGTCCTGGCGGGCCACCGCGCCGAGCACCCAGCGCTGGATGACGTCGTCCAGGGCGTCGCCGCGCTTCTCCAGGGCGGCGAAGGCGGCATGACGTTCCACGGCGCGTTGATCGCGCTGGGAGTTTTCGTCGAGGAGGCTTTGGCGCAGCAGGGCCTGGAAGTCGAAGAGGCCCTGACGGTAGGCCGCCAGGTCGCCGTCCCAAGCAGGATTCTGTTCGGCCAGGAGAACCCGCCCCGTCTTCAGGCCGCGCGAAGCGTCGATGAGGCTGTCGATGCCGTGGACCGCCTGCTCCATGAAGGCGTCCACCTCGTCGAGGCGGATGGCGGACTCGCCGGCCAGGTGGCGTTCCACGGCCAGATAGGCCTTGACGATGTCGGCCCGGCTCTGGCGCAGGTCGCCCCGCATGGGCGGGTAGATCACGAAATTCTCCCGCCAGGAGGCGTTGGTCCACCACAGGAGCAGTCCCGTGAGCACGGCCGCCGCGGCCATGGCGTAGAGGTGCAGGTCGATCCAGCCCCGGGAGCCGCGGCCATAGAAGATGTTTCGGCGTTTGCGCGCGTCGTCCATGTCAGCGGCTCCCGGGAGGCATCAAGCCGCTGCCGAACCCCAGCGACGTCAGAAGCTCCTGATAGGACTTCGAACCGATGTAGCCGGCCAGGGCCGCGTCCACGCGCCCGGCCAGGGCCTTGTCCGTCGGGCGGAAGGCGAAGGCGCTTTGCCCTTCGGGCGCGCCGGCGACCTGACGCATCGGCGCGGCCGGCTCGGCCTCTCCCTGGGACTCCCCGGCGAGCCAAGCCACCGTGGGCGAGGACAAAGCCAGGGCGTCCGCCCGGCCGGAACGCACGGCGGCCAGTCCGCCGGCCGGATCGGGCACCACGAACAGGCGCTCCGAAGGCGTGCCCAGTTCAGCCAGGGCAAGCTGCTCCACGGAGCCGTCGAGCACGGCGATTCGGGCGCTGGCGCTTTTCGCCGCATCTTCGTAGGAATGGAGTCCCAGTGGATTGCCGTGCCGCACCAGCAGCCCCGGGAGCGACCGGCAGAACGGCCTGGAGAAAAGCATGCGCCTGGCCCGTTCGGGCGTGACGAACAGGCCGTTGGCGATCATGTCGATGCGCCCGTCGAGCAGCGCCGCAATGGCCTGGTTGAAGTCCAGGAGCACCCAGCGGACAGGGCCTATGCCGGCCTGACCGAACACGGCCTTGGCCACTTCCGGGGCTGCCCCGGAGACCTCGCCCCTGGCTGTGCGGAAGCAGTACGGTGGTTCGCCGGAATAGCCGACGCGGATCTCGCCGCCCGTCCACAGGCGGGGCTCGGGCGCGCCGCCGCGAACGTAGAGCAGAGCGCCGACCCCACTGACGATGAAAAGCGTCGTCACGACGAGATAGCTCAATATTTTGCGCATGGCCGAGCCGCCGCCTTGCATTCGCCGGGCCGAGCGCAAAAAGGACTTCCGCCCGTGTCGAAGCGTCAACTGTTTTCCGACGCCCGCGACCGTGTGCGACAGCATGGCCGCAGACCCGTTTCTTAACGAATTACACGCTTGTCCGGGCTATGGCAACGGAGCGACCCTTTTTTTGCACACCCGGAAAGGATGGACAGGAAGGGGGTATCTGTTTTACGAAGCATAAAGCCAAGAGGAAAAGACCATGCCCATCGAACTGCGCTGCTACGCCACCCTGGCGCCGCTCACGCCCGGCAACGCCGACGCCTTTCCCGTCACCCCCGGCGAGACCGTCGGCGAACTGGCCGACCGCCTGGGCATTCCCCGGGAGGAAATCAAGATCGTGTTCGTCAACGGCCAGGCCGCCGCCCTGGACAGGCCCCTGGCCGACGGCGACCGGGTGGGCGTGTTCCCGCCCGTTGGCGGCGGCTAGGCGGGCGGCTTTTCAGTAGCGCGGCTGCGTCGCCAGCCAGTCGGCATAGGCGGCGAGGCCCATGTCGCGAAGACGCAGGTTGTTCTCGCGCCAGCGGGCCGTCAGCGGCCCGGGCAGGCCCGGGTCGCAGGTCTCGAACTCCGGGCAGGCGTGGCAGAAATCGACGCCATGCTCCCGCACGCAGTCCTTGACCCGGCAGGAAGCCAGTAGGCAGCGCCCTTCCCGGCAACCCCGGCACTCCCCCCGGCCCAGGCGATCGAGCAGCTTCTCGAAGTCGGCGTAGGCGGCGAAAGCCGGGTCCATGGCGGCGAAAAAGCCCGCCCGCCGGCCGAATCCCCCGAGTTCCCCGCGAAGCGCCCGGGCATGGCGGGCGATGGGGCTTTCGGGATTGTCCAGGCAACGGCCGCAGTCCAGACCGCACGGGGCGATGCGGCGCACAAGCGCTTCATGATCCACGGCCCCTACACCCCCATGATGTTGTAGCCCGAATCCACGAAGATCACTTCGCCCGTGGTGCCCGACGACAGGTCCGAGCCCAGGTAGAGGGCGCAACGGCCGATGTCCTCCAGGCTGATGTTGCGCTTAAGCGGCGAGCGGTTCTCGATGGTCTCGAGGATGGTGCGAAAGCCGCTTATGGCCGAGGCGGCCATGGTCTTGACCGGGCCGGCGCTGATGGCGTTGATGCGCACGCCCCGCTTGCCGAGGTCCACGGCCAGGTAGCGCACGCTGGCTTCCAGGGCCGACTTGGCCACGCCCATGGCGTTGTAGTTGGCCACCACCCGGCCCGAGCCGTAATAGCTCATGGTCATCACCGACGCGCCGGGCGCGAAAAGCGGTTCGAAAGCCCGGCACAGGGCCACCAGGGAGTAGGCCGAGACGTCGAGGGCTATGCGGAAGCCCTCGCGGCTGGTGTCGATGAAACGGCCGGCCAGGTCCTCGCGGTTGGCGTAGGCGATGGAATGGACCAGGCAGTCCACGGTGCCCCACTTCTCGCCGACAAGGGCGGCGGCGCGGGCGATCTCCTCGTCGCTGGACACGTTGCACTGGAAGACGAATTGCGCGCCGAGGGCGGCGGCGATGGGCTCGACGCGCTTGCGGATGGGCTCGGCGGCGTAGCCGAGCGCCAGCTCCGCGCCGTTGTCGCGCAGCGCCTTGGCGATGCCGTAGGCGATGCTGCGTTCGTTGACCACGCCGAAGACCAGCGCCTTCCTACCTTGCATGAGCATGTCGCGCTCCTTTTTCAGCGGACTTCGGCCTCGCGCAGGATGCCGGCCACGATCAGGTCGAGCACCCGGTCCACGCGGTCGCGGTCCTCGTCGTCATACAGGTTGAGTCCGCCGAAGACCCCGCTTTGGCGGGAGCGGACCGTCAGGAACATGGCCGCGCCCCCAAGGACGGCGACCACGGCCGTGAGGTCGAGGGAATCGGGCACTTCGCCCGTGACGCTCTCGAAGAATTCCAGGGCGCTGCGCACGCGCGGATATTCGAGCAGCCGGGTGTAGCGGTTGCGCGACATGAGCTCCCAGGCCAGGATGTCCAGGGTGCGCGGCCGGGCGAGCAGGCCGCGTATGGTGGCCTTGAAGAAATGGGCCAGCTGGGCCTTTTGCGGCATGGCCGCGAAACGGTCGGCCACCTCGGCGCGCAGCTCGGACACGGGCGGCCAGAAGGCGGCGCTTTGGCCAAAGGCCGTGACCATGTCGTCGAGGTCCTGGAAATGGCGCAGCACCACCGCGCGCTCGAGCCCCGCCGCCCTGGCCACGGCCTCGAGGGACAGCCCGTCGAAACCCTGCCGGGCGAGCAGGTCGCCGAGCGCCTCGAGCAGCCGCTCCCGCACCGTGCGGGGCTGGCCGATGGGGATGATCTTCACCCCGGACACGCAAGCGCCCCTCAGGCCCGCCTGGCCCCAAGGAAGCTGCCCGTGGTCACGAGCAGGGCCAGGGCCAGGATGGAGCCGTCCCGGATGAACGTCCTTACCGAAATGGCGTCGTCGGCCTTGGTGGTGAAGCAGCCGCACTGGGTGCTGATGCCCTTGTGCCAGGCCCAGGCCATGGCCGAGAGGAAGACCGCCATCATGAGCGTGGCGGAAAAGCCCGCCCCGCGCGCGAAAAGGCCCGTGATGAGGCACATGCCCACCACCACCTCGATCCAGGGCAGCACCTGCGCCACGCCGCCCACGAGCATGTCCGGCACGATCTGGTAGTTGCGGATGATCTTGGCGAAGGCCAGAGGATCGACGATCTTGTCCCAGGCGGCGGCCAGGAAGATGCCGCCCAGGGCGACGCGCAACAGGAAATACACCACCCTCATATGCCGCCCTCCGTGGGGCCGCCCGCCGCCACCCAGCCGTCGAAGCCGTCGGTCACCACCGTGACATAGGGGAAGCCGGCCGTGCGCAAGGCCTCGGCCAACTCCTGGCTCTTGTCGCACAGCACCCCGCCGCAATAGACCATGAGCCTGTCCTCCTGGGACAGTCCCAGGGCCTTGGCCGCTTCGTCCAGATCGCCGTACATGGCCTCTTGGGGCAGGCTCCTGGCCCCGGCCACGTGGCGCATGGAGTACTCCTCGGGCGTGCGCGCGTCGATGAAGACCACGCCCGGCTTGCCGAGCATGATGCGCGCGCCGTGGGCGTCCACCGTTTCCAGGCCCTTTTTGAGCGCCTCGCGCCGCTCCATGGCCGCGAAGTCGATCACCCAGGGCACGGGCTCCTCCCGGGCCAGATTCATGGCCACGGACAGGCCTCCCCCAAGCAGAAGGATGCACACCAATTCGAACCAGACCGGGGCGGCAAACCGCGCCTGCGTCATACGCTCCCGCCTTGACAAGGTTTCCCCGCCACGCGCATATGCTGTGGGCAGGCTGGCCGATTCCTACCCCAACGGCCGGCCCTTGCGCAACCAGTAACCCCGGAGATACCCGTGTCGCGCGACGCCGCCCCGGATCCCATACAAAACGCCTCCGCCGAGGAGGTGCGCCGGATGCTCGACGCCTCGCGCCAGGACGAACTGACGCTCGTCGACGTGCGCATGGAGCCGGAATACGAAGAATTCCACCTGCCCGGAGCAAGGCTTGTCCCCCTGCCCGACCTGCCGGACAGGCTCGACGCCCTGGACCGCAACCGGCCGGTGGTGGTCTACTGCCGCTCCGGCGGCCGCAGCGCCGCCGCGGCCAAGCTCCTGGCCGGCGCGGGCTTCCCCCATATCGTCAACATGCTCGGCGGGGCCATGGCTTGGCAGGGCGCGGCCGCGGCCGGCCCCCCGGACGCCGGCATGACGCTCCTTCGCGGCGACGAGCCCCCGGCCGGCATCCTGCGCGTCGCCCTCGGCATGGAGGCCGCCCTGGGCAACTTCTACAGGACCCTGGCCAAGGACGCCGAAGACCCGGAAACACGCGCCGTGTTCGAACGCCTGGCCGGATTCGAGGACCGACACCTCCACTACGTCCACACCCTCTACCGCAAGGCCACCGGCGACGCCTCGCCCGTCGACGCCCTGCTCGCCGGAGCCTCCCCGGAACTCGAAGGCGGCCTGCCCGGCCAGGCCTTCCTGGACCAGCTCGGCGGCGCGCCCGAATCCATGCGGGAGGCCCTGGAGCTGGCCGCCTCCGTGGAAGCCCAAGCCCTGGACCTCTACGCCCGCCTGTCCCGAAAGGCCGACGACCCCGAAGCGGCCTCCCTGTACGCGACCCTGGCCCAGGAGGAAAAAGCCCACCTGCGCGCCGTGGCCAACCTCATGAAGCAAACGACCGCGAAATAATCCAAGGAGCGCCCATGCAACCCGTCAATTTCCTCATGAACATCCTCTGGCTCATCCTCGGCGGCTTCTGGATGGGCATCGGCTGGTACCTGGCCGGCATCCTCATGGCCATCACCATCATCGGCCTGCCCTGGACCCGAGCCTGCTTCGTGCTCGGCAACCTGTCCTTCTGGCCTTTCGGCAAGGAAGTCGTGGACCGCCGCCACGTCTCCGGCGAAGACCTCGGCACCGGCCCCCTGGGACTCGTCGGCAACATCATCTGGTTCGTGCTGGCCGGCGTCTGGCTGGCCATCGGACACCTCCTGGCCGCCGTGGCCAACTTCATCACCATCATCGGCATCCCCTTCGCCCTGCAACACCTCAAACTGGCCGGCCTGGCCCTGGCCCCCATCGGCAAGACCGTCGTCGACAAGCAATACTGAGCCACGGAGCGCCCATGCAGTCGGCCTACCTCATCCTGGCCCTGGCCGCCGGCATGTTCATGCCCGTGCAGGCCGGCATCAATTCCAAGCTCGCCGGCATGGTGGACGGCGCCATCCCGGCCGCCTTCGTGTCGTTTCTCGTGGGCACCATCGCCCTGGCCCTGGTCCTGGCCGTCATCGGCCAAGGGGTGCCCTTCTCCCGGGCCATGCCCGCCGCGCCCTGGTGGTACTGGATCGGCGGGTCGCTCGGCGCGTTCTTCGTCACCGCCACCGTCATCCTGGCCCCGCGCATCGGCGCGGGAGCCATGGTCGCCCTCACCCTGGCCGGCCAGCTCGCCGCCTCCATGGCCCTGGACCACTTCGGACTGCTGGGCTTCCCCCACATCCCCTTCGACGGCAAACGCCTGCTCGGCAGCGTGCTGCTGGCCGCTGGCGTGTACCTGATACGCTTCTAGGGCGGGAGAGGGAGCGAGAGGGAAGATCGGGGCTTTGCCCCGAACCCCACCGGGGGGCATGATGCCCCCCGGACCCCCTCGGCGGCGTGGTTGCGCGGGGAAGGCTGCGGTCACCGGTGCGGTTGGCGTTGGCGGACCGAAGAC
>JAEWCY010000202.1 GCA_023390395.1 Pseudomonadota bacterium | reverse complement strand
GGCGCGCACGGGCCGGGCCAAGTCGGTCTTTCATTTCGACGTGCCCGGGTCCGTGGCCAAGTCCACCTTCGCCGGCCTGCCGTGGCTGCGTCGCCTGCGGCGCGGGCTCGGCCGGCGGGTCCATTTCTGGCCCTACGACGGCTGGGACGTGCCGACGGGCGTCTCGGCGCTGGCCGAGGCCTACCCGTCCCTGTGGCGGGAGACGTTCCCGCGCCGGCCCGGCCACACGGCCGACCAGCACGACGCCTGCTGCGCCGCCGCCTGGCTGCGCCGGACCGACCGCGACGGCGCGCTCGCAACGTATCTCACGCCGCGCCTTTCTCCCGGGGAACTGGCCGTGGCGGCCGCCGAAGGCTGGATTCTCGGCGTCGAACCCGTCTGAGAATTCAGGAATTGTCGGCCAGGGCCAGGCGGATGCCGAGCAGGATGAAAAGCCCGCCCACGCCCCGGGCGCACAGCGTGCGCCATTTCCGGGACTGGGCGAAGCCCGCCGTCAGCCGGGCCGTGGACCAGGCCAGAAGCAGGTTGCAGACCGTGCCCGTGCCGTTAAGCAGCAGGCCCAGGCACAGGAAGGCCCAGGGCTTGTCCGGCGCGGCCGGGTCGATGAACTGGGGCAGAAAAGCCAGGAAGAACAGCGCCACCTTGGGGTTGAGGGCGTTGGTGAAAAAGCCCTGCACGTAGATGCCGCGCGCCCGGGCCGGGGTGGGCGCGGCCGCCGGCGCGTCGCCGGACTTCCGGCCCCAGGGCGCGATCATGGCCAGGCCCGAGTACACGAGGTAGGCCGCGCCCGCGAACTTGATCACGGTGAACGCCGTGGCCGAGGCGGCCAGCACGGCGGAAAGCCCCACGGCCGCGGCCAGGATGTGCACGAAGCAGCCCGTGCCTATGCCGAGGGCGGCGATCATGCCGCTGCGCGCGCCGTGGCTGGCGCTGCGGCGCATGACGTAGAGCACGTCCGGCCCCGGGGCCAGGTTGAAGAGGATGCCCGAAACGACGAAAAGCCCCAGGTCGTGGATGCCGAACATGAAAAACCCCGTCGCCCGCCCCCGGCGGACGCCCGCTACCAGCCGCCGAAGCGCGGCCACTCGGCGACGACCGCTCCGGCGGCGTCGATGACATGATACCGGTCATGCTGGGCCGCCGTGGCGCAGGCATGGCTCGGCAGAATCCGCAACCGCGTTCCGATGGGAAATTCCGGCCCGCCCCGCAGCCCGGTCACGAGGCCGTGCTCCTGGTTCACGGCCGAAACCGTAAGCCCGGGCAACAGCCGGCCCGAGGCGTCGCAGACCAGGCCGAAGCCCCGGTCCACGGCCTGGGTCGCCGTGCCCCGGTCGCTGGAAAGGGCCGTCCAGCCCGCGTCGACGATGACGAGGCCCTTTTCCCGGTTGCGCCCGATGACCGTGGCCAGCACGGAAAGGGCGATGTCGTCCAGGCCGCACACGCCGATGCCGGCCTGGACGAGGTCGAAAAAGACGAAGGCCCCGGCCCGCACCTCGGTCACGCCCTCGAAACTTTTGGCGAAATGGGCCGTCGGCGTCGAGCCCAGGCTGACCACCGGGCAGGCCTGGCCCGCGTCGCGCAGGATGCCCGCCGCCAGCACGACGCTTTTACGCTCGTTTTCCGCCGCCGCCTCCAGCGCCGCCCGGCCCCGCGCCTCGTAGCTCTCGCCGGCATGGGTCAGCACCCCGCCAAGGCTCCCCCCGCGCGTCAGGGCCCGGGCGATGGCCGCGAGCTGGTCCCCGTCCCCGGGCCTCACCCCCGAACGGTGGCCGTCGCAGTCGATTTCGATAAGCGCCGGGATGGGGTCGGCCGGGTCGCCGGCTTCGGCCACGGCCCGTGCCTGCTCCACGCTGTCGAGGAGCACGGAGACGTCCGCGCCGCGCCGCCGCAGGGCCGCCACGCGCCCCAGCTTGTCCGGGGCGATGCCCACGGCGTAGGTGAGCCGCCTGATCCCGCCGGCGGCCGCCGCCTCGGCCTCGCCGAGGGTGGCCACCGTGGCCGGGCCGGGCGGGCCGGTCATGAGCCGCCGGGCCACCTCCAGGCAACGGGCCGTCTTGAGGTGAGGGGAAAATTCCACGCCCGCCGCCCACAGCCGCTCGCGCAGCCGGTCGATGTTGCGCCCCATGCGCGCCTCGTCGAGCAGCAGGCAGGGCGTGGGCAGGGCGCGCAGGTCGGACGGTATCGGGAAGGCGTGCATGATCGGATGGTCCTCTCGGTCCCCTCCCCTATATGCCCCGGGCCGGGCAGCGTCAAAAGCCTCCCGGTGTCGCGGGCCGCAAGACAAAAAGGAAAAGCCGCCGGGCCGGTTTCCCCCAAGGAACCAAGGCGCGGGGCACGTCGCAAGGCCTGGCGCGCCTGCCCTCGCTTTGCCGGAACCGGCCGTAAATGCGCCGATTCCGTATCCGGAAAACAGGCTTTGACAGGGAGGCCGGCGAAGCGTATCAGCCGTTCCATTCGGACCAGGCGTTCCGATTTACGGAACGGGCGTTACGTTTTTTCACCTCACAGGATGGCTTTGTGGACAAAAAAGGGAAAAATTCTGAATCCAAAGTCAAGGGCCTGGCCATCCTGGAGCTCCTTGGCGTCGAGGATTCGGGTTACACCCTCCAGGAAATCGCCGACCGCATCGGCGGCAGCAAGACCTCGGCCCACCGCTACGCCAGCATGCTGTGCGACCAGGGCTACCTGGCCCGCTCCCCGCGCTCGGGCCTGTACCGCTTGGGCGTGCGCACCCTGTCCCTGGCCCTGGCCATCATCGAGCACAGCGAGCTCGTGAACCTGGTCAAGCCCCTGGTGGACGAGGCGGCCGAGCGCCACGGCGTGCACGTGGACGTCGGCCTTCTGGAAAACGACGCCCTCTACCTGATCTACCGCCGCGATTCGCCCGACACCCGGGCGTTTCGCTCCTTCAGCTATTCTTCGGCCCTGCACTACCTGGCCGCCGGCAAGGCGGCCATGGCCTACCTCGAGCCCGATGTCCTGGCCGAACTGGCCGACCGGCTCGATCTCGTGGCCAAGACGAACCGCACCATAACCGAGCCGGCCGCCCTTCTGGCCGAGCTGGAAACGGTGCGGAAACTGGGCTATGCACGCAACAACGAAGAGTCCCTGCCCGGGCTCATCGCCATCGGCGCGCCGCTTTTTTCCCTGCGCACCGGGGCCGTGGTCGGGGCCGTCAGTTTCGATTCGTCCACCGCGACGTATTCCATGAGGGAGTTCGAGGACCAGTTCTCCGGCTATCTGGTGGAGCTGGCCAAGAAAATGTCGGCCGTGGTTTCGCTGTGAGCGAAGAGGCGTAGGGAACCATCGGGAAGAACCATCAACGTGGAGGGAGACTCATGCGCAAGCTGCTACTGCTGAGCCTGGCCGTGGTGCTGGGCCTGGCCAACCTGGCCTTTGCCGCCGACGACACCGTCAAGATCGGCGTGTTCCTGCCCCTGACCGGCCAGAACGCCTTCGGCGGCCAGCTCGAGCTCGAGGGCGTGCAGATGGCCAACAAGGAAGCCTCGACCATCCTCGGCAAGAAGGTCGAGCTGTTCGTCGTGGACAACAAATCCGACAAGGTCGAGGCGGCCAACGCCGTGCAGCGCCTCATCGAGAAGGAGAAGGTCCAGGCCATCATCGGCACCTACGGCTCCTCCCTGGCCATGGCCGGCGGCGAAGTCTCGGAAAAGGCCCACATTCCCCAGGTCGGCACCAGCTGCACCAACCCGCTGGTCACCCAGGGCAAGAAGT
>JAEWCY010000043.1 GCA_023390395.1 Pseudomonadota bacterium | reverse complement strand
GGGCGGTGCTGGCCGGCTTTGCGGCCTGCGTCGCCCGGCCCATTTCCGCGACCACCACTGCCGACGCCCCGCCGCCCGCCATTCCCGACCGCCTCCCCACCCGCACCCATCGGGGAGGTCAAGGAGGGGGTCACCCCCTCCTTGCCGCCGGAGGCATCTTCCCTCTTCGTAACGCTTCTCTTCCCCTCATCCCACCTTCTTCTTGCGCGGCGACCAGTTGTGGGCCATGGTCTGGATGGATTCGACCTGTCGCGGGGTGAGCATGCCTTCGATCTGGTCGCGCAGCGAGGTCGCGCCGGATTTGTCTTCGGCCGGCAGGTCGGGCGCGGCCACGGCGAGTATGGACCAGAAGTAGGCTTTGACGGTGTTTTTGGACACGCCTTTGCCGTAGAGGTAGAGAGTGGCCAGGAGGTATTGCGCCCCGCCCTTGCCGGCCAGTCCCGCTTCGGTGAGCAGTTTGGCGGCGTCGACGAAGTTTTGCGGCACGCCCTGGCCGTAGTAGAAGAGCTTGCCCAGGCAGTACTGACCGTCGGGGTTGCCGGCGACGGCCGAGCGCTTGAACCATTCCGCCGCCTTGGCGAAATCCTGGGGCGCGCCTTGCCCGGTGTAGTACATGGCCGCCACCTGGTTTTGCACGGTGGCGTCGCCGCCGGCGGCCAAGGGCAGGAATTCCTCCAGGGCCTTGGCGTAATCGCCTTCGCGGTAGGCCTTGACGCCTTCTTCCATGCCTGCGTGCGCCGTGGAGGGCACGGCCAGGAGACACGTGACCGCCAGCGCGGCCGCGACGATATGCACTGCGCGTCCCAAACCTCAATCCTTTGTTGCGTCAGGGGTTGCCGGCGGCGGCGTGTCGTTTGTTTTCCGGATGCCGAGTGAAGGCAGTTGGAAGTCCGTGCCCATGATGACGTGGCGGTAGAGGAACACCGAAACCGGCACGCCGAGCACCATGCCCCACAGGCCGAAGAGCTTGTGCCCCACGTAGAGGATCATGAGCGTGATCAGAGGGCTGATCTTGAACATGGCGGCCACGATGCGGGGGTTGAGCACGTAGGTTTCGATGGTGTGCACGATGATGATCATGACGATGGCCCACAGGGCGTGGCTGGGTCCGGTGGTGTTGACCGCCACCAGCACGATGGGGGCCGAGGAGATGAAGGTGCCGAGCACCGGGATGAGCCCGCAGAAAAAGACCACCGTGGACAGCAGCATGACCGGCTCGATGCCGAGGAAGTACATGCCGACGGCGGTGAGCACGGTGTTGACGCCGGCGATCATCATCTGGGCCCGGAAGCCCATGCCCACGACGATGGCGAAGCGCACCACGCTGCGCGCGGTGACGTCGTAGATGTCGCGCAGCCGCGACTCGCGCAGGGCGATGGTCTTGGCCCGCAGCTTGGGGAAGTCGAGCATGATGAGGAAGCTGAAGAGCGTGCCCAGAAGGAAGGTGGAGACGTAGGTGGAGATCTGGTTGAAGGAATTGACGGCCAGGGTGAAGAGCGTCTCGGTCTTGACTCCGACCAGGGCTTCCAGGGTGAGGTAGTCCTTGACCTTGGAGATGGGCGCGGCCATGTCCGGGGCCAGCCAGGCCCACTGGTCGAGGTGGCGGCGCAGGGTTTCCAGGGTGTCGGGCAGTTTCTTGAGGAAGGACGTGGATTCGGACCCGAGCTTGGGCAGCACCGAGGAGAGCAGCGAGAGCACGACGGCCAGGAAGAGGATGTAGACCACGGCGGCCCACAGGGTGCGGGGCAACCGGGTCCTGGCGGCCAGGGCCTCGATGGGGCCGTTGAAGAGGAAGCACAGGATGTAGGTGATGAAAACCAGTCCGAACAAGCCGTAATAATTGATCAGCCAGACCAGCCCGAAAAAGGCGGCCCAGATGGCCAACGTCTTGTTGGTGCGCAAAACCTGGGTGATGTCGCATGCCATAGGGAGGCAGGGCTAGCACAAATCGCCCGGGGCGACAATGTCGGTACGGTGACGGATGCGTGGGCTCACTTGCGAAAGAAGGAAGCCAGGAGCGACAGGACGATGCTGATCACGAGGCACGTGACCCAGGGAAAATAGACGGAAAAACCTTCTCGTTCGAGGTGCAGATCGCCGGGCAGGCGGCCCAGCGGCAGGCGTTGCCACAGGTCGCGCAAAAATCCCGGCCGGTCCGCCAGGAGCATGAGCGCGCCGACGCAGGCCAGTGCGAGCCCAAGAAGCAAAAGCAGCTTGCCGGGAGAAGGATTCATCGGTATGTCCGCTTGTTTTCGTCCTCATTGGTATCCGTAACGTCAACGGAAGGCAACGCCGTGCATCTGCCCCCTTTTCGCCTGGAACGGTTCTTCGCCCGGCACGAGTTCACCGCGCCGCGGCTCTTGTGCGCCTCGGACGGAGAGACCTTGTCCGTGGCCGAACTTTTCGACCTCGTGCCCGGGGCCGAGGCCGGGCTCGCCCGGCTGCGCCTGGGCTACACCGACTCCCGGGGCGCGCCGGAGCTGCGACAGGCCATCGCCGGCCTCTACGACACCATCGGTCCGGACGACGTGCTGGTCCATGTCGGGGCCGAGGAGGCCATCTACACCTTCATGGCGGCCACTCTCGCGCCCGGCGACGAGATCGTCGCGCCCACGCCCTGCTACCAGTCCCTGTCGGACGTGGCCACGGGCTTCGGGGCGCGCGTGTCCGCCTGGCGATGCGACCCGGCCTGGGGCTTCGCCCCGGACATGGGCGATCTCGGGGCCCTGCTCGGCGGCCGGGCCAGGGCGCTGGTCCTCAATTATCCGCACAATCCCACCGGCTGGATGCCCTCGCCCGAGACCTTCGCGGCCATGATCGGCATGGCCCGGGAGCGCGGGGCCAGGGTCTTTTCCGACGAGGTCTACCGTTTTTCCGAGGCCGAGGGCGTGTCCCGGCTGCCGGCGGCCTGCGATCTGGACGACCGGGCGGCGTCGCTTGGCGTCATGTCCAAATCCTTCGGCCTGGCCGGGCTTCGCGTGGGCTGGGTGGCCTGCCGCGACCGGGAGCTGCTGGCCCACATGGCCCAGGTGAAGGACTACCTGTCCATCTGCGGCTCGGCCGTTTCCGAATATCTGGCCGTGTGCGCCCTGGCCGCCCGGGAGGCCATCCTCAGCCGCATGCGGGGGCTTCTGGCCAAGAACCGCGAACTGCTCACGGCGTTTTTCCTGGCCCGCTCGGACCTGTTCCATTTCGTGCCGCCGCGCGGCGGGCTGACCGCCTTCCCGGGGCTGCTCTGCGGCGACGCGGACGACTTCTGCCAAGCCGCCCTCGACAGGGCCGGGCTCTTGCTTTTGCCCGGACGGCTCTACGGCAAGGAGTGGCCGGACCGGTTCCGCATCGGTTTCGGGCGGGCGGATTTCGCGGAGAACCTGGAAGCGCTGGCCGCGTTTTGCCAAAACTGGCATTGCGGCAAAGCCTAGGGAAATCGTCGCGATTGCGGGTTTTGCCGGTCGGCGATCTTGAATTTTGGTGACGTTTCGGCCACAAGTGCAGGGAAAGCTCGCGGGCGCGCAAGGGGATGTCCCCAGCAGTATCCGGCACACCCACAAAGGAGTCCTCCATGGTCAAAAAACTCGTCCTGTCCCTGGCCCTCGTCGCCATGACGGCGTCCCCCACCCTGGCCAAGACCATCGTCTTCGCCACGGACGCCACCTGGCCGCCGATGGAATTCGTCAACGCCGACAAGCAGATCACCGGCTACGCCATCGACTACATGAAGGCCGCCGGCAAGGAGGCGGGCTTCACCCCCGAGTTCAAGGCCGTGGCCTGGGACGGCATCTTCGCGGGCCTGGCCTCCGGCAAGTACAACGCCATCTGCTCCTCGGTGTCCATCACGGACGAACGCAAGAACACCATGGAGTTCTCCACCCCCTATTTCAAAGTGCGCCAGGCCCTGGTCGTGCCGGTCAAGTCCGAGGCCAAGTGCATCGAGGACATGAAGGGCAAGACCCTCGGCGCGCAGATCAGCACCACCGGCCACTTCGCCGTCAAGAAGGCCGAGGGCGTCAAGGACAAGTCCTACGACGAAGTCGGTCTGGCCTTCGAGGACCTGTACAACGGCCGCATCGACGGCGTGGTCTGCGACGACCCGGTCGCCGCCCAGTACGCCCTGCAAAACGACAAGTACAAGGGCGCGCTCAAGATCGCCTGCATCATCGAGGCCGGCGACGAGTACTACGGCATCGCCCTGCAGAAGGGAAACAAGGAAGACCTGGAGCTCATCAACAAGGGCATCAAGGCCGTCCAGGAAAAGGGCATCGACAAGCAGCTGCTGGCCAAGTGGATCGGCGGCGGCAAGTAACCCCGCGTCATTTCGACATCGCACCGTCCGCCGGCTCCGCAGCCGGCGGACGTCGTTTGGTGGAACCGCCTCATGACCAAGCAATGCAAGACTCCCGTTGATCCCGGCCACGTCGTCATCGACGTCGGCGACGGCGCAGCCATCCCCAAGCCGTCCGACAAGGGACTGGTCTCGGCCTGGCGTCTGTCCTTCGCCGGCGCCCTGATCGTCCTGGCCTGCCTGCTCTATTTCAAGCCGGACCCGTACCTGCGCATCTTCAAGTTCGTGCCCGACGGCATCCTGGTCACCTTCCAGGTCACGGTCTATTCCATCGTCCTGGCCCTGGTGTTCGGACTCATCACCGGGCTCGGCCGCATTTCCCGCAACAAGTACGTGAACCTCGTCGCCTCCACCTACGTGGAGATCGTGCGCGGCGTGCCCCTGCTCGTGCAGCTCTTCTACATCTACTACGCCCTGGGCCGGTTCGTGCACGTGCCGGACCTGCTCGCGGCCGTCCTGTCCATGAGCGTGTGCTACGGGGCCTACATGGGCGAGGTGTTCCGGGCCGGCATCACCGCCATCCCGGTGGGTCAGACCGAGGCGGCCAGGTCCCTCGGGTTCAACCGGGCCCAGACCATGTACCACGTCATCCTGCCCCAGGCCTGGCGCACCATCCTGCCGCCGGTCGGCAACGAGTTCATCGCGCTTTTGAAGGACACCTCCCTGGTGTCCATCCTGGGCGTGGCCGACCTGCTGCGCCGGGGCCGGGAGTACGCCTCGGAGTCGTTCCAGTATTTCGAGACGTTCACCATGGTCGCCGTGATCTACCTGATCATCACCCTGATCCTGTCCAAGCTGGTCAGCATCATGGAGGAGCGGTTGTCCCACCATGTCAAACGATAATCCCATCATCCGCATCACGGACGTCAGCAAGTACTTCGACCAGGTGGCGGCCCTGACGAACGTCAGCCTGGACGTTGCCGCCGGGGAGAAGGTGGTCATCATCGGGCCGAGCGGCTCGGGCAAGTCCACGCTCCTGCGCACGATCAACCGCCTGGAGGACATCAGCCGGGGCAAGATCGTGGTGGACGGCTTCGACCTCGACGACGCGACCGTGGACATCAACAAGGTGCGCATGGAAGTGGGCATGGTCTTCCAGAGCTTCAACCTCTTCCCGCACAAGACCGTGCTGCAAAACGTGACGCTGGCCCCCATCAAGCTCAAGGGCATGGCCAAGGCCGACGCCGACGCCATGGCCCGCAAGCTCCTGGACAAGGTCGGCATCCTGGAGAAGGCCGACGTGTTCCCGGCCAAGCTCTCGGGCGGCCAGCAACAGCGCGTGGCCATCGCCCGGGCCCTGGCCATGAACCCCAAGATCATGCTTTTCGACGAGCCGACCTCGGCGCTCGACCCGGAGATGATCGGCGAGGTGCTCGACGTCATGGTGCGCCTGGCGCGCGAGGGCATGACCATGGTGTGCGTCACCCACGAGATGGGCTTCGCCAGGGAAGTGGCGGACCGCATCGTCTTCATGGACGAGGGGCAGATCCTCGAGGTGGCCACGCCGGCGGAATTTTTCGCCAGCCCCAAGCATCCGCGGACGCAGAAGTTTTTGGAGCAGATTCTCTAAAGGGAGAGGGATGCGCGAAAATGGCCGGGGGAAAGCCTCCGGCGGCCAAAGGGCTGGCGCCCTCTGGACTCCCGCAACGATTCCAGCACATTGTTATTTTGTGAGAAACACGCGCCAGCCGCCGGGTTTCCGGCGATCCAGGCAACGGCGCGACGGGCGGGGGAGACCCCGCCCGTTCTATTTTCCGTCCAGTTCGCCCACGTGGCGCAGGGCCTCGTAGAGCACGACCGAGGCGGCGTTGGCCAGGTTGAGGCTGCGTACCTGGCCCCAGATGGGGATGCGCACGCGGACGTCGGCCGCCTCAAGCAGGGCTTCGGGCAGTCCCCGGCTCTCCGTGCCGAAGACCAGGGCGTCGCTCGGGCCGTAGTCGAGCAGGTGGTAGGGAGCGCTGTCGTGGCCCCGGTTGCCGGCGGTGGCAGCCACCAGGCGCGATCCCGGCCGGGCCGCCCGGAAGGCCGCGAAGTCCTCCCAGACCGTCAGGTTCACGTAGGGCCAGTAGTCGAGGCCGGCGCGCTTGAGGTAGCGGTCCTCCAGGGAGAACCCCAGGGGTTTGACGAGATGCAGCGGGGTCTTGGTCGCGGCGCAAAGTCTCGCCACGCTGCCCGTGTTTTGCGGAATCTCGGGCTCGTAGAGCACGACTTCGATCACGCCGTCTCCTTGGTGTAGGGCGTGTCCTTGCGGTAGACCGTGCCCTGGAAGGCGGCCACGGCCTCGCCGGCGTCGTTGGTGATGGCGATGGCGTAGGTGCCCATGCGCGGGCCGAGGGAGACCTCCCTGGCCTCGGCGTAAAGCGTCCCTGTGCCGGCCTTGACGTAGGAAATGGCGGCGGCCACGGCCAGACTCAGCTTGCCGTGGCTGTTGGAGGCGATGGCGAAGGCCAGGTCGGCCAGGGTGAAGACGGCCCCGCCGTGGGCGATGCCGGCTCCGTTTTTCAGGTTGTCCGCGATGTCCATGGCCGTCTTGGCGTAGCCCGGCCCGGCTTCGATCAGGCGGATGCCGAGCATCCTGGCGAAGGGGTCGCGATCGAGAAACCACTGCATGTCCATGGCGATTCCTTTGGCGAGAAGTTGCGAAACGGGGATGGAAACGCCCGGGAAGCGGATTTGTCAAGCCGGGGGATTGTCGGTATGGGGGGAAACCGCCATCGGCTTCCAGGGGGAACGCCATGCCCGAACGTGCCTGCCTTGCCCTGCTCGTCTGGTCCTTCCTGGCCTTCGCGGCCGCGCCCGCCCTGGCCCTGCCGCCCGGGCCGGGCGACCTGACCCGCTCCATCGAGACCTCGCGCAAGACCATCGCGGAGGACGAACGCATCCTCGGGGCCTACGACAACGAGATGCGGGGCACCGTGGCCAACGATCCGGCCTCGGCCCGCCGGCGCGAGGAGATCCGCATCCTCAAGCAGCACTACGTGCGCGAGATCGACAACCTCAAGGCCAGGATCGCGGACGAGTACAAGCAGATCCAGGAGATGCGCGTCCGCGGCGTCCAATGAGCCCCGGGCGGCCCAAAATAAAAACGCCCCGCCGAGCGGAGCGTTTTTTTTGGGTTCGGTGGTGGGCGATCGGGGATTTGAACCCCGGACTTCCACCGTGTGAAGATGGCACTCTAACCGCTGAGTTAATCGCCCGTCGAAGAATGTATGTGGGCCGCCTCGATTTGGCAAGACTTTTTTGAGGCAAACGGGTAAAAAGATGCCGTCGGCACCAACGACAAAAGCAACCAACCAGAATAAAAGGATAAACCACTGATGCGACTGCTCGTGACCGGCGGATGCGGCTTCATCGGCTCCAACTTCATCCGCGACATGCTGGCCCGCCACGACGGCCTGACCATCGTCAACCTCGACGCCCTCACCTACGCCGGCAACCGCCAGAGCCTGGCCGACGTCGAGGCCGACTACGCCGGCCGCTACGTCTTCGCGCGGGGCGACATCGGCAACGCCGAGCTCGCCTGCCACCTGTTTTCCGCCCACGACATCGAGGCCGTGGTCAACTTCGCGGCCGAGACCCATGTGGACCGTTCCATCAGCGACGCCTCGCCCTTCGTGCAGACCAACGTGGTCGGCACCCAGGTCCTGCTCGACGCGGCCCGGGCCTGCCGCGTGCGCCGCTTCGTCCACGTGTCCACCGACGAGGTCTACGGCACCCTGGGACCCGACGGGAAATTCAGCGAGGACACGCCCCTGGCCCCCAACAGCCCCTACTCCGCCAGCAAGGCCGGGGCGGACATGCTCGTGCGCGCCGCCCACGAGACCTACGGCTACGACACGGTGATCACCCGCTGCTCCAACAACTACGGCCCCTACCAGTTCCCGGAAAAGCTCATTCCGCTCATGTTCTCCCGGGCCGTGGCCGACGAGCCCCTGCCCGTCTACGGCGACGGCCGGAACGTGCGCGACTGGATCTTCGTCACGGACCACTGCCGGGGCGTGGAGCTGGCGCTCTGCAAAGGGCGCGCCGGCGAGGTCTACAACTTCGGCGGCGACGCGGAAAAGCCCAATATCGAGGTGGTGCGCACGATCCTGGCCGCCCTGGGCAAGCCCGAAAGCCTCGTCCGCTTCGTGACCGACCGGCCCGGCCACGACCGCCGCTACGCCATGGACTTCACCAAGGCCGCCCGGGAGCTCGGCTTCGCGCCCGAGTACGACTTCGCCCGGGGCATCGCCGAGACCATGCGCTGGTACCGGGAAAACGGGGAATGGCTCGACAGCGTCAAATCCGGAGCCTACCGGCGGTTCATGGACAAGTGGTACGGAGCCCGGGCGTGAGCGCGCCAGCGGCGGCCAAAGGCCGCGCCATCGTGCTCGGCGGCAAGACGGGGCTGCTCGGCCGACCCCTGACCGCCGCCCTGGAAGCGGCCGGCTTCGCGGTCTCGCCCACCACCCGCAGCGAACTCGACCCCTTCGACGCCGGGGCCGTGGCCCGGGCCCTCGAGGCCTTCGAGGCCACGCACCTCTTCAACACCGTGGCCTACACCGCCGTGGACGCGGCCGAGGAGGAGGCGGACGCGGCCTACCGGCTCAACCGCGACCTGCCGGCCCTGCTGGCCCGGGCCTGCGACGCGGCCGGGGCGACGTTCGTGCACTACAGCACGGACTTCGTCTTCGGCGGCGACGCGGACAGGCCCTACACGGAAGAGGACCCGACCGATCCGCGCTCGGTCTACGGGGCGAGCAAGCTGGCCGGAGAGAAGGCCATCCTGGAGACCGGGATCCTGCGCTGCCAGATCCTGCGCACGGCCTGGCTGTTCGGACCGGGAAAGAAGAATTTCGTGGACACGATCCTGAATCTGGCCAGGAGCCGCGAGCAGCTCAAGGTGGTGGCCGACCAGGTGGGCTCGCCCACCTCCACCCTGGACCTGGCCGGCTGGTCGGCCGACCTGGCCGCCGTGGGCCGGCCCGGCATCTACCATGCAGTGGGTTCGGGCCAGGCCAGCTGGTGCGAGCTGGCCGCCGAGGCCGTGACCGCGGCCGGGCTGCCCTGCCGCGTGCTGCCCATCCCCTCCTCGGACTACCCGCAAAAGGCCTGGCGGCCGCGCTACTCGGTGCTGTCCAACGCCAAGCTGGCCGAGGCCATCGGCCGGGTCCCCCGGCCCTGGGTGCAAAGCGTGCGGGAATACGTCTATTCGCAGGCGCAAAGCAGCGACTGATCGGGCTGCAGGGGCAGGGCGAAGCAGAAGGCGGCGCCCTGCCCGGGCTCGCTTTCCACCCAGATGCGCCCGCCATGGGCCAGGGCGATGCCCTCGGCGATGGCCAGGCCCAGGCCCAGGCTCTTTTCCCCGGCCGTGGGCCGGGCCGACAGCCGCTCGAAGGGCTTGAAAAGGCGCATGCGCTCTTCCGGCAGGATGCCCGGCCCCTGATCGCGCACCCGCACCACGGTCTCCGCGCCCATGAGGCGCAGCTCCACCTTGACCAGGGACCGCGGCGGCGAGAACTTGACCGCGTTGGAGAGCAGGTTGTCGAGCAGCCGGGCCAAGAGGTCGGGGTCGAAGGACATGGGCGGCGTCTGCTCCACGTCGGCCTCGATGCGGATGCCCTTGCCCGAGGCCGTGGCCTCGGCCAGACGCACCCGCTCCATCACCAGCCCGTCCAGGCGGGAGATGGCCAGCACCGGCTCCAGCCGGCCGGTCTCCAGTCGGGTGAGGTCCTGCATGTTGGAGGCCAGGGAGCACAGCCGGCGGCCGGCCTGGCTGATGACCGCCGCCATCTCCCGCACCTCGCCGCCCACGTGGCCGCAGATGCCGTCGAGAATGAGGTTGGCCGCGCCCACGATGCCGCCGGCAGGACTTTTGAGGTCGTGGGCCAGCATGGACAGGAACATGCGGCGCAGCCGCTCCAGGCGCTTGATCTCGAGCATGCGCTCCACGGCTTCCACGCCGTGCAGCACCCGGCAGTAGAGTTCCTCGCGCTCGAAGGGCTTGTGCAGGTAGTCATCGCCGCCGTTTTTGAGAAATTCCGCAGAGATGGAACGTGGGGCCTTGCCCGAGATGCCGATGAGGCAGACCTCGCGGCTGCGAAAGCTCCGCCGTATGGCCCGGGTCAGCTCCACGCCGTTTTGGCCCGGCATGTCGTAGTCCACGATGACGGCGGCGATGTCCGGACGCTGTTCGAGGATGCGCAGGGCCATTTGCGCCCCGGCGGCGGTGTGCACCCGGAACTGGTAGCGCCGCAGCAGCACGCGCAGGTGCATCCGCATGAAGGCGGAATCCTCCACGACCAGGATGCGGCTGTGGCGGTTTTTCAGCAGCCGACAGGCGTACTGGGCCACGCGCTCGGGCTCCTGGGCGTCGGCCACCACGAAGTCGATGGCGTCCAGGGCCTCGGCCCGCTCGCGAAGCGCCGGCGTATACACGCTGCCCGCCGCCAGCCAGGGCACCCTGGCGGCGGCCGCCGCCTCGGCCAGCCGCGTCACCGTGGCCTCGGGAAGGTCCATGTCCACCACGCAAAGCGCCCCCCCGGGCCGGGCGGTCCGGGAAAGCAGCTCGATCACGGCGTCGGGGTCTCCGGAACGAACGGCTCCGGGCACGGGCGGCCCGCCGCAGTGGCGGACCAGCGCGGCGGCCAGGGTGGCGTTGTCCGAGGCGAGAATGATGCGCGGGTCAGACATGGGCGGCACTGCGTCTCCCCGTTGGAATTTCGGGAAGCTACCAGAGCCGCCCCCTCAAGGCAATGCCGAAGCGGGGCGGGAGCATGCGGCCCAGTCCTTGCCGCGAGGCGTGTCCGGCGGTAGGATGGGCGAATGATTTCCGTGGTCATGCCGGCCAGGAACGCCTCCGCCACGCTCCCCGCCGCCCTTGAGAGCCTTCTCGCCCAAACCGGAGCCGACTTCGAGATCGTGGCCGTGGACGACGGCTCCGACGACGACGGCGCGACCTGGGGCGTGCTCGCTTCCTTCGCCGCCCGGGACGCCCGGCTGCGCCCGTTGCGCCTCCCCCACGCCGGCATCGCCGCCGCCCTTTGCGCCGGCCTGACCGCCGCCCGGGGACGCTACATCGCCCGCATGGACGCCGACGACCTCTGCCGCCCGGGCCGGCTGGCCCGGCAAGCCGCCTATCTCGACGCCCACCCCGAGATCGGCCTGGTCTCCTGCCTGGCCGCCTTCGGCGGCGATCCCGAGCGGGCCCGGGGCTACCTCGCCCATATCGAATGGGCCAACGGCCTGCGCGATCCCGAGTCCATCCGGCTGGGCGCGTTTCGGGAATCGCCCCTGCCGCACCCCACGGTGATGTTTCGGGCCGAGCTCGTCTCGCGCCACGGCGGCTACCGCCAGGGGGCCTTCCCCGAGGACTACGAACTGTGGCTGCGCTGGCTCGACGCCGGCGTGGCCATGGCCAAGCTGCCCGAGGAGCTGGTGGTGTGGAACGACCCGCCGGAGAGGCTCTCGCGCACCGATCCCCGCTACGCCCCTGAAGCCTTCTTCCGCGTCAAGGCCGGCTACCTGGCCCGGGCGCTGGCCCGGCTCAACCCCCACCATCCCCGGGTCCTGGTGGCCGGGGCCGGCCGGATCACCAGGCGTCGGGCCGAACACCTCCTGGCCCACGGCATCGCCATCGCCGCCTGGCTCGACATCGACCCCCGCAAGGTGGGCACGGTCCTCGACGGGCGTCCGGTGCTGGCGCCGGAGGCGCTCCCCGATCCCGAAGACTGCTTCGTGCTGCCCTACGTGGCCAGCCGAGGGGCCGTGGACTCTTGGTCCGCCTTCCTGGAGAACCGGGGTTTCCTACTCGGACGATCCTATTTGCCGGCCGCCTGACGTTGCTCCGGTCCGCCATGCATGCCGCTTGCCATCATCTGCACAAAAATGTTATTCTAAAGAAAATTCTTCCTCAATGAGTGTTATTGCGGGACACGCGGAGACGATCATGAGACGGCCTCGAATGCAAAGCCTGCAGACGCGCATTCTTCTGCTGGTCCTCCTCGTCCTGACCCCTGCCGTCATGCTTCATGTGACCTCCGCCATGGAAAAGCGTTCCATGGCTCGCGACATAGCGGCCCAAAACCTCCGTACCCTGACGGAACTGACCGCCTTCAACATCGGCGCGATGTTGCAGTATGCCGGCGAAGCCCTTTCCGGAGTGACCTACCTTCCGGAAATAAAAGCCATGCAGCCCGACGACGCGCGTGCCTCCCTGCACAAGGCCAAGGAGGTCTTCCCCAGCTTCGCCAGCATCACCCTGATCGACCCGGCGGGAAACATCGTGGCCTCGACCCTGCCCGAGGACGCATCGGTCAACTACGCCGATCGCCCCTGGATCCGCGACGCCCTGGCCGGCCAGCCCCTGGCGCTCGGCGCCTACGCCAAGGGCAAGCGCAGCGGCCAGCCGGGCATGGCCCTGGCCTGCCCGGTGCGGGGGGCTTCCGGCGAAGTCGTGGGCGTATGCTCCATCGCCATCCGTCCGGCCTGGCTCACGCGCATCATGGCCAACCAGCACATGCCCCCCCAAAGCACGGCCGTTCTCTTCGACGACCGGGGCATGGTGCTGGCCGCCTGGCCGGACGATGCCCAGGCCGTCGGCCGCCCCCTGCCGGACGCCATCGAAACCCTGGCCGGCCAGGCGGTTTCGCCCCAGGCGAACCTGACCGCCAAGGGACCTGACGGGACGGACTACTTCATCTCCATCGCCACGGTGCAGTTCGGCGACCACGAGCCGCTCCACCTGCGCCTGGGCCAGCCCAAGCGCATGGTGGACGCCCCCCTGGACGCCCTGCTGCGCCAGGACATGCTGCTTTTCACCATAAGCGCCGCCCTGGCGCTTCTGGCGGCCTATCTTTTCAGTCGGACCATGCTCCTGCTGCCGGCCGGCAAGCTGGTCCGCATGGCCAAGGCCATCGCCGTGGGCGACCTGGACCGTCGCTGCGGCCTGGGCGTCGGGCACGGCGAGCTGTCCGAACTGGGCACGGCCCTGGACGCCATGGCCAATGCGCTGTGCGAGCGCATCCGCTTCACCCAGGAGATCATGGACGCTATTCCGGCCCCGCTGTTCTACAAGGACATGGAAGGCCGCTACGTCGGCGTCAACAAGACCTACGAGGAACTCATACGCCCCCTGGTCGCGGTCAGGGGAAAGACGTCGGCCGAAGTGGACGCGTCGGACATGGCCGCCCTCTGCCGGGAAACCGACCGGGAAGCGCTGGCCTCCCCCTTCCGCGCCGTCCAGTTCGAAACGTCCTTGACCTTCCGGGACGGCACGACCCACGAGTTGCTGGTCTTCAAGTCGCCGTACTACAGCGCCTCGGGCTCTCCGGCCGGCATCGTCGGCGTGTGCCTGGACATCACCACCCGCAACCAGTCCGAGCAGGCTCTGGCCGCCTCGGAAAAACGCTACCGCTCGCTTGTGACCTCCATGCGCGACGGCTTCGTCGTGGTGGACGAGCACGACCGCCTGGTGGAGACGAACCCCGCCTTTTGCGAGATGACCGGGTACGCGGCCGAAGAGCTTTCCGGCATGACCTACAAGGACATCACGCCCGACATATGGCACGCCCCGGAAGAGCAGATCCTGCGCGAGTCCGTGGACGTCCACGGCTTTTCGGCGATCTTCGAGAAGGAGTACCGCCGCAAGGACGGGACGATCCTCTCCGTGGCCATGCGCATGCACCGCTATCCGGGCAGGCCCGGGGACGGCCGGCGCTATTTCGCGGTGGTGCGCGACGTCACCGAGGCCAAGGCCATCGAGGCCGACCTGCGTCTGGCCAAGGAGGAGGCGGAAAAGGCCAACCGGGCCAAGAGCGACTTCCTGGCCAAGATGAGCCACGACATCCGCACGCCGCTCAACGCCGTCATCGGCATGACCGACCTGACGCTCGGCACCGAGCTCTCTCCCTCCCAGCGCGACGCCCTGGAAACCGCCCGGGAATCCGCCGGCATCCTGCTCGACCTCATAAACGACATTCTCGACATCTCCCGGATCGAAGCCCGCAAGCTGGAACTGGGGCGCGAGCCCTTGGACCTGCGCCGCACCCTGGCCACGATCGTTCGGGCCATACGGCCCCAGGCCGCGCGCAAGGGCCTGTTCCTGCGTCTGGCCATCGCCCCGGATACCCCCCGGCAGGTGGTCGGCGATCAGGTGCGGTTGCGCCAGATCCTGGTCAACCTCATCGGCAACGCCGTCAAGTTCACCGAGCAAGGCGGCGTGACCGTGTCCCTGGGGCTGGCCCGGGCGGAAGGAAACGCGGCGCGGCTCGCCTTCGCCGTGGCCGACACCGGGGTCGGCATCCCCGGCGACCGGCTCGGCCGCATTTTCGAAATGTTCACCCAGGCCGACGCCACGGTCTCCCGGCGCTACGGCGGCACGGGACTGGGGCTGGCCATCTGCCGGGAACTGGTGCGGCTCATGGGCGGCGACATCGCCGCCGAGAGCGCGCCCGGGCGCGGCAGCCTCTTCCGCTTCACCGTGCCCTTGACCGAAGGGCCGGCCCTGCCCCCGCGACCGTCGGCCGCCGCAAAGCCGCCCGTCATGCGGCCCGAGCCGGGGCATCGGGCGCTGCGCATCCTGCTGGCCGAGGACAACCCGGTCAACATCAAGGTGGCCGCCGCCTACCTCGGCCGGCGCGGCCATGCCTTCACCGTGGCCCAAAACGGCCTCGAGGCCCTGGACGCCCTGTCCAGCCGGCCCTTCGACGTCGTCCTCATGGACCTGGAAATGCCCGGCTGCGACGGCCTGGAAGCCACCCGGCGGCTGCGCTCCGGCCAGGCCGGCCCCGTCAACCGAAGCTGCCCGGTCATCGCCATGACCGCCCATGCCTTAAGCGGCGTGCGCCAGAAATGCCTGGACGCGGGCATGACCGACTACCTTTCCAAGCCGCTGGACTTCCAGGCCCTCGACGCCCTGCTCGGCGACATCGCCGACGTGACCGTCCCCATGACCGGGACGGCAGCCGGGCCGACCGACGAAGCGCCGGACCTGGACACGGAAAGCGCCCTCAACCGCCTCGGCGGGGACAGGGAATTGCTGACGGAACTGGAGACGGATTTCCTGCGGCAGTATCCGCGCAAACTGCGCCGCATCAAGCTCTGCCTCGACGGCGAGAACTGGGACGAGGCCGCCCTGGCCGCCCATTCGCTCAAAAACGTCGCCGGCGCGGTGGGGGCGGAAGCGGCCAGGCGTCTCGCCGGCCGACTGGAGGAAAGCCTGCGCCAGGCGGACAGCGACCAAGCCGACCGGCTCATGGGCCGGCTCGCGGAAAGCCTGCGCCGGGCCGGGGAGACCATCGGCGCCCGGCCGGCAGCCCAGGGCCCCGCCGGCTCATGACGCCGCGGGACTGCCCGACGCGCCGCTGCCGGCCCTCGACCGGGCCGCAACGTCCTCAGGCCAGGAGCGCGAAGAGGAAGAAAAGCCCCGCCCCCAGGAACATGGCCGCCGGCAGGGTGAACACCCAGGCCATGGCGATGGAGCGCAGGGTGCTCGCCTGAAGGCCGCTTTTGCCCGCGGCCATGGCGCCGGCCACGCCCGAGGACAGTACGTGGGTGGTGGACACGGGCAGCCCCAACCCGTCGGCCAGGCCGATGGTGGCCATGGCCACCACCTGCGCCGCAGCGCCCTGGGAATAGGACAGCCTGGACTTGCCGATCTTTTCGCCGATGGTCACCACGATGCGCTTCCAGCCGACCATGGTGCCGACGCCAAGGGCCAGGGACACGGCCAAAAGCACCCAGTCCGGGGCGTATTCCGTGGGCCGGCGAAGGGCCGTCCGCCAGCCCTCGATCGTCTCCCGCTCCCCGGCGGTGGCGGCCAGGCCCTGCATGAGGCGCGAGGCGTCGTCGAGGCACAGGATGTCCGTGCGCACGTCCCAGCGGTCCTTTGCCGGCAGGTCGGCGATGCTGTCGACCTGGGCCAGGCGCACCTGGATGGCCTCGGCCGCGGCCACCGCTCCGCGCACGTCGCAGCGCGGCGCCAGGCCGTCGGCCGGCCGCTCGGCCAACGCGCCGGAAGCGTAGGCTTTCTCGATCTCGAGGCGGTGCGCGTCGAAATAGTCCGTGAACCGGGCCGCCGCCTCCCGCACGGCCAGCACGTCCCGGCTTGGCGTGTCCACGTCCAGGGCGTAGGCCCCGGGCAGGATGCCGATGAGGATGAGCATGATCAGCCCCACGCCCTTCTGGCCGTCGTTGGAACCGTGGGCCAGGCTCACGCCGAGCCCGGAGACGATGAGCGCCAGGCGCATGCCGGCCGGGGGCGGCGCGTCGCCCACGGGCGGGGAATGCAGGGCGGCGTTTTTCAGGCAGCGGCGCAGCAGCAGAAGCAGGCCTCCGGCCAGGACGAAGCCCATGACCGGAGAAATCAGCAGCGACAGCCCCACTTCCATGGCCTTGTGCCAGTTGACGCCCGATCCCGCCGGCAGGCCCTCGCGCACGGCGTTGGCCAGCCCGACCCCCAGGATGGCCCCGATGAGGGTATGGGAGCTCGAGGCCGGCAGTCCCAGGTACCAGGTGCCGAAATTCCACAGGATGGCCGAGACCAGGAGCGAGAAGACCATGGCCAGGCCCAGGTTGGTGTTGACCGACACCAGCAGGTCCACGGGCAGCAGGTGCACGATGGAATAGGCCACGGCGATGCCGCCCAGGTGCACGCCGAGAAAATTGCACGCGCCGGACAGGATCACGGCCGTGCGGGCCCGCAGGGACTTGGTGTAGATGACCGTGGCCACGGCGTTGGCCGTGTCGTGAAAGCCGTTGACGAATTCGAAGGAGAGGGCGATTCCGAGGGAAGCCAACAGGAGAAAGAGGGTATGGCCGTCCAGGCCCCAAAGGAAGTCCATGCCGTGCTCCGTGGGGAAGGTCGTGGGGCGTCGGTCGGGCAGGTCCGTCCGACGGGCCGTTCGGTTCGCATCGCCTTGCCGGGCGGCGGGCCGGGGCGGCCGGGCCTTAAGTCCCTTCCATGAGGTGCACCAAGGCCTGGCGGGCCTTGAGTTCCTCGGCCGTGAAATGGAAGCCGAGGCTCCCGGCGTATTCGACGAGTTCGGACAGGGGCATGCCGCCGACCAGGAGCAGCCTGTCCTTGTTTTCGCGCAGATAGTCGAGGAAACGGTCGATTTCTTCCTGGCCCATGGACGCCTCCTGGCGATGCGGCTTGCCTGCGGTTTCCGTGGTACGCCCCCGGGCGTTGCCATGGCGTCAACGAACGGTGTCGATTCGGTGATGCCCGGACGGAGCGGAAAGTCGGGCCGCGTCCAATTTGCGGCCCGGTTTTCATCTTATCTTCATAATTCGGTGCTAGTCACCCACGACGTGGCCGGAAGCGCCCTCCCGCGACCGGGCATAAGGAGGCAATGTGACGAACAAGCTGTTCAAATATGACGGCCAGCAGGACCGCGCCGCCGTCGCCGAATATCTGGAGGCCGTGCGCGACGGCTTCGCCCGGGGGACGCTGACCCTGCGCCAGGGCGAGCAGACTCTGGAGCTCTCGCCCAAGGGGCTGGTATCCGTGACCATCGAGGGGAAGCAGAAAAGCGAGGACCGCAAGCTCAAGCTGACCTTTCGCTGGAAGGAGCGGGAATGCGCCTTGCCCGACGCCCCCCTGCTCATCGCGCCAGGGGATGCGGACGATGCATGAGATCGTAACGAACTTCCAGTTCCTGCTCGTCGAGATCGAACGCCAGCTCGAAGCGGCCATGGCCGTGGTGGAAAAGCGCGACGAACGGGCCATCGCCAAGATCGAGGCCCGCGACGACTACATCGACAACCTCAAGAGCGTCATCGAGAACGCCTGCTTCGCCACCCTGCACGGCGACGAAAAGCTCACCGCGCCGGAGATGGCCCGGGTGCGGGCGCTCAACATCATCGGCAACAACCTCGAGCGCGTGGGCGACCATCTCGTCAACGTGGTGCGCCAGACCCGGCACTACGACGAGCCGGAGTGCATCAAGCGCTACGATTACAAGCCCTTTTTCGCCGAGGTCAAAAAGGCCCTGGACTGGACGCCCAAGGCCGTGCTCGAGCGCGACATGGCGGCGGCGCTCAAGATCTGCCGCTGCGAGCTGCACCTCGACCGGCTCTACAAGGAGCAGTTCGACCGCATCCGCGACGAGTTGCGTTCGGGCTTCCAGACCGGCGACCTGCTGACCACGCTTTTTATCTTCCGCTACCTGGAGCGCATGGGCGACGCCCTGCTCAACGTGGGCGAGGCGGCCATCTTCGCCATCACCGGCGACAAGTTCAAGATCCACCAGTTCACGGCCCTCAAGGACATCCTGGCCGAAGGCGGCCACGAACTGCCCCTGACCGAGATCGACTTCGAATCCATCTGGGGCACGCGCTCGGGCTGCCGCATCGGCCGGGTGGCCGACCGCGACGAGAACGGCCAGGCCGGACGCGAGGTCATCTTCAAGGACGGCGACACGGACAAGCTGCGCAAGGAAGCGGCCAACATCGACCGCTGGGAGCGGCTCATGCCCGGGCTCGCCCCCAAGGTGCAGGCCTTCCGGGAAGGCAGGAAGTCGAGCTCCATGCTCGTGGAACTCTTGCCCGGCCAGACTATCCAGGACATCGCCGTGGGCGGCGACATGGCGCTCCTGCGCCGGGCCCTGGCCGCCCAGTGCCGGGTGGCCGGCGAGATCTGGTCCAGGACCCGGTCGGACGGAACGATCCCGGCCGGGGCCTTGCGCCAGCTGCGCTCCCGGCTCGGCGAGGTGCTGACGGTCCACCCGGAATTCAAAAGCGTCAAACGGGCCATCGGCGGCCGCGCCCTGCCCGACCTCGACGGGGCCCTGGCCGCGGCCGAGGCCGTGGAGGCGACGCTGGCCGCGCCGTTTGGCGTGCTGCTCCACGGCGACTACAACAGCAACAACATCCTCTACGACCCGGCCGCGGACCGGATCCACTACATCGATCTGCACCGCTCGGGCGAAGGCGACCTGGCCCAGGACACCTCGGTGTTCATGGTGTCCAACTTCCGCCTGCCGGTCTTCGACGCGGCCAGACGCAGGGTGCTCAACGCCATCATCACCGAGTTCTTCGGCTTCGCCCGGGGGTACGCCGCCCGAAACGGCGACGCGACCTTCGAGCTGCGCGTGGCCCTGGGGCTGGCCCGCTCGTTCGTCACTTCGACGCGTTTCGAACTCTCGGAGCGCTTTTCCCGGCTGATGTTTTCCCGGGGCATGTTCCTGCTCGGCCGCGTGGCCGGGCACAAGGGCGAGGCGGCCGCCTTCCGGCTGCCCCTGGCCGCCGTGTGCTACTAGCGACATCCGCGGAGACGCGAAGCCCCGACAGCCGGCGGGGCGAGGCCACCGGGCCTTGGACGACCGGCGCGACGTCATCAAGACCATGGGAGGAATCATGAAGAAGATCGGCGTGGTGGGCATCCCCAAGGGATGGTCCACCCTGCGGCTCCTGGACGCCTTGGAAGCACGGACGGGATTTCGCCTGTGCATCGACATGGCCGAGGTCAGGCTCGACCTGGACACGGGCAAGCTCTTCTGCCAGGGGACCGACCTCACCGAACTCGACGCCGTCATCGTCAAGAAGATCGCCCCGTCCTACACGCCCGACGCCTTGGACCGCATGGAGATGCTGCGCTTTCTCCACGCCAAGGGCGTGCCGGTCTTCTCCAATCCGGACAGCATGCTGCGCCTGATCGACAGACTCAGCGGCACCACGGTGCTGCGCCTGGGCGGCATCCCCATGCCGCCGACCGTGGTCACCGAGGACATCGAGGAGGCGGCGGCCACGGTGGCCGCATACGGCAAGGCCGTGTTCAAGCCCCTTTTCTCCTCCAAGGCCCGGGGCATGACCGTCATCGAGGACACGCCCGATTCCCGCGAGGAGATCGCCGACTACAAGGCGGCCGGCAACCAGGTCATGTACATCCAGAAGATGGTCTCCCACGCCGGCGGGCATCTGGACCTCGGCGTGTCGTTTCTGGGCGGCAAGTACCTGGCCACCTACGCCCGCCAGGGCAGCGGCGCGTCCTGGGACACCACCACCCGCACCGGCGGCCGCTACGTGCCCCACGAGCCGTCGAAGGAGATCATCGCCCTGGCCCACAAGGCCCAGAGCCTGTTCCCGGACATGGCCTTCACCTGCGTCGACGTGGTGGAAACCCCCGAAGGCGCGGCCATCTACGAAGTCTCGGCCTTCGGCGGGTTCCGGGGGCTCCTCGACGCCTGCGGCATCGACGCCGCGGCCGCCTACGCCGACCACGTGCTGGAGAACATCTGATGCCGCATGCTCCCACCATCGCCGGGCTCATGGCCCCCATCCTCGAAACGTCCCCCATCACCCACCGCCTGGAAGTCACCTTCGGCGACGTGACGGTGGTGGTGTCCTCCAACTCCAAGGGCCTCATCGAAAAGCTCGCCGACTACTACCGCGACTTCGTCGGCGGCGGCGGCGCGACTCTGGTCCCGGTCACGGCCATCGAAGCCGGGCCGCCGGACTTCGACCTGCCGTTCGCCGTCAAGGAGCGCGAACCCGGCAAGACCAAGCTCAAGGAAGCCTACCACGACCTGCCCGACGGCCGCGTGGTCAAAAAGCTCCTCACGGGCCTGGTCTTCCTCTTCGGCCACGGCGACAACTACGCCGTCGGGCCCTGCATCGACAACGATAACCAGGTCGTCAACTTCATCAACAACCGCTTCATCGAACTGTGCCTCAAGCGCGGCGCCCTGCTCTTCCACGCCGCCGGCGTGGCCGAAGGGGGCGCGGGCCTGGTCGTCTCCGGCTTCTCCGGGGCCGGCAAGTCCACCCTGGCCCTGGAGATCATGCGCCACGGCACGGATTTCGTCAGCAACGACCGGGTGATGGTCTCCCGGGGCGACGGGGGGCTGGTCATGACCGGCGTGGCCAAGATGCCGCGCGTCAACCCCGGCACGGTGCTCCACAACCCGAGCCTGGCCCCGGTCATGAGCGAGGCGGACCGCCGCAAGTTCTCCGCCCTGCCCGCCGCCGAGCTGTGGGACCTGGAGCACAAGTACGACGCCTTCATCGACGAGTGCTTCGGCAAGGGCCGCTTCAAGCTGTCCTGCCCCATGGCCGGGCTCGTGGTGCTGCGCTGGAAGCGCGACGCCTCGCCCATGACCGCCGTTCGGGTGGACCTGCGCCAGCGGCGCGACCTCATGGCCGCCTTCATGAAGGACGTGGGCCTTTTTTACGAATTCGAGGACCCGTCCGAGCCCTCCACGGCCAGCCAGAACGCCTATCTCGACCTGCTCGGCGACCTGCCGGTCCTGGAGATCGACGGCGGCGTGGACTTCCACAAGGCGGCCGAGGCCTGCCTGGACTTCCTGGGCCAGGTCCGGCGCTAGGCCCCCGCGCGGGCAGCCTGAAAAAAAGGCAATGATGCGAATCGTAACCGAATCCACGAACACCTGCGCACCCAAATAGCGTATCGGGACATGGACGGCGGCCGTCGCGGCGCGGCCGCCGCCGGCGCGCGCCCCTGAAATCCCATCCCCGACCGGAGTCCCCCATGACCGATCCCAAGTCCCCGGCCGCGACCAGGCCGGAAAACGCCCCGGGCGATGCCGGACAGGACGCCCTGCGCCTGGCCCCAGAGGAAGAATTCCTCAAGAACCTCGAACACTTCGTCCAAAAGGCCAACGCCTTCGACGCCCTGGCCCACCAGCGCAAGATCCCGGCCTACGACGTCTACAGGCACCTGGCCGGACTGTGGGAGCAGGTGGCCGTTTCCGGACAATGGCTGAGCGAACCCCAGCCCGAGGTCAAGCCCGCCATGGCCGGCCTGACCTCCCAGGAGGCCAAGGAACGCCTCAGGCAGTACGGTCCCAACCAGGCCACCACGACCAAGCCCGTGACCTTCCTGGACCGGCTGTGGGATTCCGTGAAAAACCCCCTGGTGCTGCTGCTCTTCGTGCTCGGCGGCATCTCCTACGCCACGGACGACCTCCGCTCGGCCGTGGTCATCATCGGCATGGCCGTCATGGGCGTGGTGCTCAAGGTCATCCAGGAGGCCAAGGCCGACACCGCCGCGGCGGAACTCAAAAAGATGGTCCACACCACGGCCACGGTGCTGCGCGACGGCAGCCAGCGCGAGATTCCCCTGGCCGGGGTGGTGCCGGGCGACATCGTGCTGCTGGCCGCCGGCGACATGGTGCCGGCCGACGTGCAGCTCGTGCGGGCCAAGGACCTGCACATCAACCAGGCCATGCTCACGGGCGAGGCCCTGCCCGTGGAAAAAACGACCCGGCCGGCCGGCGAGGCCCCGCGCGAGGGCGAGACTGGCCTTGGCGACCCGGCCATGTGCTTCATGGGCACCAACGTGGTGTCCGGCTCCGCCGCCGCCGTGGTCACGGCCACCGGGGCCAGGACCTATTTCGGCGGCATCGCGGCCAAGCTGTCGGAAAAGCGCGTCGAGACCGACTTCGACAAGGGCATCAAGAGCTTCACCGGGCTCATGCTGCGCTTCATGCTGGTCATGGTGCCCTTCGTCTTCATCGTCAACGGCGCGACCAGCCACGACTGGATGGGCGCGTTCATGTTCGCCCTGGCCGTGGCCGTGGGGCTCACCCCGGAAATGCTGCCCATGGTGGTCACGGTGTGCCTGTCCAAGGGCGCGCTGGCCATGTCCAAGCACAAGGTCATCGTCAAGCGCCTGGACGCCATCCAGAACTTCGGGGCCATCGACGTCCTGTGCACGGACAAGACCGGCACCCTGACCCAGGACAAGATCATCCTGGAGAAATACCTCGACGTCACGGGCGAGGAGGACTGCTCGGTCCTGGAATACGCCTACGTCAACAGCAAGCTCCAGACGGGACTGCGCAACGCCCTGGACGTGGCCGTCATCACCTCCGGCGACGGGGCCGGTTCGTCCATCGACCCGGACCGCTACGAGCTCCTCGACGAGATCCCCTTCGACTTCATGCGCCGCCGCCTGAGCGTCATCGTGCGCGACGACAAGACGGACAAGGCCATCCTCATCTGCAAGGGCGCGGCCGAGGAGGTCTTCTCCAAAAGCCGCGACTGCCTCCACGACGGCGTGATCTCCCCCCTGGACGCAATCCACCGGGAAACCATGCAGGAGGTGGTGCACGACCTCAACGAGGACGGCTTCCGCGTGGTGGCCCTGGCCTTCAAGGCCGTGGACGGGGCGCGCCACGACTTCGCCGTGGCCGACGAATGCGACCTGACGCTGATGGGCTACCTGGCCTTCCTCGACCCGCCCAAGGACACCGCCGCCGACGCCCTGGCCACCATGATCGCCCACGGCATCCAGCCCAAGATCGTCACCGGCGACAACGCCGTCATCACGGCCAAGATCTGCCGCGAGGTCCGTTTCGACGCCGGCGACCACATCATCACCGGCGACCAGGTGGCGGCCATGTCCGAGGCGGAGCTCGGCGAGGCCGTGGGCGTGTGCCACGTCTTCGCCAAGCTCGACCCCATGCAGAAGGAGCAGATCGTCGCGGCCCTGCGCCGCAAGGGCCACGTGGTCGGCTTCATGGGCGACGGCATCAACGACGCCCCGGCCCTTCGCGCCGCGGACGTCGGCATCTCCGTGGACTCGGCCGTGGACGTGGCCAAGGAGTCGGCGGACATCATCCTGCTCGAAAAAAGCCTGCACGTGCTGGAGCACGGCGTGCTGGAAGGCCGCAAGATCTTCTTCAACATCACCAAGTACATCCGCATGGGGGCCAGCTCCAACTTCGGCAACATGTTCAGCGTGCTCGGGGCCAGCGCCTTCCTGCCCTTCCTGCCCATGCTGCCGATCCAGATCCTGGTCAACAACCTCATGTACGACTTCTCCCAGACGGCCATCCCCACGGACAACGTGGACGCCGACATCCTGAGCAAGCCCCGGCGCTGGCGCATCGACGACATCCGCCGCTACATCCTCTTCCTCGGTCCGGTGAGCTCCATCTTCGACTACGTCACCTTCTTCATCATGATCCACTTCTTCGGGGCCTGGAACAACGCCGCCTTGTTCCAGACCGGCTGGTTCATCGAGTCGCTGCTGTCCCAGACCATCATCGTGCACGTCATCCGCACGGACAACATCCCCTTCCTCCAGAGCTGGGCCAGCCTGCCGCTCGGCATGACGACCATCCTCATCTGCATCTTCGGCGTCTGGCTGCCGTTTTCGCCCCTGGCCGGGACCTTCGGCCTGGTCGTGCCGCCGGCCGGCTATTGGGGCCTCATGGCCCTGGTCATCTTCTGCTACATGTGCCTGGCCCAGGTGGTGAAGTCCTGGGTGGTGCGCCGCATCCAGGCGGCCACCCCGGCCTAGCCGCCGCACCGTCACCCGCCCGTCGACGACGCACGGCCGGCTTCTTCCTCCGGGAAGGGCCGGCCGTTTCTTTTCGCCGCGCGCTCCCTCCTGGCTGACCTGTCGGCGACCTTTCGCCTGGGACCTTCCCTGCGGAAATAGTTGTTGGAAATGAAGCCGTTTTGGGAGTAGAGAATCGGAAAGGCAGGCGAACATCCAGGCGAGGGGACATGAGCAGCCGCAAGGACAAGGGACCCAAACCCCGGTCCCGCCCCGACACGGAGGGCGGGGCTCCCGCCGCAAGCGATCCGATCTCCTCCGCGAATGCGCCCAGGTTCGAGGACATCTTCTCCCTGGAGGACCTCCAAGGCATCCAGGACGCCTTCGCCGAGGCGGCGAACGTCGCCTCTCTCATCACCGACCCCACGGGCCGGCCGCTGACGCGGCCGAGCAATTTCACCCCGTTTTGCCGCGACATCGTCCGGGGCACGGAAAAGGGGCGCGCCGCCTGCCGCCGTTCCGACGCCGTGCTGGGCCGGACCACGGACCAGGGGCCGACCATCGCCACGTGCCTGAGCGCCGGGCTCCTCGACGGCGCGACCTGCATCTTCTTCGACGGACGCCACATTGCCACGTGGCTCGTCGGCCAGGTCGTCGACGAATCCGTGGACACGGAGGGCGTCCTGGCCTTTTGCCGCGACCTCGGGGTCGACGAAGCGGTCTGCCGTGAGGCGCTCTGCCGCGTGCCGCGCATGTCGCGGGAACGCTTCGCCAAGATCTGCCAGGCCCTGGACCGCTTCGCCAAACTGCTGTCCTCCATGGCCCTGACCAACCGCCGCCAGTCCGGGCTGATCGGCGAGTTGCGCCGGGCCCAGGACAGGGTCAAGGCCAGGGACCGTCGGCTGGCCGACATGATCGACTTCCTGCCCGACCCCACCATGGTTGTGGACGCCGACGGCGCGGTGATCTTCTGGAACCGGGCCATGGAGAAGCTCACGGGCGTGGGAGCCGAAGAGATGCTCGGCAAAGGGGATTTCGCCTATGCCGTGCCCTTTTACGGCTACGCCACGCCGCTGCTGGTGGATTACGCCCGAGGGGCCGTGGAGGCCCCGGACACCCGCTATGCCGTGGCCGAACGCAACGGGGAAGCAGTCATCGCCGAGGTCTCGGTGCCCGCCCTGCCCGGCGGTCTCCGTCATGTCTGGGCCAAGGCCGTGGCCCTGCGCGACGAGGCCGGACGCGTCGTGGGCGGCATCGAAGCCATCCGCGACATCACGGACCGCCGCCGGGCCGAGGAGGCCCTGGCCGACCACCGGCAGCGCCTGGAGGCCGAGGTGGAGGAGCGCACCCGCGACCTGCGCCTGCAGGCCATGGAGCTGGCCGAGGCCAACATACGCCTGAGCGAACTGGACCGGATGAAGTCCGTGTTTCTGTCCACGGTGTCCCACGAATTGCGCACGCCCCTGACCTCGATCCTGGGGTTCGCCAAGCTCATCGGCCGGGATTTCTCCGAACAGTTCCTGCCCCTGGCCGGAAACGACCCGGCCCTGGCCGCCAAGGGGCGGCGCATCGCCGACAACCTGGCCGTGGTCTTCGGCGAGGCCGAGCGCCTGACGCGGCTTATCAACGACGTGCTGGACCTAAGCCGCATCGAGTCGGGCAACATGGTCTGGCGCGACATGCGCTTTTCCCCGGGGGCCGTGGCGGCCAAGGCGGCCAAGAGCATCGAGGGGCTGCTCACCCAGCGGCCGGAAATCGCCTTCCGCGCGCGCATCGACGACGATGTGCCGGACGTGGTCATGGACCCGGACCAGTTCATGCAAGTCGTCTCCAACCTGCTGCAAAACGCCGTGAAATTCACCCAGTCCGGAGCGGTGCGCCTGGAGGTCTGCCGCGACGGCGAAGCGGTGCGCGTCGCTGTGGCCGACACCGGCGTCGGCATTCCCATGGGCGAACTGGAATCGATCTTCGATAAATTCCACCAGGTGGGGCGCGGCGACACCATCCAGGGCGCGGCCAAGGGCACAGGCCTGGGACTGGCCATCTGCCGCCAGATCGTGCGCCGCTACGGCGGGCGCATCTGGGCCGAATCGTCGCTTGGCGGCGGCAGCGTCTTCACGGTGCTTTTGCCGGCTGCCGGGGAAGGTGACGAGAACGCGCCGAATCAATAAAAACGTCCCCGGAACCCGCCGTTGCGGACTCCGGGGACGATACGCTGCGACCTGTTCCCTGGACGCACTTCCCTAGAATTCCAGATGCCGCCAGGTGCGGGCGAAGGGCATGACGTCGCGGATGTTGCCGATGCCCGTGACGAGCATGAGCAGCCGCTCGAAGCCGAGGCCGAAGCCTGCGTGGGGCACGGTGCCGAAGCGGCGCGTCTCCAGGTACCACCAGTAGGCCTCAAGCGGCAGGCGCAGCTCGCGGATGCGCGCCTCGAGCACGTCCAGGCGCTCCTCGCGGGCGCTGCCTCCCACCACCTCGCCGATGCCCGGCACCAGCACATCCATGGCCCCCACCGTCTCGCCGTCGTCGTTTTGGCGCATGTAGAAGGCCTTGATGGCGCGCGGGTAGTCGTAGACGATGACCGGGCGGCGGAAGTGCTCCTCGGCGAGGTAGCGCTCGTGCTCGCTTTGCAGGTCGAGCCCCGGGCCCACCGGATAGGCGAAGTCCTTTTTCGCGGCAGCCAGGATGGACACGGCCTCCCGGTAAGGCAGGCGCACGAAGGGCTCGGCCAGAAACGTGGACAAGGTCTCGGTCAGGGTCGGGTCCACGTATTTGGCGAAAAGCCCGAAATCCTCGGCGCAGTCCACCATGGCCGTGCGCACGAGGGACTTGAGCAGGTCCTCGGCCAGGTCCATGTTGTCCTCGAGGTCGGCGAAGGCCATCTCGGGCTCCACCATCCAGAATTCGGCGGCGTGGCGCGAGGTGTCGGAATGCTCGGCCCGGAAGGTGGGTCCGAAGGTGTAGACCTTGCCGAGCGCCAGGGCCAGCGGCTCGGCCGTCAGCTGGCCGGAGACGGTCAGGAAGGCGTCCTTGCCGAAGAAGTCCTTCTCGGCCCGGGCGGCCGCCGGCAGGGCCGCCTCGGCGTCGGTCAGGGCCGTAACCCGGAACATCTCGCCCGCGCCCTCGCAGTCCGAACCGGTGATGATGGGCGTGTGCACCAAGGCGAAGCCGCTTCCGGCGAAATAGGCGTGGATGGCCTGGGCCAGGGCCGAGCGCAGGCGCAGCATGGCCCCGTACTTGTTGGTGCGCGGCCGCAGGTGGGCGATGGTGCGCAAGAACTCGTCGGAATGCCGCTTTTTTTGCAGCGGGTAGGTCTCGGGGTCGGCCTGGCCGAGGAGCGCGAGTTCCTTGGCCCGGACCTCGAAGCGCTGGCCCTTGCCCGGCGAGGCCACGAGCTCGCCGGTCACGGCCACGGACGCGCCCGTGCCGAGTTCCTTGAGCAGCTCGCCGCCAGGCGTGCCTTCCTCCACGATGACCTGCAGGTTGGTCAGGCAGGAGCCGTCGTTTATCTCCAGGAAAGAAAAGCCCTTGGCGTCGCGGCGGGTGCGAACCCAGCCCATGACGCGGATGTCCCCCGCGCCCTCGCCCGCCAGGGCCGCCTTGACGGTGGTTCGCCGTATGCTCATGCGTCGTTCCAGGTAAAGGTGAAGGGGCAGCGAGCGGCCCCGGAAGCGATGGTCTCGGGACGGGAAAACCGCAATTTTTCGCTGTAGCCGGTCACGAACGCGCCGTCGCGCAGGCAGGAGATCCGCGTGGCCAGCTCCTCGGGCAGGCCCATCTCGCGGTAGGCCTCGGCGTAGCGGCAGCGGGTCACGTCGAAGGAAAACGTATTGCCGCTGCGGCGGACGTTTTCGATGACGAGCGCCCCGCCGGCCTGCCAGGTCTCGGCCACGGCGGCGAAATGATCGAGCCCCGGCCCGTCGGGCGCGCCGGCGGCGAAGGCCTCGCCGGCCTTACGGGCCGCGCCGCGCACCACGTCCTCGATGACGGCCAGAGCGTCCTCCCGACCCAGGCGCGCCGCGAGCACGGCATAGGTCTGGGCCAGCACGGCCGCTTCGATGCGGCGTTGTTCCAGAAGCGTCACGTTTGTCCTCCAAGGCTGTGCGAAACGGTCGCGTCCGGCGCGACCCCCTCCTTGTGCCACAACAAACCCGGCGACCACAACACGGGAACCGCCCCGGACACGGCCGGCTTGGCGGTTGCGCCGCGAGGCCGGGCCGGCTATGGTGTTTCGCCGCGCCGCTCGGCGCGCCGTATCCGAAATCCCCTGCCGCAGACGAGGTCACGCCCCCATGGGTTTTTTTTCCAAGCTGAAAAAATTCTGGAAAGCCGAAGACGCCCCCGCCGAAACCGCCGCCGCTCCCGAACGGGAAGACGAAGCCCCGGAGCAAGGGGTCGAGGCCGCTTCCGTAGCGACGGACGAGGCGACGCAGGCGGATTCATCCCCCGCGACGCACACTGCCGCGCCGCAGCAGCCCGCCCCGGCGGCCGTGTCCGAGGAGGTCGCGCCGGAGTTCGTCGCCACGCCCGCGCCGGAAGCCCAGGCCGTAACAGCCGCCGCGCCGGCCCCGGAAACGGCTGCCGCGCCCGAACCCGTGCGCCAGGCTGCCACCACGCCCGCCGCCAAGGAACCCGAACCCGCTCCTGCGGCGCCCCCCGAACCCGAGGTCGCCCCCTCCTCTGCCCCGGTCGCCGCGCCGCCCCCCGCGCCCGAGACCGGGCAGGCTCCCTGGCGCGACGCGCTCGTTCTGGAACTGCGTCAGGCCGAACCCAAGCTCTCAGCCTGGCTCGACATCCTGCTCGCGGACGTGACCACCGCCGGGCCGGACCTGTGGGACCGGCTGCGCTTCCTGTTCGCCAGCCTGGAGGCCCCGGCCGGCGAGGCCGACGCCTTCGTGGCGAAGTTCGCGGACTGGATCGCGGTCATGGAATACGACGAGGTGGAGCTGTTCCGCTCGGAACTGCAATACCGCCTGGCCCTGGCGCTCGACCTGGAGGACGAGGAGGACGAGCGCAACCGGCTCTTTCTCAAGCTCTCCGAGGGGCTGGCCAAGACCAAGGAACAGATCGTCAAGCGCATCGACGGGCTGCTCGGCAGCCACAAGGTCATGGACGAGGCCTTCTGGGAGGAGCTGGAGGAAATCCTGCTCATGGCCGATGTGGGCTTCGAGCCGGCGGCCAAGCTCATGGAGGGCCTGCGCGAACGGGTGCGCAAGGGCGGCGTCACCGACCCGGCGGCCTTCAAGGACATCCTGCGCGAGGAGCTGGCCGAAATCTTCCGGACCGGCAAGACCATCAAGGCCATCAATCCGCCGGAAGTGGTCATGATGATCGGCGTCAACGGCGTGGGCAAGACCACCACCATCGCCAAGCTGGCCTACCGCGACATCATGCGCGGCAAAAAGGTGCTCATCGCCGCCGGCGACACCTTCCGGGCGGCGGCCATCGAGCAATTGCAGATCTGGGCCAGACGCGTAGGCGCGGACTTCTACAGCAAGGGCGAGGGGGCGGACCCGGCGGCCGTGGCTTTCGAGGCCATGGACAAGGTGCTGGCCGGCGGCTACGACGTGCTCTACCTGGACACCGCCGGGCGGCTGCACACCAAGGCCAACCTCATGGAAGAGCTGAAAAAAATTCGCCGGGTCGTGAGCAAGAAGCACCCCGGCGCGCCGCACCGCTCGGTGCTCGTCCTCGACGCCACCACCGGCCAGAACGCGCTGTCCCAGACCAAGCTTTTCAACGAAGCCGCAGGCGTGGACGAGATCATCCTGACCAAGCTCGACGGCACGGCCAAGGGCGGCGTGGTGGTCGGCATCGCGCTGTCGTTCGGCGTGCCCATCACCTACGTGGGACTGGGCGAGAAGATGGAAGATTTGCGCCCGTTCGTGGGCCAGGATTTCGCCCAGGCGCTTTTGGGCGTCGGATAAGAGAAAGAGGCCTCCGGCGGCCAGGGCTCTGCCCTGGACCCGCCGGGGGGCATGATGCCCCCCGGACCCCCTCGAAGGGCGAAGGTATCAGGCGATCCAGGCGGCCACGTCCTTGCGGGACGGCACGCTGCCGGCGGACTTGATCACTCCGTCCACCAGCAGGGCCGGCGTGGTGAAGACGCCCAGCTTCACGATGGCCTGCAGGTCCGAGACCTTTTCCACCGCGGCCGCGACGCCCTTTTCGGCCACCACTTCCTTCACCAGTTTTTCCAGTTCGTTGCACTTGGCGCAGCCCGTGCCGCAGACCTGAATCAACATCTTGGCCTCCCGTTATTTCTTGCAGCCGCAATCGACCTTGCCGGCGATGATGTCGCCGACGTCGCCCAGCACGTCGTGGGTCCAACAGTCGTCCGCCCCGGCCGCTTCGCGCATGACCAGGGCCAGGATGTAGGCCAGCTCCTGCAGGCTCGCCCCGGCGTCGAGCGCCCCCTTGAAATGCTTGAGCACGCAGGGCTTCGACCGCGCCTTGATGGACACGGCGAAGCAGATGAACTGGTAGGTCTTCTCGTCGATGAGCCGTTTCTCGGCGTACAGCGCGTCCATGGCGTCGAGCCGGGACGCGAACTCGGGAAAAAGCTGGGCAAGAAAGCGCATGCAAGCCTCCGTTACAGGAGAAGGTTGAACACGTACCCCACAAGCAGGATGCCGCAACCGACAATGCCGGCGAACGCCAGCAACAAAGGCACCTTGAGCACTTTGCGCAATATCACCATCTCGGGCAGCGACAAGGCGATGACCGCCATCATGAAGGCCAGCACGGTGCCGAGCGCCGCGCCCTTGGCCAGAAGCGCCTCCACCACGGGCACGATGCCGGCGGCGTTGGAATACATGGGAATGCCGATGGCCACGGCCAGGGGCACGGACCACCAGCTCCCCGAGCCCATGACCTGGGCCATGAAGCCTTGCGGCACGTAGCCGTGGATGCCCGCGCCCACGGCGATGCCGAGGAGCACCCACTTCCAGGTGCGCCCGAGGATGTCCCGCACGGCGGTCAGGCCGTAGTCGACGCGGTCCCGCGCCGTCATGGGGGCGTCCGCCTCTCCGCCCTGGCCGTCGCGCACGGCCAGCACCCAGTCCTCGACCCAGCGCTCCAGGCGCAGCCGGCCGAGCACCCAGCCGGAAACCACGGCGACGGCGAGGCCCATGACCATGTACAGCGCCGCCACCTTCCAGCCGAGCAGCCCGTAGAGCAGCACCACGGCGATCTCGTTGACCATGGGCGCGGAAACGAGAAACGAGAAGGTGACGCCAAGGGGCACGCCGGCCGCCACGAAGCCGATGAAAAGCGGCACGGCCGAGCACGAGCAAAAAGGCGTGACGATGCCGAGCAGCGCGGCCAGGACGTTGCCGGCGCTCTCCCGCCGCCCGGACGCCAGCAGGCGGCGGGTGCGCTCGGGCGTAAAAAAGGAACGGACGATGCCCACGCCGAACACGACGAGGGTCAGCAGCATGAGCACCTTGGGCGCGTCGTAGAGGAAGAACTCCACGGCGTCGGCCAAGCGTGACCCGGCCGCCAGGCCGAAAACGTCATAGGTCAGGAATTTCGAGAACGGCAACAGCCGGCCGTACACCACGAACCAGGCGGCAAGCCCCGCCAGCAACAGACCGATGCGGCCCGGCCCGAGACCCTTGCCCGCGACGGCTACCCGGCCGCAGGCGCAGCCTTCTCCCTTGACGTCGGAAATGTTTTCCATCGTTTCCCCTCGATTCCGGCACGCTCGGAATTTCTTGTTTGGTCAAAAAGCCAAATATGCTTTTTCCCAATGCCTGGCAAGACATTCCAAGGCACCAACCACTGCGGAATGTGAAGGTGACAAAAAAACCGGGAGACGGCGTTCGCGCGTCTCCCGGCAAGGGGAATCGAGAGGCTCGGACGGCGCTAGATCTTGATCCAGCCCCGACGCAGGGCGTTGTCCAGGATGACGCCGACCAGGAAGGCCACGCCCATGTGCCACATGGCGAAGCCGGCCACCACCACCATGACGTAGAATTCGGACTTCTTGGCGCCGATGTCGCGCACGGTCACGGCGAGTTCGGCTCCGGCCAGGAAGAGGATGACGCCGAGAACCGCCGGCGGGAACATCTTGAAGATCACGGCCACGGACTGGCTGAAAAAAAGCGCGATGACGATGACGATGCTGCCGAGGATGACCAGCGAGCCGCCGGTGCGCGCCCCGAAGCGCACGTGGCCGGCCATGCCGCCCGCGCCGTGGCACATGGGCACGCCGCCGAACATCGGGGCCACCAGGTTCATGACGCCCTGGCTTATGCACATGGTCTTTTCCGTCACGGGCCGGTCCGGGAACAGGTCGTTGTTCTCGGCGGCGATGGCCACCACGGCGTTGCCGAGCGTCAGCGGTATCTGGGGCAGGGTGAAAAGGAGCGTGCCGGTGACGACGTCGTCCCACTTGATCTGGTGCAGGCCGAATTCCGGCAGCCGGAAGCCGACGCTGACCTGTGTCAGCTCGCCGAGCAGTTCCGGATTGCCGATCAGCGCCGCCACGACGCCGATGAGCAGCAGCACGAACATGGCGGGAATTTTCGGGTTGGACAGCAGCAGGAAGGTGGTGGTCAGGCAGATGGCGGCCAGGGTCGGCGAGGCCACCATGCGGTGGATGCCTTCCACCACGAAGGACATGCCAAGGCCGAGCATGATGCCGCGCACCACCGGCTTGGTGGCCAGGGCGGCCACGTATTTGATGGTGCCGGTCAGCCCGATGAGGAGCCAGAACAGGCCGGTGGTCAGGCCCGAGGCGAAAAGCGCCGCAGGCGTTATGCCGCCGGCCACGGCCGCCGCGCCGATGGCCTTCATGGGCTGGATGGGAATGGGCGTCTTGTAGTAGAGGCCGGCGGCGATCTTGGAGATGCCGAACATGAAGAGCAGCCCCAGGGGATCGACGCCCAAAATCGTGATGTAGGCCACGACGAAGGGGATAAGCGTGCCGATGTCGCCGAACGCGCCGGCCCACTCCATGGCGTCGTAGCGGTTCTTCGTCTTCACGGACGTTTCCAGCCTCGCCTCGGAAGCCAGGGCTGTTGCCCCTTGCGTGGTGTCTTGCATGGGTCGCCTGCCTTGTTGTCCGGTTTCCCCCGCCGCCGATTCGGAGGCGTCGCCGCTCCGGCCGGTTCTTGGGGCTTTCGTTCACACGGAATTTATAAAATCCGTGTGAGCAAGGCAAGCGGAAAAATCGGCCTAGGACTTGACGCTTTTTCGCAAGTCTTCGAGATACATGAATTGTTCCTCAAGTTGCTGGTCGAAGAACCGTCGCACGCAGGACAAAAAACCCGTGACGCACTGCATGCGCAGGGAATAGTAGATGTTCGTGCCGCGCCGGTCGTCCTGGACGATGCCGGCTTCCTTGAGGACGCTCAGGTGCTTGGAGATCGTGGAGATGTCCGAGCCGACCAGCTCGCGCAGCTCGCACACGCATTTCTCGCCGGCCCCCAGGGCCTCGACCATGAGCAGCCGGCTGGGGTGGCCCAGGGCCTTGAACACCTTGGCCCGCCGGGCAAGGTCCATGGGATGGGGTTGCATGGGACTCCTTGTGGCCCTTGGCGCATTGACTATGCGCATAAGAGGCCTTATGCTGATCAATCAGAGAGGATTCACCATGCCATCACAATTGACACGTGTAAACGTCACCCTGCCCGCCGACTTGGTGGCCGAGTTGGCCGACGCCGTCGGCCCGCGCGGCAAGAGCGCGTTCATTGCCGAAGCCGTGCGCGAGTGCCTGGAGCGACGTAAAAAGCGCTCTTTGAATGCGGAATTGCGGGAAGGGTATGCCGCACGCCGAGAAGAGGGCGCTCAACTTACGCAGGAGTTCGAAGCCGTCGACCTGGAAGGATGGGGAGACGACGATGCGCCGTGGTGAAGTCTGGTTGGCCTGCCTCGATCCGGTCGTCGGTCATGAATTGGCCAAGACACGTCCGGTACTGATCGTTTCCAACGACAAGAACAATGAGTTCGCCGGAACCGTGACCATCGCCCCCATCACTTCACAACATACGGAAAAAATTTATCCTTTTGAAGTCTACCTGTGCATGGGCGCAGCCAGCCTGCCCAAGGCGTCGAAAGTGAAGGCGGATCAAATCAGGACATTGGACAAGAGGCGGCTGCTCAAACGGTTCGGCATGCTGGATGCGTTCGTCATGACCAAAGTGAATCAGGCCTTGGCCATCCACCTCAAGCTCGTGTAGCGACGCAGATTCGCGGGAGAGGCTAAAGCAGCGTCTGCAACAGCCCCATGGGCGTGCCGGACGGCAGGGGCAGGCGCTTGTCGGAGAGGATGCGCTGGGCCAGCAGGGTCAGCCACTGGCGCGAGAAGGTCATCTTCTCGAAGGTCAGGTAGCCCCGGCCGGAGCCGTCCGTGGACAGGCCGTAGCCGGTCACCGTGACCCGGATGGGATCGTCCTCGCCCACGGGCAGCACCTCGACGCTGAGGCTGCGGGCCGTGGAATCGAGCACGAGGTCGAGCACCTCGCCGTATTCGCGCAGGAACTGCCGGGCCGAGGACAGCAGCAGCTTGGACAGCGACTTGTCCTTGGCCCCGGTCACGTCGATGTTGAAATTCAAGCCCATGGCCGCCTCCTACCAGGAAAGAGCCAGCGTGACGTCGTCCAGGCAGTTCTTGAGCCCCTCGCCGCAGGGCTGGATGACATACTCGCCGTCGAAGCAGGCCAGACAGTACGGCGGGGCCTCGCCCGCGCCGCGCACGGATTCGAGCAGCCCCTCGACGGACAGGTAGTGCAGGCTGTCCAGGCCGATGAACTTGGCGATCTCGTCCACGCTCTGGTGGGCGGCGATGAGCTCGCCCTTGGACGAGAAGTCGATGCCGTAGAAGCAAGGATAACGGATGGGCGGACAGGACACCCGCATGTGGATCTCCCGCGCGCCGAGCTCCCGCAGCCGTTTGACCCGGGTGCGGATGGTGGTGCCGCGCACGATGGAGTCCTCCACGATGAGGATGCGTTTGCCCTTGATCATGCTCTTGACCGGGTTGAGCTTCACCCGGACGCTGAAGTCGCGCATGTCCTGGGAGGGCTGGATGAAGGTGCGGCCCACGTAGTGGTTGCGCACCATGCTCATCTCGAAGGGCAGGCCCGAGGCCTGGGAATAGCCGATGGCGGCGTAGAAGCCGGAATCGGGGAAAGGCATGACGTAGTCCGCGTCCACCGGGGCTTCGGCGGCCAGCGTCGCGCCCATCTGCTTGCGCCGTTCGTAGACCACCTCGCCGAAGACTTCCGAATCCGGCCGGGCGAAATAGATGAGCTCGAAGATGCACTGGCGCACGGGCTGAGGGTCGCAGATGCGGTAGGACTGGAGCCGGCGGTCCTGGATGACCAGCATCTCGCCCGGGGCCACGGAGCGGATGGCCTCGGCCTCCATGAGGTCGAAGGCGCACGTCTCGGAGGCCAGCACGTAGGCGTCGCCCATGCGGCCGAGCATGAGCGGCCGGATGCCGTGGGGGTCGCGCACGGCGATGATCTTGTCGTTGGCCAGAAGCAGGATGGAATAGGCGCCCTTGACCTTGTTGCAGGCCTTGATGACGGCTTCTTCCAGGGAATTGCCGTTGAGGAACTTGGCGATGAGGTGGACGAACACCTCGGAGTCGATGGTGGTCTGGAAGATGGAGCCCGTGGCCTCCAGCTCCGCCCGCAGCTCCATGGTGTTGACCAGGTTGCCGTTGTGGGCGATGGCCAGGTGGTAGTCGCCGAAGCGCACCAGGAAGGGCTGGCAGTTGCGCAGAAGCGACGCGCCGGTGGTGGAATAGCGGATGTGCCCCACGGCCACCGAGCCCTTGAGCTCCTTGCCCAGGTGGCGTTCGGAGAAGACGTCGGCCACCAGGCCCATGCCGCGCTGCTCGCGGATACGCCCGCCGTCCCAGGTGACGATGCCGGCCGATTCCTGGCCCCGGTGCTGGAGGGCGTAAAGGCCGAAGTAGGCCATCCTCGCCGCCTCGGGGTGGCCGTAGATGCCGAACAGACCGCAATATTCCTTTTTCATGACGCGCCGCCCGAACTCGTGTCGCGGCCCGGCGCTCCGTCCAGACGAACGCGCGGGGCCGCCATTGCTGAAACCTTTTCCCTCGACGATACTTGCGTATTTTCGAGGGAGGCGAACTAGTTCGCCCCGTAATACTCCTGAAGACTCTTGACTGTCAGTCCCTGGCCGGACATCTCGCGGATGGCTTGGGCCATGGCCTTGGCCCCGGCGGCGGTGGTCGTATAGGGGATGCCGTAGAGAAGCGCCGTCTGGCGGATGACCAGGGAGTCGCGCACCGTGCGCTTGTCCGAAACGAGGTTGACCACGAGGTCGATCTCGCGGTTCTTCATGTGGTCGACCACGTGGGGCCGGCCCTCGAAGACCTTCATGACCCGGGTGACGGCGATGCCCTTCTCCTCGAGATAGGCGGCCGTGCCCTTGGTGGCCATGATGCGGAAACCCACTTCGCTTAAGATCTTCGCCGCCGGCAGCACGTCGTCCTTGGCCCCGTCGGCCACGGAGATGAAGACCGTGCCCTTAAGCGGCAGGTTCTGGCCCGCGCCGAGCTGGCTTTTCATGAAGGCCAGGCCGACGGATGCGTCGATGCCCATGACCTCGCCCGTGGAGCGCATTTCCGGTCCGAGCAGCACGTCCACGCCCGGGAAACGGTTGAACGGGAAGACCGACTCCTTGACGGAGTAGTACCCGGACTTGCGCTCGGTCCAGGGCTGCAAGTCGGCCAGCTTCTGGCCCATGATGACCTTGGTGGCCAGTTTGGCCAGGGGCACGCCCGTGGCCTTGGACACGAAGGGCGAGGTGCGCGAGGCGCGCGGGTTGACCTCAAGGATGTAGATGTCGCCGTCTTTGACCGCGAACTGGATGTTCATGAGGCCGACGACGCCCAGTTCCGCGGCCAGGGCCTTGGTTTGGCGCTCGATCTCGGCCACGAGCTCGGGAGAGAGGCTGTGGGGCGGCAGCACGCAGGCCGAGTCGCCGGAGTGGATGCCCGCCTCCTCGATGTGCTCCATGACGCCGGCCACGTAGGTGTCCGTGCCGTCGGACACGGCGTCCACGTCCACCTCGGTGGCGTTGACCAGGAATTTGTCGACCAGGATAGGATGCTTGCCCGAGGCGACCACGGCGACCTTGAAGTAGTTCTCGAGGTCCTTGCGGTCGTAGACGATCTCCATGGCCCGTCCGCCGAGCACGTAGGAGGGGCGCACCACCACGGGATAGCCGATCTTGTCCGCGATCTCGGCCGCCTCTTCCACGGCGAAGGCCGTGCCGTTGGCCGGCTGGCGCAGGCCGAGCTTGTGCAGCATGGCCTGGAAGCGCTCGCGGTCCTCGGCCCGGTCGATGCTGTCCGGCGAGGTGCCGAGGATGCGCACCCCGGCGTCGAGCAGCGGCACGGCGAGGTTCAGCGGCGTCTGGCCGCCGAACTGCACGATGACGCCCTCGGGCTTCTCGTGCTCGATGATGGACAGCACGTCCTCGAAGGTGAGCGGCTCGAAATAGAGGCGGTCGGAGGTGTCGTAGTCCGTGGACACGGTCTCGGGATTGGAGTTGACCATGATGGACTCGACCCCCATCTCGCGCAGGGCGTAGGAGGCGTGGCAGCAGCAGTAGTCGAACTCGATGCCCTGGCCGATGCGGTTGGGGCCGCCGCCCAGGATCACCACCTTGCGCGCCGGGCGCACGGCCACTTCCCGGCCGGTCTCGTAGGTCGAGTAGTAGTACGGGGTGTAGGCCTCGAACTCGGCGGCGCAGGTGTCGACCAGGTAGTAGGTCGGGTTGACGCCCATGGCCTGGCGGAGCTTTCTGGCTTCAAGCGCCGAGGGCAGGCGCAGGAGCGTGGCGAGCTGGGGATCGGAGAAGCCGTTCTTCTTGGCGGCGAGCACCAGTTCCTTGCACTGGGCGTCGGAAGGCGCGACCTTCTCCTTGGGGAAGGCGGCCAAGGCCCCCTCCATGTCCACGATCTCCTTGATCTGGCGCAGGAACCAGGGATCGACCCAGGTGGCGTCGAAGATCTCCTCCAGGCTCACGCCGCAGCGCATGGCCTGGCGGATCTGGAACAGCCGCCGGGAATTGGGCTTGCGCATGTCGGCCAGGAGCTGCTCCCGGTCCGGATCGCAGGCCGGGCCGTCCGGGCCCAGGCCCGCGGCCCCGATCTCCAGCGAGCGCAGGCCCTTCTGCAAGGCTTCCTTGAAATTGCGGCCGATGCTCATGGCCTCGCCCACGCTCTTCATGGCCGTGGTCAGGTAGTCCTCGGAGCCCGGGAACTTCTCGAAGGTGAAGCGCGGGATCTTCACCACGCAGTAGTCGATGGTGGGCTCGAAGGAGGCCATGGTCTCGCGGGTGATGTCGTTGGGAATCTCGTCCAGGGTGTAGCCCACGGCCAGCTTGGCCGCGATCTTGGCGATGGGGAATCCCGTGGCCTTGGAAGCCAGGGCCGAGGACCGCGACACGCGCGGGTTCATCTCGATGACCACCATCTCGCCGTTTTCGGGGTTGACCGCGAACTGCACGTTGGAGCCGCCGGTCTCGACGCCGATCTCGCGCATGATGGCAAGCGAGGCGTTGCGCATCTTCTGGTATTCGTCGTCGGTGAGCGTCTGGGCCGGGGCCACCGTGGCCGAGTCGCCGGTGTGCACGCCCATGGGGTCGATGTTCTCGATGGAGCAGATGATGACGCAATTGTCGGCCCGGTCGCGCATGACCTCGAGTTCGAATTCCTTCCAGCCCAGGACCGAGCGCTCGAGCATGATCTCGCTTTTCATGCTGGCGGCCAGGCCCACGGCGGAAATCTTCTCCAGGTCCTCCATGTTGTAGGCCACGCCGCCGCCCGTGCCGCCCAGCGTGTAGGCCGGACGCACGATGATGGGGAAGGCGATGCGCTTGCCCCACTCCCGCACGTCGTCCATGGTGTGGCAGATGCCGCTCTGGGGGATGCTCAGGCCGATGTTCTCCATGGCCTGGCGGAAAAGTTCGCGGGATTCGGCCTTCTTGATGACGGGCAGCGACGCGCCGATGAGCTCCACGCCGTGCTCGGCCAAAACGCCGGACTCGGCCAGGGCCACGGCGGTGTTGAGCCCGGTCTGGCCGCCCAGCGTCGGCAGGATGGCGTCGGGCTTTTCCCTGGCGATGATGCGGGCCACTGTGCCCGGCTCGATGGGCTCGATGTAGGTGCGGTCGGCCAGGCCCGGATCGGTCATGATGGTGGCCGGGTTGGAATTGACCAGGACCACCTCGTAACCTTCTTCCTTGAGGGCCTTGGCGGCCTGGGAGCCGGAATAGTCGAACTCGCAGGCCTGACCGATGACGATGGGCCCCGAGCCGATGATCATGATTTTCTTGATGTCCGTCCGTTTGGGCATGGCGTGCGTCTGGTGGTAAAAGGTGGCGTGGAAGGGTCTCGAACCCGGAAAGAATAAGCCGTTTCGCCCCTGATCGCAAGGGCTTTGGCCGGGGCCGGCCAGGGCGCGCCGCACGGCTCCCCGGGCCGGGCCCGAGGCGCGCGGGCGCGCGCGGACTTTCTTACAGGGAAGAAAGCGATGCGCCGGCCGGTCAGCGGTTTTTCACCCGCTGCACCGCGACCAGGGACTCGAGATTGAACTTCTTGACCCGGTAGCCCATCTGGCGGGGGGTGATGCCCAGCTCCTTGGCCGCCCGGTGCTGGATGCCGCCGCTGCGGCGCAGGGCGTCCATGATGACGGACTTCTCCAGGCTTTTGAGCGACGGCGCGCCCTCCCCTTCCCCGCCCTCGCCGGACAGGGCGTCCTCCCGGGAAGGAATGGTCAGGTAGGGCCGGATGAGGTCGGCGTCGATGCGCTCGTTTTCGGCCAGGATCACCAGGCGCTCGACCAGGTTTTCCATCTCGCGCACGTTGCCCGGCCAGTCGTACTCCTTGAGCACGGCCAGGGCCTCGGTGGAGAAGGTGAGCTTGCGGGCGTATTCCTTGGAGACCTTGTTGAGGAAATGGATGATGAGCGAGGGAATGTCTTCCTTGCGTTCGCGCAGGGGCGGCGCGTTGAGGGGGAAGACGTTGAGCCGGTAGTAAAGATCGGGCCGAAACGCCCCCTCCTCGGCCAGGGCGGCCAGGTCCTTGTTGGTGGCGGCGATGATGCGCACGTCGGCCTGGCGGGTCTTGTTGCTGCCCAGGCGCTCGAACTCCTTGTCCTGGAGCACGCGCAGGAGCTTGGCTTGCAGGCCCAGCGGCAGTTCGCCGATCTCGTCGAGGAACAGCGTGCCGTTGTTAGCCTCCTCGAACCGGCCGGGCTTGGTCTGGTCCGCGCCGGTGAAAGCCCCCTTCTCGTAGCCGAAAAGCTCCGATTCCAGCAGGTTCTCCGGGATCGAGGCGCAGTTGACCTTGATGAAGGGAAAATCCTTGCGCTCGGACAGGTCGTGGATGATGCGGCCGATGAGCGTCTTGCCTGTGCCGGATTCGCCAAGGAGCAGCACCGTGGCCCGCGTCGGAGCGACTTTTTCGATCTGGCGCTGCACCTCGGCCATGGCCAGGCTCTTGCCGACGATGTAAAGCCCCCGGGTCTCCTGGGAGAGCTTGTACTTGAGGGAGACGTTCTCGCGGCGCAGGGTCTCGACCTTGGCCTCGAACTTCTGGTTGAGGCTCATGAACTGGGCGATGAGCGTGGCCACGACGGTGAGAAAGGCCACGTCCTCCTCGTAGTCCACCTCGTCGCCGAAAAGCCGGTCCACGTTGAGCACGCCGATGGCCTGGCCGTGGAGCAGGATGGGCACGCCGACGAAGGAGATGCGGTCGCGCACGATCTTGCGCGACTGCGTCTTGTCGAGGAAAAGCGGCTCCTTGCGGATGTCCGGCACGACGTAGGGCTGGGCGGTCTGGAAGATGAGCCCGGTGACGCCCTCGTCCAGGCCGTAGACGCCGCGGCTTTTCTCCTCGGCGGAAAGCCCCTGGGAAACGCTGATCACGAGCTTGCCCGTGGAGCGGTCCACCAGGGTGATGGTGGCCCGCTTCATGGAGAGCTGTTCGGCCAGGATGCGCAGAATGTCCTGGAGCGACTGTTCGAGGTCCAGGGCCTTGTCGATGACGCCGCTGATGGCCGACAGGCAGGCAAGCTGGAGATTTAGCGTTTTTGAAGCCATCGGGAGAGTTCCGCCATCTGGGTGGTCACGGATTCCGGACCCGTGCCGCCGGGTCCGCTGCGCCGGGCCACCGCGGTTTCATACCGCAGGGCCTCGAAAACATCCTGTTCCATCGCCGGGGAAAATACACGCAATTCCTCCAGCGTCAATTGCTCCAGGGTCTTGCCCGCCGATTCGGCGTAGGCCACCGCTCGGCCGGTGATGTGGTGCGCCTCGCGAAAGGGCACGCCCCTGGCCGCCAGGTAGTCGGCCAGCTCCGTGGCGTTGAGGAACCCCTGGCCCAGGGCCTCGCGCATGCGCTCGGTCCGGAAGGCAAGCCCGCCGAGCATGCCGGCCATGACCCGCAGGCTGGCCCGCACCGTGTCGTCGGCGTCGAAAAAGGGCTCCTTGTCTTCCTGCAAATCGCGGTTGTAGGTCAGCGGCAGGCCCTTGATCACCGTAAGCAGGCTCACGAGGTCGCCGTAGACCCGCCCCACCCGGCCGCGCATGAGTTCGGCCGCGTCGGGGTTCTTCTTCTGCGGCATGATGCTCGACCCGGTGGCGTAGGCGTCGGGCAGGGCCACGAAGCCGAAGCGCGGGTTGGCCCAGAGGATGATCTCCTCGCAAAAACGGCTCAGGTGGGCCATGACCAGGGACGCGACGAAAAGTGATTCCAGCACGAAATCCCGGTCGGACACGGCGTCCATGCTGTTGGCGAAGGCGTGGGAAAAACCCACGCAGCGCGCCACCATGCCCGGGTCCAGGGGATAGGTGGTGCCGGCCAGGGCCGCCGCGCCAAGGGGCGAGACGCGCACGCGCTTCAAGGCGTCGTCCATGCGCTCGCAGTCGCGCCTAAGCATCCAGGCATAGGCGAGCAGGTGTTGGGCCAGGCTCACGGGCTGGGCCGGCTGGAGATGCGTGCAGCCGGGCAGGAGCGTGTCCTTGTGCTCCTCGGCCCGCTTGACGAAGACCTCGACCAGCTCACGGGCCAGCCGCCCCCAGGTCTCCAGGCTCTCGGCCACGTAGAGGCGGAAATCGAGCGCCACCTGGTCGTTGCGGCTGCGGCCGGTGTGGAGCTTGCCGCCCAGGGGGCCGATGAGCTCGGTCAGGCGCTGCTCCACGTTCATGTGGACGTCTTCGTATTCCGCACGCCAGGGAAAGGCGCCGGATTCGATCTCGTCGAGCACCTGGTCGAGCCCGGCCACGATGCGATCGGCCTCGTCGTTCGCCAATACGCCGCGCTTGGCCAGCATCCGGGCGTGGGCCTTGGAACCGGCGATATCCTGGCGGTACATGCGACGGTCGTAGGACACGGACTCGCTGTAGGCCTCCATCAAGGCCCCGGTCCCCTCGCCAAACCGCCCGCCCCACATTTTACTGGACATGTCTGTTCCCTCCGGGAAGGCAGGAGGAAGACCGGGGGAGGGAACCC
>JAEWCY010000015.1 GCA_023390395.1 Pseudomonadota bacterium | reverse complement strand
ACGTGGTGGTGGCGGACATGCGCATGCCGGGCATGGACGGGGCCATGTTTTTGCGCGAGGCCCAGCGTCTGTGTCCGGGGGCTATCCGCATCGTGCTCTCCGGCCATACCGACCGGGACATGATCCTGCAGACCGTGCGGCCGGCGCACCAGTTTCTGTCCAAGCCCTGCCAGCCGGAGGAACTCAAGGCCGTCATCGCCAGGGGGCTGGCCCTGCGCGAGGTTTTTCTCGACGAGCGGGTCAAGGATGTGGTGGCGCGCCTCGACCGCCTGCCGGCCGTGCCCAGGCTGTACGCGGACCTGCTCGAGGTGCTCGCCGGCGAGGAGCCGTCCATGCGCGAGGTGGCCGGGCTCATCGCCCAGGACGTGGGCATGTCCGCCGGCATTTTGAAGCTCGTCAATTCCGCGTTCTTCGGTCTGCGCACCCAGGTTTCGAGCCCGGTCCACGCCGTCAACCTGCTGGGGCTCGACGTGGTCACGGCGCTGGTGCTGGGGGTGGGGCTGTTCGACCGTTTCGACAAGGACGCCTTTCACGGCTTCGATCTGGAAAAGCTCTGGAGCCACAGCTTCGGCACCGGCCGGCTGGCCCGGGAAATTGCCGCCTGCGAAGGCGCACCCGCGGCCGTGCAGGAGCAGTGCTCCATCGCGGGATTTCTCCACGACGTGGGCAAGCTCGTCCTGGCCGCCAATTTCCCCGAGGGCTACCAGGAGGTCATCGCCGCCTGCCAGCAGGGCCAGGGCACCATCTTGGACATGGAGCGCCGCTTTTTCGGGGCGTCCCATGCCGAGGTCGGCGCGTATCTGCTCGGGCTGTGGGGCGTGGAGGACGCGGTGGTGCGCGCCGTGTACCTGCACCACGAGCCCGGGCGCGGCCACCAGGCGGGGTTTTCCCCGCTCGCCGCCGTGCATGTGGCCAACCGCCTGGAGCACGAGCTGGTGGTGATCAACGAGGGCTATGCCCTAAATCCCCTGGACGACCTGTTTCTGGCGGCCTCGGGGCTCTCGGCGCGCCTGCCCGTCTGGCGCGAGGCCTGTGCTGCGGCGGCGCGGGGGCCGGAGGCCGAAGATGTCTGACGCTCGGGCGCGTCGCCGGCGGCATGGGCGCACGCGGGAGGAATGCGTCGCGGGAACGCCGTCGCACAATGACGCTCGCGCAGAAGCCGCGCGCGCGGGAGGAATGCCATGGAACTGACGACGACGCTGCATGGAACGTGTCTGGTGGTGGACGTGCTTTCGCCGGAAGTGGACCACACGGTCAGCGACGCCTTCAAGGACGCGGTGCTTCTGCGCTACGAGACGTCCGCCGCGCGCGAGCTGCTGCTCAATCTCGGCCGGGTGACCTTCCTGGACAGCAAGGCCATCGGGGCCATGGTCTCCATCCGCAAGGCCGTGACCGGGCGCGGCGGCAAGCTCGGGCTTTTCGGACTGCACCCCAATGTGGAGAAGATCATCCGCGTGGTGACGCTTGGCACGCTCTTCGAGATCCATCCGGATCTGGAGACGGCTCTGGGCCGCGCCTGCCCCTGACGCCGCATTTCCGAATCTTTTCAAAGGGGACGGCCGGCAGGACGCTTTTGTAACGTCCCCCCCCGGGTCAGACCCGGCGCAGGGCGGCCTTGGCCAGGTCGTCCTGGAGCGTGCCTTTGCAAAAGGGCAGGGCCGCTTCGATGATCTCGCCGATGAGATCCTTGGGCGCAAGGCCCGGGCGCAGCAGCCGTTTGAGGCGCTCCTCGCCGAAGAACTCCTTTTGCGGCGAACGCAGCTCGGTCAATCCGTCGGTGTAGCAGAAAAGCGTGTCGCCCCGGGCGAAAGGCACGCTGTCATCCGTGAAGGCGAACTCGGGCATGATGCCGAGCGCCGGACCATGGGAGTCGATTTCCAGCAATCCCTCGGGCGAGAGCACGAAGGTGGGCACGTGGCCGGCCGAGACCACGGTGAGACGCGGCAGCGCGCGGTCGAAACGGCACAGGACCAGCGTCACGAACATGTCCAGGTCGCCGCCTTCGAGCAGGTCGCACAACAGCCGGTTGAGGCGGCCGACGATGGCGGCCGGGCCGAGGCGCTGTGCCTGCAGCGACAGAAGCAGCCCCTTGCACACGGCCATGAGCATGGCCGCCGAGGCCCCGTGGCCGGAGATGTCGGCCATGAGCGCGTACACCCCGTCCCCGTCGTCCCAGACCTCGTAGAAATCTCCGCCCACCTGCTCCTGGGCCTGGTACACGGCGGCCGCCTCGAAGCCGGCGAAGTCCAGGTCCCGGGGCAGCAGCTGGCGCTGGACGCAGCCGGCCAGGTAGCGCTCCCGGGAGAACAGGGCGTTTTGGGCGCGCAGCTCCCGGCCCAGGCGGGCAAGCTTCATGTGCAGCGACAGCCGGGCCGCCAGCTCCTGGTGGTGGTAGGGCTTGGACACGAAGTCGTTGGCGCCGGCCGCCAGGGCCTCGGCCCATTTTCCCCGGTCGGTTTCGGCCGAGAGCAGCACGATGGGCACGTCGGCCAGTCCCGGCAGGGCCCGCAGGCGGCGGGTGGCCTCGATGCCATCCACGCGGGGCATCATGAGGTCGAGCAGGATCAGGTCCGGCCGCAGGCCCGGAGCCAGGGCCACGGCCTCCTCGCCGTCCTGGGCCTCGGTCGCCTCGCAGCCGAACAGCCCCGTCACGTGGCGCCGCAGCACCTCGCGGAAAAAGGGGTTGTCGTCGGCGATGAGCACGCAGGGCATGGAAGGCCTCGGCCGGCGAGCCTAGCGGAGCATGAGGACGTAGGCCTTGGCCGTGCCCTTCATGAGCCCGGCCTGGTGGGCGGCCTTGTCCCCCGGTCCCAGGTAGAGGTCGAAATGGTTGCCGCGCATGCAGCCCGTGTCCTGGGCCATGACGAAGCCGGTGAAGCGCTCCGGGGCCGGGCCGGGAAAGCCCGGCAGGTCGCCGTCCACGGCCAGCAGCGTGCCGTAGGGCACGAACCCCGGATCCACGGCCACGCTGGCATGGGGCGTGACCGGCGTGCCCATGGCCCCCACGGGCGGAATCTGCGATTCCTTGAAGAAGATGTAGCTCGGGTTGGCGGTCAGGTACTCGCGTATCTGGGCCGGGTTCTCCTCGAGGAAGCGGCGGATGCGCTGCATGCTCATCTCCTCCTCGGGAAAGCAGCCCCGGTTGACCATGACCCGGCCCACGCCCACGTAGCGGTGGCCGTTGTTGCCGGCGAAGAGCGCGTATTCGGTGAATCCGTCCTCCACGAAGCGCAGCTTGCCCGAGCCCTGGACGTGCAGGAAGAAGACCGCGATGGGGTCCTTGGCGTAGCCGATCTCGAGCCCCTTGCCGCGAAGCGCCCCCTGGTAGTCGATGGCCTCGCGGCTGTGCCGTTTGGCCCCGGGGCCGGGGTTGCGGTAGATGGGCCAGACGTAGGGGCCGCGGGCCGTGCGCGAGACCTCGATCTCGGGCTCGTAGTAGCCGGTTAAAAGCGTGTCGGTGTCGAGGGGGACCCACTTGAAGTATTTGGACAGGGCCGACGGGTCGCGGTCGAGCTCGGGCAGGGCGCGGCGGAAGGCGAGAAGCGTCTGGTGGAGCTGGCCCCAGGTCATGGTCGCGCCGGGGCGGTCCACGGCCACGGCGCCGGCCGGCTTTCTGGACACGTAGGCGATGGAGCGGTCCACGGCCGGGGCCAGGGAGGCGAAACTCGGAATCTGCTGGCTGGCCGGGCTCAGGCGCGTCTCCCAGGGCGTGGTCGGGGCTCCGGCCGGCGGCGCTGGCACGGCCGTCGCCGGGCCGGGGTTGCCCTTGGCGGGCGCAGGCGCGGCCGGAGGCGACTGCGCCACTTCGGCGCAGCCGCACGGAACAAGCAGCAGGCAGAAGAAACAAAGGGCCGCGAGACGCGCAAGGACCGGCTGGAAGGCGTTCATTGCCGGCCTATAGCGCGGGGCGGCGGCGATGGCAACGCGGGTTCCCGCCGCCCAAGGCGTTCAGTAGGACAGGATCTTGTCGGCCAGGCGCATCTGGTCGTAGAGGAACTGCATGTTGGAGAGCGTCGCCGGTGCGTTGGCTTCCACGCCGTGGATGCCCAGGCACTTGCCTCAAGCGGCGAGCTTGCCTTCGCTTAAGCCGAAGAGCTTGGCCTCGGCCGCGATGGGAAAGGCCTCGCCGTCGCCGTCGAGCAGGTCCACGGCCGGGCCGTTGAGGAAGATGGTGACCTCCTCGCCCTTGTTGAGCAGGAAGTTGCCCAGGCGCACGGCGTTCCATTTGATTTCCGGGTCTCGGCTGGAAAGGACGATGAGTATTTGCATTGTCTATTCCTCCTGCATCAATCGATAGAAAAAATCTATGACATAGGCAAGAGGCCACCCGGCGGAGGGGGCTCCGCCGGGTGGATCGAAAGCGCGCGGCGTGGCGGGAAAGGCGCGGCTTACGGCAGCGGGCGGGTCCTGGCGTATTCCAGCAGGTCCTCGTAGATGCGCTGGCAGGTGGCCACGGGCACGTCCGGGGCGCGCATGACCGTGGGGCCGTCCTGGGAAAAAAGCGACGCCCAGGGCTTGGCGGCAAGCTCCTGCCAGGCCCCGTGGCGGCCGTAGCTGATGACGCCGCTGACGGTCTGCAGGCGCAGTTCGAAGGATTCGTAGCCCATGGGGCCTTGCAGCGTCCGGGGGCGGCTGGCGTGGAACGGCCCGGCCTGGGCCGAGAAATAGAACCAGCCGCCGATCTGGATGTCCCCGAACCAGCGGTCCCCGTCCTCCAGACGGTCCGATTCCATGAGCAGCGTCCTGAAGTCCTCGGCCATGCCGACCTCCTTGGCCTTAAGAAATACGAGCGTATTTTTGAGGAAAATGAGCCACCCAAAGATGTTGTCCGTGAAAAAACGCCTCTTTTTTCGAGGACGCGACACGAAGGGTCCGGGGCTTGTAGCCCGGCGGCGCGGCCGCGGTCAACGCCCGGCCGCGTTGGACAGGGCCAGCAGGTGCTTGAACACCGCCGACACGTAGCGGCCGGAGACCACGTCGGGCAGGGGGAAGCGGGGCAGGGCCGCGCCGCCGAGGCTGCCGGCCAGGGCCAGGAAGACCTGTCCGGACAGGCGGGAAAGCCCCGGTTCGAGGGTCGTCTCCCAAAGCTGCGTCTCCGCCGCCGGGTCCAGGCCGGAAAGCAGGCAGGCCACGGGCCGGTGGGCGAAGACCAGGCACATCCCTTCCCGGGACAGGGGGCACAGCCGGGTCCAGGCCGACAGGCAGTGGTCGCTGTCCGCCCCGTAGCGCCGGGCGAGGTCCGCCATCTCGCGCGAGGCTGCGGTCGCCGCCTCGATGACGGCCAGGCGCGTCTCGCTCGAAAGGTTTACGTTCACGCGGTTGCCCAGGTGCACGGCCTCGATCAGCGACAGGGAAAGGGGCCGGCGGCAGCAGCGGTCATGGTCGCGGCCGCAGCGCGGCAGCCCCTTGGCCGCCAGCCGGGCGGCGGCCACGAGGCCGGCGTAGTCGGCCAGAAACGGCCGCAGGTCCACCAGGTGGCCGCACTCCAGGCGCGGCTCGCGGATGGTGAGCTTGCCCGCCGCCTTGCCGTAGCGGCGGATGGTCCACCACTGGTCGAAGTTGGTGGGCTTGGAGCGCAGGGGCCTGAGCACCCGGGCGGCCAGCTTGTGGCCGAGTCCCCGGCGCAGCAGGTAGGCGTTGAGCACGGTGCCCGTGCGGCCGATGCCGTGGCGGCAGTGGATGAGCACCTTCTTGCCGAGGTAGACGGCCTCGTCGAGCCAGGCCAGGGCGGATTCCAGGGCGGCGAGGTCCGGGGCCTGCTCGTCGGCCACGGGCAGGTAGCGCACCTCGAAGCCGGCCGCGGCCTCGATGTCGTGGAGGTCGCAGAATTCGGCGCACAGGTTGAGGATGGCCGTGACTCCCTGCTCCTTGAGGGAATCGAGCTGCTCGTGGGACATGGGCGCGCCGCCCACGGCCAAGTGGTCCGTGACCCAGGTGAGGGGATAGGCGTGGTCCGTGGTCTTGGGCGGCATGGCGGCTCAGCGGTCGGTGCGGGCCACGAAGTCCCGCACCCAGGCGTCGGCCTCGGCGTCGCCGGCCAGGCGGATGTCGAGCAGGCGCGTGGCCGCGAGCAGGCAGCCGAGCATGGCCAGGCGCTTTTGGACCACGTGCTCGGGAATGCGCGCGAGCGACGCGTCCAGCAGGTCGCCCGAGACCCGGACCTCGAAGCCGAAGTGGGCCAGCACCCGGCGCACGCAGGAAAGCCGCAGCGTCCGGCGGGCCAGGTCGGCCCCGCCGCCCTTGAAGCGGAAATGGACGAAGTTCTGGTTCTCCTTGGGCCCGCACAGGGCGTCCACCACGGTGAAGTGGTAGCCGAAGCGCAGCATGACATGGGCGTAGACGTCGGAAATGACGGCGTAGCTGGCCAGGTGGCGGTCCTCGCCGAGAAAGAGCCCGGCGCTGGTGCGATCGAGCGCCGCGTCGTCGGCGATGGGCGGCCCGTCGGGCCAGGGCGCGTCGTCGGCCCCGAGCCCGGCCCACAGCGCCCACATGGGAGCGCTCTTGATCTGGTCCGGGCGCACTTCCTTGTCGGCGGCGGCCGATTCGAACACCCCGCCGCCGAGGTCCAGGACGTACATGGACATGGGCAGGGCGCTTTTGACCTTGCGGGCCGAGGCCATGCCCCGGGCGTCGTCGCCCACCAGGGAGAACATCTCGGTCACGGCCTTCTCGTGGGCGAAGCGCACCACGTCGTGCAGCGACTTGACCTTGGCCGGGGCGAAGTCCGGGGAGGACGGGTCGGTCAGGGTGAGGGAGGCCAGAAGCGGCACCAGCCTGGCCAGGCGGGCGGCCACGGGCGAGCCGGCGCTCGGCCGGGCCTGGCGCGGCCGGGCCAGCAGGCCGGCGACGCGGCCGGCGTGGACCGCGCCGGCGTCGGCGTCCACGGTGACCACCGTGCCCTCGGTCAGGACCTCGAAGGCGTCGGCCGCGCCGGTGACCACCGGCAGGCCGAACTCCCGGGCCACGGAGGCGAAATGCCCGGCCCGGCTGCCGGCGACAGCCACCACGGCGGCCAGGCGGTCCACGGCCCGGGCCAGGGCCGTCGGCAGGGTGGGGGTGACGAGCACCGTGCCCGGGGCGATGGCGTCCACGTCGAGGACCGTGGCGGCGAAGAGCACCGTGCCGGCGGCCGCGCCGCCCGAGGCCCGCTGGCCGCCGGAG
>JAEWCY010000254.1 GCA_023390395.1 Pseudomonadota bacterium | reverse complement strand
GCATGCCCTCCATGAAGCCTTGCCCGTGATGCTTTTCCAGGCCGGCCAGGCGCGGGTCGCGCACGCTCACGTCGAGCCGGCCGTCCTTTAGGCGCAGGCGCAGCCGGAAATCCCAGGCGATGAGGCTGTAGCGGCCGAGCCGGCCGTCCACCTCGGCGCTTTCCAGAAGGATGCCGGGCCTCTCTCCCACGAGCCCGAGAAACAGGCTGATGGGCGTCTGGACGTCGGCCGGCAGCCACGTCCCTTCCTGCCGTAGCGAAATCGCGCTCATGGATTGTCCTTTTTTGCCGTCTCGGCGGTCCACCAGGCCTCGGCGCGGCGAACGAGCAGGTCCACGTCGCCGCCCACGGCGAGATTGAGGAAGCTGCGGAAATTGCGCACGGCCTCGTGGCTGTACGGATTGGCCTCGAAAAGGGCGGCGAAGAGCGCCGCGTCCTTGGTGATGAGCTTCTCGGCGGCGGTGAGGCGTCGCGTGAACGACGGCGTCAGGTAGTTGCTGACCGCGCCGCCGGCGGCTTGCGTCGCCAGGTAGGCCAGGGTGGTCACGAAGTTGAGGCCCTGCACGTAGGCCGCCGCCCGGTCGTGCTCCTCGGCGTCGGAGGGAAAGGGCGTGAAGCCGATGCGCCGGCACCAGTCGGCCACGGCCCCGGTCGCCCAGGCGTCCTTTCCCGGCCGACCGTCCATGACCGCCACGCGCAGGGCGTCGGCCGGCCCGGGCGCGGGGCCGAACAGCGGATGCGTGCCGACCACGGGGCCGTCGTAATGGGCCGCCATGGCGGCGATGGGCAGGGTCTTGACCGAGCCCACGTCGGCCAGGATCTGCCGGCCGCCCATGAACCGGGCGACCTTTTGCGCCACTTCGCCCGTGGCGTAGACCGGCACGGAAACGAGCACCATGTCCGCGCCGGCGATGGCGGGGGCGAGCTTGTCGTCGGTCAGCGGCCGGTCCAGCTCGCGCACGTCCAGGCCCGCTTCACGGCTTTTCGCCGCGATCAGCTTGCCCATGCCTCCCCTGGCCCCGACAAGCGCCAGGGAGGCGATGGCAAAGTCGGGTTCGTCGGTCGCGGGTGCTTCCGAAGGGTTGTTCGTAACTGCCATAACTACCTTTACTTATAAAATTTACCCCATCGAGGGGGCTCGGGGGGATCATCCCCCCCGATGGGGCGTGGGGCAACGCCCCACATCTTCATCTATTTTTCAATAGTCTCCCATTTTTCCCAGAAGTCCGGGAACGACTTGGCCACGCAGCCGGGGTTGTCGAGGACCACCTCGATGCCGGCCAGCTCGAACAGGGCGGCGGACATGGCCAGCCTGTGGTCGCCGAAGGCGGAAAATTCCACGCGCTGGTCGGTGCGCAGCGGCTTGGGCTTGATGCGCATGCCGTCGGCGGTGGTGGTGACGATGGCGCCGGCCTGGGTGCAGTTTTCGGCCACGGCCTCGATGCGGTCGGACTCCTTGAGGCGCAGGTGGGCGACGTTGCGGATGATCGTCTCGCCCGCGGCGAAGCAGGCGGCGGCGGCGACGGTCGGCACCAGATCCGGGCAGCGGCCCATGTCCAGCTCCTGGCCGGAAAGTTGACTCGGCAGGACGGTGACGCCGTCCGGCGAGACGTCGATGCGCGCGCCCATGGCGGCCAGGATGTCCAGCATGGCCCGGTCGCCCTGGAGCGAATCCGGGCGCAGGCCGGCGACGGTCACGGGCTCCCGGCCCACGGCCCCGGCGGCCAGGAAATAGGAGGCGCTGGACCAGTCGCCCTCCACGGCCAGCTCGCGGGGGACGTAGGGCGCGGGGCGCATGACGAAGCGGGTGCGGCCCGGCACGACGTCGACGAGCGTTTTCCAGTCGGCCTTTTTCCAGGCGTCGCCTTCCAGGGTCTCCACGGCGAAGGGCACGCCGAAATCGGCCAGGGTGGACAGCGTGATGGCGACGTAGGGCCAGGACACGGTTTTTTGGCCCACGACGTGGATGGTCAGCGGCGCGGCGGCCAGGGGGGCGGCCAGGAGCAGGCCGGACAGGTACTGGGAGCTGTCCTCCAGGCTGATGGACGCCTCGCCGCCGCGCAGGCCCTTGGCGGCGATGTGCAGGGGCGGGCAGCCGGATTTTTCGAGGTAGAGGATCTCGACGCCGAGCGGCAGCAGGGTTCTGACCAGTTCGCCGATGGGCCGGTCGTGCATGCGGCCTTCGCCGCGTACCTCGAAGACGCCCTTGCCGGCGGCGGCCACGGCCACCAGGAGCCGGCAGGTGGTGCCGGACTCGCCGACATTGAGCAGGACGGGCTCGTCGCCTTCGGGGTCGCCGCCCTGGGGGCGGCCGGTCACGCCCGAGACCACCAGGGAGCCGTCGGATTGCGGGTGGAAGTCCGCGCCCATGGCGGCCAGGCAGTCCCGGGTGCGGGCGATGTCGTGGCTGTCGAGGAGCCCGGTCAGGCGGCTCGTGCCCCGGGCGAGGCCGGCGGCGATCACGGCCCGGTGGGAGAAGGATTTGGAAGGCGGCGCGGCGACGGTGGCCATGTCTGTTCCTTTTGTTTGGGGGTGGGCGGGAGGGGGATTTCGCCGCCCACCATACGCCGTTTCTACGGATTTTCCACGTCGCCGTCGGCCAGGTCGAGCTGGCGGCCGGCCGGGTAGCAGCCCAGGATGCGCAGGCTGTGGGTCTGTTCCTTGAGCGTGGACAGGAGCTTGCGGTACTCCTCGCGGGTGATGTCGCACTGGAGGTCGGCGAAGAAGACGTACTGCCATTTTTCGCCGCGGATGGGGCGCGATTCCAGCTTGGTGAGGTTGATGCCCTCGCCGGCCAGGTGGGAGAGCACCACGTAGAGCGCGCCGGGACGGTTGGGCACGGTGAAGAGGATGGAAGTCTTGTCCCGGGTCTGCTGCTTGGTGTCCTCGGGCCCGATGATGAAGAACCGGGTCCAGTTGTCGGGCAGGTCCTCGATGGGCGCGGCCAGGATGCGCAGATTGTGCATGGCGGCCAGGCGGGCGTGGCCGATGGCGGCGGCCCCGGCCTCCCCGCCCACGCGGGCGGCGGCGGCGGCCGTGGAGTCCGTGGGGATGATCCTGGCCTGGGGCAGGTGGGCCTTGAGCCAGCCGGCGCACTGGGCCAGGGGCTGGGGATGGGAGTAGACCGTGGTCACGGCGGCGAGGTCCGTTTCCGAGGAGAGCAGGGCGTGGCTCACCCGGCAGGAGATCTCGGCCTGGATGAAGACGTCGTGGATCTGGAAGTTGTCGAGGCTTTGGCCGACGGTGCCCTGGAGGGAGTTCTCCATGGGCACGATGCCGAGGTCGGCGCGCCGGGCGGCCACGGCCGCGAACACGTCGGGGATGGTGGTCTGGGCCAGGAAGTCCGGGGAGTGGCCCAGGGCGGCCATGGCCGCGAAGTGGGAGAAGGTGCCTTCGGGGCCGAGGTAGGCCACGCGCTCGGGGCGCTGGAGCCGGCGCGAGGAGGAGAGGATCTCGCGGTAGATGGACAGGAGATGGGGGCCGGGGAGCGGCCCGGGATTGGCCGCCGCCAGCCGTGCCAGGACCTCCTGCTCGCGGAAGGGCTTGAACACGGCGCTGTCGCGGTTGTCCTTCCTGCGCCCGACCTCGATGCTGAGCGTCGCCCGGCGGTTGAGCAGGGCGAGGATCTCGTCGTCCACGGCGTCGATGCCGCGCCGCAGTTCCAGGAGCGCCTCTTCCAGGGACCCCGGGGCGATGGCCGCTTCTTGTTGCGTCTCCGGGGTCATCCTAGCCTTCCTTGATGTCTTCGGCGATGCGCATGCCGAAATGGCGGCCGGCCACGTCGGTGCGCACCAGCACCTTGTCGCCTTCCTTGAGGGTCACCACGCTGACCGGCCTGCCCTCCGGGGTCACCAGCCGGATGGTTTCGGCGTTTTGCAAAAACACCTTGCCCGAGACGCCGTCGACCTCGGCCGTGATGAGCAGCATGGGGCGAATCTCGGTCTTGACCCGGCCGACCACGGCGGTCTTGGTCGCGCCCTCGTGGGAGACCACCAGCACTTCCGAACCGGCGGCCAGCTCCTCCAGGTAGCGGGTCTTGTCCCCGGGCATCTGGCAGTAGGCGTGGACCGCGCCGGCGTTGATCCGGAAGGGCCGGGCCGCCACGTAGGGGTTGGACTCGGTCTCGGCGTTGACCAGGAAGGTGAAGGCCGAGGAGTTGCCGACGAGCATGCCCTCGCCGGTTTTGAGGATGCTGGTGGTGTCCACGCAGACCCGGTGTCCGAGTCCGGCGTGCTCGATCCTGGTGACCGTGGCCGGCGTCAGTTCCATGGCGCCCTGGGAGAGCTTGAGTTCGTTGACGATGGTTTTCAGGTCGCACACGGCCTCGGGGGTGACGAGCAGCCGGTCCGCGCCGCGCTCCAGCACCCCGGCGGCCAGGCGGGCCCGGTCGAGGCTTTCGCACTCAAGCCCCAGGCCCTCGGTGCAGGCCAGGATGTTCTCTACCGGGATGATCTCCCAGCCCTGGGCCAGGAAGACCGGGCGGCAGGCCCTCAGCGCGGCCACGGCCGTTTCCTCGTCGTCCTTGCAGCAGATGGGGATGCAGTCGAACTCCTCGGGCGTCATGACCTTGGTGCGCCCGAGGGCCAGGATCTTTTCCGCGTCCCCGGCTGCGGCCACGAAGCCGTCCACGCCGGATTCGAGGCCGAGGGTGACGGCGTTCTTGTCGAAGGGGATGACTTTGAGCCAGATTTCCTTTGTCATGACTAATCCTTGAGCAGCTCGAGGCCCTGGTCGACCTCCCAGTCGAGGTGCACGATGCCGTGCAGGGCCTGGACGATGCGGGCGGGCTGGCGGTGCTGGAAGATGTTGCGGCCGATGGACAGGCCCGAGCCGCCGGCCTGGATGGAGTCGTGGGCCATTTGCAGCAGGTCGCGGTCGTTGTCCATCTTCGGGCCGCCGGCGATGACCACCGGGATGCAGCAAGCCTCGGTCACGCGGGAGAAGGACTCGATGTCGCCGGTGTAGGGCACCTTGACCACGTCGGCTCCGATTTCCGTGCCGACACGGGCGCAGTGGGCCACGACCTCGGGGTCGTACTCGTTATCGACCTTGGGGCCCCGGGCGTAGACCATGGCCAGCACGGGCATGCCCCATTCGGCGGCCCGGGAGGTGATTTCGCCGAGGTGGCCGAGCATGTCGCGCTCGGTCTCGTCGCCGAGGTTGATGTGCAGGGACACGCCGTCCGCGCCGAGCTTGATGGCGTCCTCCACCGTGGCCACCAGGGTCTTGGCGTTGGGGTAGGGCGACAGCGAGGTGGAGGCGGAAAGATGGATGATGAGCCCGACGTCGCGGCCCCGGCCGCGGTGGGAGCAGCGCGGCAGGCCCTTGTGCATGAGCACGGCGTTGGCCCCGCCCTCGGCCACCTGGTTGACGGCGTCGCGCATGTCGATGAGGCCGGCGATGGGACCGACGGTGACGCCGTGGTCCATGGGCACGATGATGGCGCGGTGGGTGTTGCGGTTGAAGATGCGTTCGAGACGGACGGCTTTGCCCAGCAGCATGACGGTCTCCTTTGCGGTTTGGCCTCCCCGGAGCGGACGCCGGCGTCAGGAAACAAAAAGGGCCGCCGGCGTGATGCCCGCGGCCCTGGAGTGGCTCGTTGCGGTTGATCTAGTTCGACCGCACCCCTCCCTGACCACGGGCGTGGCTAAACCAGAACCAAAAATAAAACCCGGAGGTCAGGTTGGCGAGGGATTGCATGGCCAGAGAGCTACGCGGCCCGGCGGGAGCTTGTCAAGCCCTTTTTCCCGACCCTCTTTCCTCCCCCAGGTGGGGAGGTCCAGGAGGGGGTCACCCCCGCCTGGCCGCCGGCGGCGTTCCCCGTGCCCCCCCACGCCCCCCCCAACGACCACCCCCC